>JBDRMR010000059.1:0-28592 GCA_043812035.1 Candidatus Omnitrophota bacterium
CTGCATCTACTGCGTAAAATATGTCCACGGCTACAAGGTAAGGCTCAGGTCCGTAGATAATGTGCTAAATGAAATTGACCAGCTGGTTAGCAGATTCGGCATAAGGGAAATCCAGATAATGGACGATGTATTTACCATCTATCCGGAGAGGGTGAAGGAATTCTGCCGGAGGCTAATTGCCCGACGGTACAAGAATCTGCGTTTTGCTTTGGGCGGGGGTATACGCGCAGACCTGGGCGACCAGGAGATGTTTGACCTTCTTGCTCAGGCGGGCTGTTATATGGCACCTATTGCAGTCGAATCCGGGTCCCAAGAGACCCTAAATAAGGTTAACAAAGGGCTCAATCTTAAGATGGCCCAGAGTACTATAACTATGGCGAACCAAGCAGGGCTGCGGGCGCCGCTATTTTTTATAATCGGGTTTCCATGTGAGACTCCGGATACGATGCGTAAAACAATCGATGTAGCCAAGAGATTATCGGTGGATCAGGCGCATTTCTTTATAGCGACCCCTTTTCCGGGAACAAAATTTTATGAAATAGTAAAAAATACGGGTAATTTTTTAACGGATTTAGAGATAGTATCCACTAATTATGAATACGGGCCCCCTGTTTACGAGACCGATTCTTTAAAAGCTGAACAGGTGGAAAGGATTTATAAGAGGGCTCAACGCGAATTCCATTTTAGAAGCAAATATATCTTATGGGCGTTGACAACATCCATTGTTAATTTCAGAATTATCCCCGGGTTGCTTAGGGAAAGACTGTCCGTGCTTTTTCCAAGGAGCAACAACGCCAATATGTCAAGAAAATTATGAAGATAATATTAGTCAATTCAACTTCAAGTTTAGTCAGGTCCAACTTAATATACAGAAATTTTGTATTGCCCCTGTTGCCAGCCGGAATTGGTTATATCGGAGCTGTCCTTAAGCGAGATGGACACAGTGTAATCACTATAGATCTTCTCGCAAATAAAATTAGCGATGAGGAATTTCTTAAGAAGATTGAAGAAGAGAAGCCTCAAATTGTAGGATTTTCTTGCCTTACCAGTTCGGCAACAAGAGCAATTGATTTGGCTAAGAAGATAAAAATATTAAACAGCAGGATAACGTTGGTGTGGGGAAATATTCATCCTACCATATTTGCCGAGGAGATACTCTCTCAAGGACTGGCCGATATAGTAGTGCGCGGCGAAGGCGAAATAACAATATCAGAACTTATTTCTGCAATAGAGAATAAAGGAACCCTGCGGGATGTTCAGGGGATAAGTTTTAGGGAGAACGGGCATATATTTCATAGCCCGGATAGGGAGCTTATCGAGGACTTGGACGATTTGGTTTATCCTGCGTGGGATTTATTCGATTTAAAAGATTATCGCAGAGGCTGTCCGATGGTTTCGCTGTATGATGTGGCCATACCCATCGTGGGCTCAAGGGGCTGTCCTTATGATTGTGTATTTTGCTCTCAGGAGAAGTTCTATAAGAAGGCAAGATTTAGAAACAGCGTTAAGATTGTTGACGAAATAGAGACTATGCATAAAAGGTATCAGGCTAACTTTTTCGGCTTTACCGACGCCAATTTCCCCTTTTCGATACGGCAGGGCCACGAATTTTGCGATGAGATAATCCGCAGAGGGCTTAATAAAAAAATTAAGTGGATTACGGAAACCAGGGCTGACTTGGTTGACCCGGAGTTGCTTAAGAAAATGAAGGAGTCGGGCTTGCATACGATAATGTATGGATTTGAAGTGGGGAATGCGGAGATACTAAAAGGGACAAAAAAGGGCACTACCCTGGAACAGGCGAGGCAGGCAATGGCCGCCACTAAAAAAGCGGGTATTCTTAGCCTGGGTCTATTCATGCTCGGGCTGCCGGGAGAAACCAGGTCAACCTGCGAAGACACGATAAGGTTTTCCAAAGAGTTGGATTGCGATTTTGCAAAATTTAATATCATAGTGCCGTATCCCGGCTCGAAATTGTTCGAAGATTATAAGGCAAAGGAAATCATTATTAACAATCCTGATTCAGCCACTTCCTGGCTTGATTGGTTTGGCTACACCGACGATAGATTAATCTATGCCCCTGAAGGTATGTCCGGCAGGGAATTAATCGACTTACAGAGAGAAGCTATGTTTCAATTCTACGTAAGACCAAAGATAATCCTAAGGCACATATTTAAGAGGACAATCAGTTTCAGGAATCTTATTTTAGGCGGATACATATTGATAAGGAAATACATCCGGACCTTGTTCAGAAGGTCGGTGGGAATCCTCGGGGTTGAAAGAAAATGATGAAATTAGATTGCCTGTTGATTCATGCTCCAAAGCTGAATAATTTCTACAGGTTGTACGGCAGCCATATGTTTGGTATGGTTATGCCGATGGGGTTACTGGCTATCGCCGATTATAGTTATAGGAAAGGCATAAAGGTTGAAGTTCTGCATTTCGGCATCGAGATGATTAATAATCCCCGTTTCTCAATTTCAGACTATGTAAAGAAAACTTCGCCTCAAGTTGTCGGCTTAAGTTTGCATTGGCACCAGCAATCATACGATGTAATCGAGCTTGCCAGGAAGGTCAAGCTGGCTAATCCGCGCGTGTTTGTTATTTTAGGCGGGTTGACCGCCAGCTTCTTCCATCAAGAAATAATAAAAAATTTCGACTGTATTGACGGAATTATCCGGGGAGACGGAGAAATTCCGTTTTTTAAACTAACCGAGGCAATACTCGGGGGGAATAAAGATTTATCTTCGGTGCCTAACCTGACCTGGAGAAGCGGCAATAACGTTGTTAGGGCAAACAAAATTTCATATGTCGCCCAATCCGAAGATATGGACAAATTCAATTTTACAAATTTTAATCTGCTGAAGAACCACCGCCTTTACGTAAACTATGCCAAAATACCGTGGCTTTGGATAAATGGAGTGGGTAAATGGATAAACTTAAGGCTCTCCCAAATAAGAAAATTTCTGCCCATTCCGATGTTTAGGGGCTGTCCCGTTGACTGCAGTTTTTGCGGCGGCAGCAAATTTTCGCAAGAGTTAATAAACGGAAGAAAGGATGTCGCAATAAGGTCTATTGACACGGTTGTTGAATCAATAAGAGAGGCATATAGTTACGGTTACGCTACTATATTTATCGAACACCTCTGCCTTCCCGATCGCGAGGACTATTTTAAAAGATTATTTGAAAAAATAAGGACAGAGAGGCTGAAGGTAAATTGTATTATGGAATGCGGCCCCCTTCCCTCCCCGGAACTCATAAGGATGTTTAAGGAAACTTTTTTAGAAACCCATTCCATGATTCTGCTTTCTCCCGAATCAAGCTCTGAGAAAATTAGAAGGATAAATAAGGGCTATTATTTCAGCAACGACGAGTTCTTGCAGACACTTCGGTTTATGAGCAAACTCAGGATACCTGCTGAGGTTTGTTTTGCGTTGGGATTGCCTTTTGAAACACCCCGGGAGCTGGATGACACCAAAAGATTCCAGCGATTTTTAAAAAACGAATTCAACGATAATGTCACAATGCGGACGCAGATTATAGAATTAGACCCCGGCTCACCGATGTACGTCAATCCTTCTAAATACCGTATTATTAAAGAAAGAGATTCATTTTCAGAGTTTTATTATCAAAATAACGGCAGGGCGGATAACTACTTTGGATTCAAATTGGGATACTGCTATCATATGCCGGACGCAGAGATTGCAAAGTCAGCTTCAGACAGAATTAATCCCTTAGAAAAGCAATTGCGTCAGAGAATGTGCAAGGATTTCTGCCGAATATCCAATCTGGTTAAAGCCGATAAGGCTTTCTTCGAAAAAATAATTTCTCTTTTTTCGAGATTAGTTTGCCATTTTGCTTATCTGTGCTGGAAGATAAAGGATTTTAATAAATCTGAAATAAAATAAGTTAATCAAAGCCGGTTATGATAAAAAAATTATTAAAGAATTTCGAAGAGAGGATTATCCACACCTACTTTAGCTCGCTTTACGATTATATCGTAAGAAACCGGCTCTCTCCTTTAAACAAGAATCTTCCTCTTTTACCGCTGATAGAAAATAAAATAACCCTTGATCTCGGGTGCGGGACAGCCCATTTGCCAATTAAACTGGCAAAGATGAGAAGCGGACTTTTTATATTGGGGCTGGATATATCTAAAAAATTATTAGGCGTAGCGTTAAGGAGAGCCAGAATTGAGGGCTTAACGGGAAGAAGCCTTAAATTTATTTGCGGCGACGCGCATTTTCTTCCGCTACCAGATTCTTCTGTAGATTTTGTAATAAGCACCGGTTCGCTCCATCACTGGAACGATGTGCCTAGAGTCCTGAATGAGATATTTCGAGTGCTTAAGTCAAACGGGCAAGTGCGCATATACGACCAGAGGAAGCCCATCTCTTTGAAAGCGGTTAAGAGCGCCATGTTTAATTATAAGTTTATAGGGCTAGGCCTAAGCGCGTTGCCGGATAAGAAGATTGAGGAATATTTCGGAAAATCCCGCTTTATTAATTATAGGATTATCAAAGATGATGCGTCTGTTGAGATCAGGGCATTCAAAAACTAATCTTAATCCAAGCCAGGTAAAGCAAAATTTTCGATTATGAGTATTCTTTTAATTTCTCCTCCGCCGGTAAGAATCAGATTCAACATAAGTGGGATATACCCTTTACCGCCGCTGGGATTAGCATATATTGCCTCTTTGCTTGAGAAAAACGGTTATGGGGTAAAAATATTAGATATGCCGGCCTTGAGAACGCAATCGGAAGATTTAAGTAATTATTTAAAAGGCGATAATTATTCTGTGTGTGGCTTGAGCTGCAATATCTTCAATCTAAAAAACGGCATCCGTATTTCCCAAATAATTAAAAGGGAAAATCCGAAAGCGAAAGTGATTTTGGGAGGTCATTGCACTGTATTTCCTCCGGAGATAATCTTTAAATACGGGCCCGATTTTGACGTAATGGTAAAAGGAGAAGGCGAAGAGGCAATGTTAAATTTGTGCGGAAGATTAAATAAGGGAGGAGAGTGCGAAGTTCTATACGATGTCCCCAATATTTCGTTCAGACACAACGCAAAAATTATTAATAATTCTTCCCCTCCTTCCTACGCAGACTTGGATAAACTGCCTTTACCCGCTCGACATCTGTTGCCGAACAATCGCTATAGAATACACCCCCCTTTCGGCTTGTACCCTCCAGTAACTTTAATGGAGACATCTCGGGGTTGCGCGTATAATTGTATTTTTTGCACCTTGCCGCAACAGGTAAGGGAGAGGTCGATTGATAATGTGACGCAAGAGATTAAAGAAGTGGTTGGCAGATATAAGGTTAAGGAAATTCATTTTGTTGACCCCAATTTCACTTATAACCAGGGAAGGATAATGCAATTATGCACACGTTTGATAAAAGAGAGGCTCAAATTTAGATGGACTTGCAAAACGAGGGTTGATTTAGTCTCTAAAGATTTATTAAAGGCTATGTCCGGTGCCGGCTGCTATATGATTTCCTACGGAATTGAATCCGGCTCACAGAGGGTTTTAAACACTCTGAATAAAGGTATTAGTGTTGGGCAGATTGAAAACTGCTTTATTTTGTCGAGGGAAGCCAAGATCAGAACACTGGCATATATTTTGCTAGGCTCTCCCGGAGAGAATAACTATACGGTTAGAGAGACTATAAGATTGGTTGGGAAAATAAAGCCGGATTTTGTTCTTTACGGAGAACTCTTACCGGACCCCAATTCAATTTTAGTTAAACAGACGATAGGCGAAAGAAGATTAAGCTATGACGAGTTAGCCGAATATTATTTATTTAACAGTAAGAATAATATTAATGAATCCATTACCGATTTACCCAGAGAAAGGGTTAAAAGATGGATATCTGGTGCTAATAAAAAATTTTATTTTAGACCCGGATATTTTTTAAACCGAATAAAAAGTTTAAAAAATATCAATGATTTTCTTAATCAGATAAGAGGTGTTTACTTCCTTATGTTGGACAAAGTCAGAATTAAAGAAATCGTATAAGATGAATAAAACAAGTGCGCACCCAACAACATTTGAGGCTTTATCCCGGTTTGCTGCACCGCTCATTCTCATTTTAAATATAGTTTTTGTTTTACCGGTTTTCCTTCCAGGCTTGAGCGAGCTGACTTCGTTTGACGATGCTTTTTACATAAATAACGGCAGAGAATTGACCGAAGGAATCCTGCCTTTATATGCCCATAACCCTTTCGTGGCATTATTCTACGCCTTGATTTATATTCCTGTTCAATCTTCGCCCTTTTGGTTGGTTCATAGTTGTAGAATCGGACGCTTTTTGCTTTTTGGCTTGCTCTGGCTAAGCTCCTACCTCATTGCAAAACGGTTATCGGGCCTTTCGAATTCGCTAATTATAACCTTGCTTCTTCTGGTTTCTCCTGTTTTACCTTCGATTATAACAAACGGCAGCGATGCCCTATTTGCAGCTATGTCGGGATTTTGCTTTTGGAAAATTTTGTCATTTTATTATACTAAAAATATAAGACATCTGTGGCTTTCGTCGGTTTTTGTTGCTTTGGCAGCGCTCTCGAGAAACGAAGGTTTAATCCTATTTTTGGCTTTTATTCCTTTTTGTGTTTTGATAAACAGGTCTCTCAGGGCAGCCGGCACTTCCTTAGTTGCCTGGATAGCGCCATTCATAATCATAGTGGTAGGCTATGTTGTATTATATGGTCTTGCAACCCGAAATTTTGAGCTGGGAATTGCCAAAAGGGCATATTCCAGCTTTGAGCAGGGTTACGGGCAAGCGATTAGATATCTGCCTGAAAGGCTTTCCTATCTTGAAGGAGTGCCTATGGCCCGCCGGATATTTGGAACTCCGGAGGAAAATAACTATTCTGTTATAGCTGCGATACGTCGCAATCCCGAAATTTATTTTAACCGCGCAATAGAAGTAGCAAAAAAAATTCCCTTTGTCGTGGTTTCCGTGTATGGGGGGTGGTTGGGAATTGTTTTTTTCTTGCTGGCGGCACGAGGGATAATCGAGTTGGTTAAAAAAAAGTTATTTTTGCTTTTATGCATTTTATTATTGTGGCCCGGTTATTTATTGTTGCATCTTCTGTTTCTTTATCGAACTAATCACTTTTTAACGCCGTATTTTATCGTTTTTTCCCTTGCTTCGGTCGGCATTGTTTCTATTTTGTCCAATGTCGGCAATAAAAAAGAGAGTTTTTTCCGTTTTTCAGCATTCTTTGTGCTGATTATTATTTTTTGCGTTGCGTTATTATCCGGAGCGAGTTCTTATTACCGTCGTCATTTTAACCGATTCCGAGCACTTGGGACTGCTCCGGACGAGAAAGCTGTCATGTTTATGAAAGAACATTTGCATACGGGAGCACGGGTAGGAACCTTTGAGCCCAAATATGCTTTTGCCGCTAAAGTGACCTATGTGCCTATGTATCTGGAGTTGCGTGGTATCGCTTCCGACCGAGAATTATCCGCTTGGATAGATGGCCAGAATTTGAAGGCTATCTTCCTGAATGCGGATTTCAGGCTATTTGAACCCTCTCTGTGCGCACTTATCGAAAGACAGATTGGCAAAAGCCTTAAGGTAGGTTTTGCTAGCAAGGACGGAGATATAAAGGTTCTTCTTGTCACACCACAACCATCTTTTGATTTAAAAGATGAATAAGAATTTAAGGATGTATTTAGAGATTCTTCGACCCAAGCAGTGGATAAAAAATCTATTTGTCTTTGCCGGGATTCTATTCTCTCAGAATTTTTTTAACTCTTATTTGTTTCTGAGGTCTGTGTACGCTTTCTTAATTTTTTGTCTTCTCTCCGGCTCAGCCTATATTCTTAATGACCTTACCGACTTAAAGTACGATAGGCGCCACCCGGTAAAATCTAAGAGGCCTCTGGCTTCCGGGAAGATTAAAGTCCCCTGTGCGATATTATTCTTTGTAGTTCTCTCGTTTGTTTCTTTAGGCGCATCTTACTATCTGAATTTATCTTTCTTCCTGACTGCTTCGGGTTACTTATTACTCCAATTAGCATACTCGCTTCTATTAAAATATTTGGTCATCGTAGACGTTTTTGCCATTGCTTTTGGTTTTGTACTCAGGGTAGCCGCGGGGGCAGCAGTGATAAATGTTCAACCTTCCCATTGGTTATTGATTTGCGCTATGCTTCTTGCTCTTCTTTTAGGGTTAGTTAAAAGAAGATACGAGCTGATAGTGTTAAAAGGCAATGCCCGGGACTATAAAAGAGTTTTTGGGGGATACAGTATTCATCTGTTGGAGAAAATGATTTCAATGGTTGCCGCCTCGACCATTTTATTTTATGCTTTTTACGCCATTTCCGGACAGGAATCAAAAAAATTCAGTACCAAGAGTCTAATATTCACTCTCCCGTTCGTTGCGTATGGAATCCTTCGCTACCTTTTTTTAATCTACCGGAAAGAAAACAATGCAGATCCCGAGAGTATTTTGATTTCGGACAAACCCCTGATGATTAATATTTTTTTATGGGTTACGGCAGTGGGATTGATATTATATGGATAGCCTAAGGGTTTTAGTAACCGGTGCTCCCGGCTGGTTGGGAACGAGATTAGTTGAAATCTTAAGAGGAATAAAAAGAGAGGTAAGGTGTCTGGTTTTGCCGGAGGCGGACAGCGCCTATCTTAAAGAACTCGGCGCTCAGATTTTTAACGGGGATTTATCAGACTCCGAAAGCTTAAAGGGCCTATGTGAGGAAATAGATACCGTCTTTCACTGTGCCGGAATAATCCACCCGCATAGAATTAGAGATTTTTACGAGATAAATGTTAAGGGAACAAAAAATATACTGGAAGAAGCAGTAGAATCGGGTGCGGAGAGATTTATATATGTTTCTTCCAATTCAGCGGCTGGGGTTAACCGCTTCAGATATAAATTAATGAATGAATCCGATTCCCTTTATCCTTACAACCACTATGGCTTAAGCAAATATAAGGCAGAAGCGTTAGTTCGACGCGCCTTTGAAGAAGGTAAAATTAAAACTACGGTTATAAGACCTTGTTGGTTTTATGGAATCAGGCAGCCGGAGCGCCAGACAGGATTCTTCAGGATGATTAAAAAAGGGAATCCTTTAATTTTCGGGGACGGCAAGAACTTAAGGAGCTTATCTTATATAGACAATGTTGTGGATGCGCTGCTGTTGATAGGGCAAAAAGACATTTCTATAGGCAAAACATACTGGATAACGGATAAACGCCCTTATCCCACAATAGAGATATATCAGACAATAGCCAGGTGGTTAGATGTTAAGGACTTCCGTCCTCGGTTTGTTCCTGCATTTGTATCTAAAATGTGTGAGATTGCAGATACTTTAATCCAGAGCGCAGGTTTCTATGTAAAAGAAATTCACGTGGCCGGAGAAATGGCCGAGGACATCGCCTGCAGCATCGAAAAGGCCCGGAGAGAATTAGGATACGAGCCCAAGATAGATTTAGAAGAAGGGATGAGGAGGTCTATTGAGTGGTGCAGGGTTAACGGAGTAAAGATATAAAAGATGAGGAATGTTCTGGTCACAGGTGGATCGGGATTCTTAGGCCTCTATTTAGTAAAAGTTCTCCTTGATAATGATTATCGCGTTAGAATCATTGATAGAGAAGGCCTAAACAGCGCCGGGATTGAAGAAAAAATAGAATTTATAAAAGGAGATATAAGGTGTAAAGAAATAGTAAGAGAAGTCTGCAAAGGCATTGACTATGTATTCCATAATGCAGCAGCTCTGCCGATTTCTAGATCCAAGAAAAAAATTCTCCGGGAGGTAAATGCCGGCGGGACGCAGAATGTTCTTGACGCATGTTTATGCGAAAGAGTTAAAAAGGTTGTTTTTATATCTTCCAGCGCTACTTATGGTATCCCTAAAGATTGCCCCATTACAGAAAATACGGAGTTCAATCCCGTGTGTAATTATGGCCGCTCTAAAATAGAAGCAGAGAGGATTTGCAATGAGTTCAGAAAAAAAAGATTGGATATCACAATCCTGCGTCCCCGGACGGTAGTCGGCGAAGGGAGATTAGGGATTTTTCAAATTTTGTATAGCTGGATCGCCCAAGGCAAAAATATCTATATTATCGGCAGGGGCGATAATCCATATCAACTTTTAAGTAAAAAAGATTTAGCAAGCGCTTGTATCTTGAGTATAGAAAAGTATTGTAAAAATGAAGATTTTAATTTGGGTGCGGAGAAATTCGGCACAGTTAGAGAGGCTCTCCAGGATTTAATAGAGTACGCGAAGAGCGCTTCTAAAATAGTCTCCTTGCCTTCGGGGTTTGCTAAGATTGTTTTGGGAACCTTAGACGCACTCAGTCTGTCTCCCTTTACTGCCTGGCATTATATGACTCCGGATAGGCCGTTTTATTTTGATATTTCTAAAGCGAAGAAAATTTTAGGCTGGCAGCCCGAAATGAGCAATTGTGATATGTTTAAAGAGAGTTATAATTGGTATTTATCCCATAGAGAAGAGGTTGATTTTGAGTTTGGAATAACCCATAGTAAGTCTGCCAGGCAAAGGATATTAAGGGTTTTAAAAGGTTTATCTTGACTATCGGACTGCAGGCCAAAGACCTTTTTCTAAATATGCATTATGCTTATTGAGGAGGAGACGTGGGTTTACTGTCTGTATTTGGGCAGAAAACACCGGTTAAGAAAAAAATAATTCTGATAATATTCGGAATATTTTTATCTATGGTTTTGCTTGAAGCAGGGCTTCGAACAGGGGGCACCATAATATTATCTTTACAGGAATATAGAAACAGAGTCTCCGTCAGACAAAAAGGAGAATATCTTATTCTGTGTCTGGGGGAGTCCACTACTTTCTACGCCTGGCCCTACCCGCTTGAGGAGATTTTAAATCAGCGGCATATAGGAATAAAGTTCAGCGTAATAGACAAAGGTGTACCGGGAGTTACC
Organism: Candidatus Omnitrophota bacterium; assembly: GCA_043812035.1. Lineage (GTDB taxonomy): Bacteria > Omnitrophota > Gorgyraeia > Gygaellales > JAHJCI01 > CAYMKG01. The sequence goes on from JBDRMR010000059.1 coordinate 10,936, forward strand.
ACCACGGGCATATTGGCAAGAGTAGAAGATTACTTGGACAGATACAATCCAGACATGGTAATAACAATGATGGGTATAAATGACAGCGAGGAGACCGTTCCGTATGAAAATACTTTTTCCAAAAAAATAATATTGTTCCTTAAGATGTTCAAAACATACAAGCTGGCCAATCTTCTTTGGCTCCGCATTAATAATAAACTCGGTAATACCGGAGATGGCGAGCCTGCAACAAAAGCCGCTACTAGTGCTAAGGCAGAAGATTTAGCGCAGCAAAATAGCTTTAAAGAGCAAAAGAAGATAAACAAGAAATCCGTAGAGAAGAATCCAGAAATCGTTGATGAAAACGAGTGCGATGATTCGGGAATCTGGATTTGTTTTAAGGGAGACCGGGCTAAAACTGAAGAATTGCTCAAGAGATGCATAGAAATAAATCCCAATAACGTCAGGTTGCACATTGGATTAGGGATGTTTTATTCCCTTCAAGGAGAGTATGACAAAGCCGAAGAGACGCTTAAGAGGGCAATAGATATAAATCCTGAGGGCAGCGAACAAGCATATACTACATTAGGGCTGAGTTATAAGGATCAGTGGAAGTACGATAAAGCCGAAGAGATGTTTAAAAAAGCAATAAAAATAAATCCTGAATACAAGATACCGTATTTTGAATTAGCCCGCCTTTATATGAACCGGGGTGAATATGATAATGCCGCAGAACTGTTAAATAAAGCCGCAAAAATAAACCCGGGGAATGATAATATATATGCCAGTTTAGCGTTGTGCTATAAAGAACAGGGGAAATATAAACTGGCGGAGGAATATTTTAGAAAAGCAAAAGGGTTAAGGCTAACGAATTATAATCCTGTAACAAGGTATAACTTTCAGAGATTGAAGGAAATCGTAACCAAAAGGGGAGTAAGATTGGTATGCGTTCAGTATCCTATGCGTAATATAGAGCCGTTAAAGAAATTTTTTGAAGAGCCGGATGGGGTTATTTTTGTAGATAACGAAAAATTGTTCAAACAGGCGTTAAGAAAAACCGGCTATAAAGAATATTTTAAAGACATTTTTGCCGGTGACTTTGGTCATTGTACTGATAAAGGCAACAGGCTTTTGGCTGAGAATATCACAAACGTTATATTGAAGGAGTGCTTTAATAAGCAAAGACCATAAGATGAAAAGTAAAATAACTATATCGTTAGTCGTATTCGTGATCTATTTAAGCGGTATTGTTATGGCCGGCCCCCAAGATGAAAGCCCCGATATTAAAGAAATTTACAAAATTTTCCGCGAAAGGCAAGACGCCTTTAGGAAAAAAGATTATAAAAAACTTTGGCAACTTTGGCCAGAGTTCGAGAAAACCGATGCCTTCGATAATGATTTAGAAGATCTGAAGCTCTGGGTAGAAGACCCCAAACTTGTTGAAATTGTTTGTAGAGAAAAAATAGCGGATGTTGTATTAATTACACCCGAGAGGGCTTTTATAGAAGTAATACCGACTTGTCTCTTTGGAGGTTATTATCTGATAAAGGAAGAGGGAAGATGGAAGTTTACTTCTCTGACGCATCATTATCTTGTGGTTGCGCGGTATCTTCAAACCATTGCGCAACAGATAAGAGAATTCGAACGAAAATACGAAAGGTTGCCAAACGATTTAACAGAGATAGCCGAAGTTTATCCCGGGATAAAATATCAAATTTACGATCTTTTTGACGATGAGAGAAAGCCGTACAGGTTTGTGATTTTTCAAGATACCTGGAAGTTGTATAGCTTGGGTCCCGATAGCGATGATGACGGCGGAGTTATTATTTACAATCCGGAAAATGGACTAATTAGCGGGGGAGATATAGTTTTCACGGAGGGCGGCGACAATAAAATTTTTAGAGAAACAATAGAAAAATTTGCAAAAATTAAAGAAAAGACCGGATGAAATTTCGGATATCCAAAAGATGTTAAAAGGAAAAAAATACTTAGGTCTGTTTCTTGCGGTCATTTTAGTAGGATCGATATTAAGAATTTACCACTTGGGAAGGTCTAGTCTCTGGTTTGATGAAGCCAAATCTGTGATATATTCTGAAAAAGTTAATTTAAAAACAATATGGACAGGAATAGTAGATAGATACTATCCTTCGCCTCTATATGAGTTATTTATTCATTATTGGGGAGAACTCGGCAATAGTGAAGTTGTATTGAGGTTATCTTCTGTATTATTTAGTGTAATTTCTATTTTAGCAATTTATTACCTGGGAGGATTGCTTTTTGACCGAAAAGTTGGATTATTGAGCGCTTTTATTCTTGCCCTCTCTCCGTTGCACGTTTATTACGCTCAAGAAGCAAGAATGTATTCGCTCATAATACTGTTGGCAGTGATGACAGTTTATTTTTTAAAGAGATTCCTGCAGAGCGGAAGGGTTGTTTTTTGCGCGTGGTATTCAATTCTTCACGTATTGAATATTTATACCCATTACATGACTATCCTTATTTTATTTGCGGAGATTGTATTTTTTGGACTTTATTGGAAAAGATACAGGCATCTAATAGTAAAATGGCTGGTATGCCATCTCATAATATTTTTATTTCTAATCCCGTGGCTAATAGCTATATTGTTTAAATTAAAGATTGTACTGGAGATGGGGTACTCTTATTGGATGCCGTCATACCTACCCTCAATGTCATTGGTAAATGTACTTATCACACTTAAGAATTTTAGCATCGGATATAATGTTCCAGTATGGTTATGCTTATCTGCACTCCTATTGTTTCTTCTGTTTTTCCTTCGGGGAATAATGAATAAAAAAAAGAGAGAAGAAATATCGATATTATTATGTTGTTTACTTATCCCGGTTCTTACGACATTTGCGATATCGAAATTCAAGATAATATATATTGATAGACATCTGATCCCGAGTTCGATATTTTACTATATTATTGTCGCCAGCGGAATATCCGGTTTAAAAAGAAGATATAAAGCGTCGATTATTATAATTATAGTAATTTTAACCAGCTTTGCTTTGAGGAACTATTACAGGAATTACCTGCCTTTCTCGGAATTTTACCATCCCGGAGTTCACAGCAAGAAAGACCATAGAGCAGCTGTTAGCTATGTGATTAAAAATTTCCAAAAAGGCGACGTAATATTTCATACCTGCGAAAATACGGCGCATCCCTTTGAGTACTATATTAATATTAAAGGTAGGGAGAGGTCCGTCGGGTCTAATCGCATTCTTCCTAAGGGCTATGAGAGAATTGTACTGCGGGCATCAAAAGACTTAAACAAATTACTTCCTTTTGAATATGATATTCATACTCACTTTATTGATAGATCTGGCGATATTTTTATTAAAGACTACGAGAGAATCTGGATAGTTTTTTCCTTTTGGGATTTTGAAAGAGCAGTTCAGCCGGGTTCGGACCAAATGAGGGTAATAAGCTGGATGGACAATCACTATCAGAGAGTCGAGAAAAAAAGCTTCAGCGGAATCGACGTTTATTTACATATAAATAAACACAAAATTACCGAAAGAAACAGTCAGAATTCGTATTTATCTGCGGATATATTATGGGACAAGTAAGTACCGGTAAGCATTGAGAATCTCCTATGGATAATTTACTATAAATATGATAAAATTTTAATGACGACACAACTTATGGAGCGGAGCGAACATAAGTTGTAAGTCGGAATTAACCCCGCACCTTCTACAGGATAGCGTTGGGTTAGGGTAAGAAGGTGCAGGGTTCAATTCGCCCTTGACATTTTCTTGAGTATTTACAATTGAAAATGTCAAGGGCTCATTGAAAAAGGGGGGCAGCCGTGTGTTTAGGAATACCCATGAAGGTAATTAAAATAAAAGGCCAGCTCGGCTGGGTGCAGGCCGGCGGGCTTGTGCGCCAGGTAAATATCCAGATGGTGCCTAAGGTAAAAATAGGAGATTATGTGATTGTCCACGCGGGTTTTGCCATCGAGATACTAGACCCGAAAGCCGCGCAGGAAACCTTGAGTTTGCTTAGGGAAATCAGCAATGAAGTACATTGACGAATTCCGCGACAGAAAGCTGATCGAGGGGCTCTCCCGGAAGATATTCGAGATCACGCCCGAGGCTAAGGTAAGTATAATGGAGGTCTGCGGGACTCATACCCAGAGCTTTCGCCGTTTTGGACTGAGTAATTTCATTCCCCAGAATCTCCGTTTAATTGCCGGTCCCGGGTGTCCGGTGTGTGTATCCGACCAGGACTATATCGATAAGGCAATACAGTTAAGCAGAAAAGACGATACCATAATAGTCAGCTTTGGCGATATGTTGCGCGTGCCCGGCACAACCGCAAGCCTTGAAGGACAGAGAGCGCTGGGTGCGGACGTGAGGGTTGTCTATTCTGCCTGGGACAGCCTGGAGATCGCCAGAAGATATCCCAAAAAAAAGGTAATTTTTCTTGCGGTAGGCTTTGAGACTACCGCGCCGACTTTGGCGCTTACGGTGCAGGCAGCCAAGAGACAAAAATTAAACAATCTCCTTTTCTACTCAGCGCTTAAACTCATCCCCCCCGCAATGGAGGCGCTGGTTTCCGACCGGCAGATTAAGATAGACGGATTCCTCTGTCCCGGCCACGTCTCAACAGTCATCGGCGCTCAAGCCTACGAATTCATAGCCAGGAAATATAAAATTCCCTGTTGCGTGGCCGGATTCGAACCCCTGGATATCATTGAGGGAATCTACATGCTGCTTTGCCAGATTGTTCAAAATAAATCCCGCGTCCAGAATCAATACTCAAGGGTAGTAAAGAAAAATGGCAATCCAAAGGCAAAGGCAATAATCAAAGAGGTATTTAAAGTCAGCATTGCTGCTTGGCGAGGTATAGGCGAAATCCCTAAAAGCGGACTGAAGTTAAGAGATGAATTTTCGGACTTCGATGCGGAAAAAGTTATGCCCGCCGACATTGCACATAAAAAATTAAACAAAAAACTTAAAAAATGCCGCTGCGGGGAAGTATTAAAGGGAATGATTGAGCCCGTCCAATGTCCTTTATTCAGAAAAGCCTGCAGGCCCGAGAGCCCTCTCGGACCCTGTATGGTTTCCAGCGAAGGAACCTGCAATGCTTACTATAGGTACAAATAAAGTCCACAGCCCACCCCTCGACTCCGCTCGGGGCAGGCAGTCCACGGTCCACAGTAAAAATAAAAAACTATGGACTGCGGACTATCGACTATGGACTGTTTTGTTTTTAGGTATATTAGGAGTTGTTATAAGCGGCTGCGTCCGGGAGAATCGGCTCCAAGTCGCACGAAAATACAGCGGGCAGGCTCGGGATTATTATCAGCGCGCCATTGATAAATACAGGCAACTGATAGCCGAGGGCAGGGATTTAGAGCAGGCTTATTTTGAATTGGGTTTACTTTATTATCGGCAGGGCGATTATGAATCAGCCAGCCGGTATCTGTCGAAAACATCCGTATCCGAAGCCAAGAAATACCTTGCTCTTTCTCTTTACAGGAATAACGATTTTACCGAGGCAAAAGACGCGTTTAGGAAGGTTAAGAATCCCGACGGCGAAACTCTTTATTATTACGGAGAGGTTTGCGAAGAGCTCAATCTTTACGACGAGGCACTGGATATTTACGGCAGAATTACAGGGGAGCCGTTCAGAATTCGGGCCCAGGACCGCATCCGGCTGATTACCCGCTTAGGAGAAAACCTGTCTTTAGAAAACTTTCCCCTTGGCCTGCAGGAGATAATTAAAAACGCTCCGCCCTCGGAAGAATACCCTAATGCCGGAGCGCTGATTTTGCTTTGCGACGAAGAGGTCGAGCTTACCCCGGAGAACAAAGCCGTCTTTTACGAACACCTCCTTATCAAAATATTGAACGAGCGCGGTAAGCAGGTTTTTTCCGAAATCGCGATTAGCTACGATTCTACCTACGAAAAGGTGGAATTGGAATACGCGCGGACTATCCGGCCTGACGGGATTGTTGTTCCGGTAGGCAGCCGCCATATCCGCGATGTTTCCGAATATTTGAATTTCCCTCTTTACAGCAATGCCCGGGTAAGGATAATTTCCTTTCCGGAGATTGCAGCAGGATGCGTTATCGAATACAAATATAAAATTTATCGCAATCAATTGCTCAATGATAAAGACTTTGTCCTTTCTTACCGCCTGCAGGAATTAGAGCCGGTAATTCAGGCTAAATTTAAGATAGTTGCCCCCCCGGAGAAGCCCCTGCGCTATAAAGTCTTAAATGCGGATTACAATACCTCTCAGGCTAAATTAGAGCCCGCAATAGAGGAGCAATCGGAATATAAAGAGTATCTCTGGGAATTTAAGGATGTGCCCGCGATTATTCCCGAGGCGGATATGCCGCCTGATTCAAAGATAAATCCGACAATTCTTATTTCTACCTTTGCATCCTGGGAAGAGGTTTATAAATGGTGGTGGAATTTAGCCAGAGATAAGATTAAGGCGGATGAAGCAATAAAGCAGAAGGTAAAGGAATTAACCGAAGATAAAGAAACGGCGTTGGATAAGGTGCGGGCACTTTACAATTTCTGCGCTGAGGATATCCGGTATGTTGCGGTAGAATACGGCCAGGCCGGCTACGAACCTCATAAAGCAACCGATATCTTTTCCAATAAGTACGGCGATTGTAAGGACCAGGCCATACTCCTGGTTACGATGCTGCGCGAAATAGGCGTTAAGTCTTATCCGGTATTAATCGGCACGGACGATTATATTGATTTGCAGGAAGAATTTCCATCGATAAATTTTAATCATTGCATAGTCTGCGTCCAGATAAATGAGGAACTCGTATTTCTCGACCCGACCTGCTCTACCTGTTCCCTGGGAAATCTGCCTGGCGGAGACCAGCAGAGGAAAGTTCTTGTTTTCGCCGATGCCGGCTATAAAATCGCGACTACCCCTGTTTATCCCCCTCAACATAATTACTTAAGCAAGATTCTCAAGATGGAGATCAATCCCGACGAGACGATTAACGCAGAGAGGTCGGTTTACGCTTCCGGGTTATACGACGCCAGCCATCGCCTTTGGCTCGAATATTCAAGTCAAGAGGCAATTTCGGAGAATCTGAAGCAGGCAATACAGGGCATATCTCCTGCCGCCAGGTTGATAAATTACGACATCCGGAATTTAGATAACTTGAACAAAAGCGTGACTCTGAGTTATACTTTTTCCGGACGGGAGTATTGGATAAGGGCCGGCAATTTAAGGATATTCCCCCCGTTGGCGCAATTAAATACTTCGGTGACGGCCAAGCAGGAGCGCAGATATCCTCTGGATTTAGGCCTTCCGAATACCGTGGTAACCGAACTGGAGGTGGCATTGCCGGGGGGATTCAAGTTAAAGTATTTGCCGGCTGATTTCCGGGAGAGTAACTCCTGGATTGATTTAAGCGTTGAATACGGCATAAAAGAAAATCGTTTCTATTTTAAGCAGGTAACCCGTATAAAAAAGAGGTTCGTCTTCCCCTACGAATATCCGGAGTTTAAAGCATTCATTGAAGACGTATCGACTCAGATTAGAGAGAGGGTGATTTTCCAGCGTGGCTAAGCGAAAGACAGAGAGAAGAAAATACATTCGGTTGGATTCGGTTTTTCCCGTAGACTTTCGTTTGGTCGCCCAGGACGGCCAGACCTTTTTGTCCGATTGGCTGCAGGGGTTTACCAACAACATTTCTAAGGGAGGGATATGTCTTACCGTAAATAATCTGAAGCTCGACCTGGCTGAGCTGATTCGAAAAGGTGAGGCCGGTTTGTTGCTTAACATTCAAATTCCCCTGTCCAGCCGGGCAACTCCTGCGCGGACGAAGCCCATTTGGATAGAACCGGTCTTAAATCAGCCGGGGCAATATCTCATAGGCCTGTCTTATACGCAGATCTCCGCAGCCGCAAATAAACGCATCGTCGGTTACGCCTGGACGAAGTTTTTAATACCCAGATTTGCCGCGGTTTTGCTTATCATTCTGGCTTTAGCTATCGGCGTCAGCGGATATTTTAACTGGAGGCTGACGAGGGAAAACCGTAATTTAGTCCGTCGCTTGGTCGAAGTAGCGGAAGAGTCAAAGTCAGCCCAGGAAGACGTAAACAGAATAAACCGGGAGAAAGAGGAGTTAAATTCACGCATAGCGAAGATTCAAACCCAGATCAATAATGCCGAGGGAGAAAAAGAGCGGCTGTCCGAGAAGCTCAGCAAGATGGAGCTGGCTATCGAGAAAAGAGAAGCCGAAGAACGGGCGCTTCGCGAGAATACCCAGCGGCTTAGCATGCTGCTTGAGCAGCTGAGAGAAGACAGGAATGCGCTGCAGAAGGAATTGCTTGAGCTTAAAGAAGAAGAAACCCAGGCAGTCAAAAGCTTGTCGGTTATAGATGAGAAGAAGATAGCTCTGCAGCAGGCAACTTTTGATAACATGTATCAATGGCTGGTGAAACACCAGAATCCCCGCACCGGCCTTATTTTGAGCTTTGAGGGAGACCAAGACGTGGCAAATTGGGCTTTTACCTACGATCAGTCTCTGGTGGCATGCGCTTTTACCTACTCCGGAGATTTTCAGAAAGCGCAGAATATTTTTGATTTCTATAAATACAAAGCCGAGAAAATAGACGGGGCGTTTTTGAATGCTTACTACGCCAAAGACGGTCAGCCGGCAGAATACGTAGTCCATAGCGGCCCGAATATCTGGCTGGGCATAGCAATACTGCAATATACAAAGCAGTCCGGAGACAACCGTTACCTGGATTTGGCCAGGGGGATCGCCGATTGGGTGATGCGGATACAGGATGAGGATGCAGGCGCAGGTATAAGAGGCGGACCGAGGGTAGAGTGGTATGCTACCGAGCACAATTTGGACGCCTACGTCTTTTTCAACATGCTTTATAAGATAACCGGCGAACAGCATTATGAAGAGAGAGCCAGGAAGGTCTTGAGCTGGCTGGTTAAACATACCTATGACCGTCCGGATATACCGGTTAAGCGCGGTAAAGGCGATTCCACCATTGCTACCGATACCTATGCCTGGTCGATTGCCGCTATAGGACCGGCCAAACTGGAGGAAATCGGCATGCAACCCGATGATGTCATGAAATTTGCCGAAGAGAACTGTCGGGTTGAAGTAAATTTTCGCCGTCCGGATAATACAGTCATCAAAGTTACGGGTTTTGATTTCGCCGCTCAGAGAAATTTGGCAAGGGGAGGGGTTGTTTCTACGGAGTGGACTGCTCAGATGATATTGAGTTTTAAGATAATGGCGCGCTATTATAGAGAAAAGCAGGAGCGAGAGACCGCACAAATCTATCAAAATAAGGCCCGTGATTACCTCTGGCAGTTATCCCGGATGATTATCTCCAGCCCTTCACCGTCGGGCCAAGGCAGGGGATGTTTACCTTATGCCAGCGCTGATTTTGTAGATACCGGCCATGGCTGGATGACGCCCAAAGGCAGCTCCACCGGCTCCGTATCCGGAACCGCATACACGCTTTTTGCCTATTACGGCTGGAATCCTTTAGGACTGAACTAAGCATATTTTATCCGATTTATCAAACTTCAATTAACAATTTAGCCGAGCGCCTTAAATTCTCAATCCACCTATTTAACGGTAGATTTCGGAATTTATCTTTAGTGATTTTGATGGTATAATAAAATCGGCGCCGAGTCAAAAAGGAAGATAATTTAATCCGAAATGTCGAATAAGCAGATTGTTATTGTCGGAGCAGGGGTCAGCGGGCTTACCATAGGGTACGAATTAGCCAGAATTGGGAATAAGGTTATCGTTATAGAAAAAGAAGATAAAGTCGGAGGTCTTGCCAAGAGCTTCCGATATAACGGATTTACCTTCGACATCGGTCCTCACCGATTCCACACCGATAATCCCTCAACCTTGCAATTTATAAAACATATCTTAAACGACGAGACCGTGAACATCCGCCGGCATAGCGGGGTGCAGGTTTTGGGAAGGTACTATACCTGGCCGTTGCGACCGGTAACTTTAATTCAATTGCCGCTTAGCATAATGGTCAGGTCAGGCATAGACCTGCTGTTTAACGTATCGAAAAAAGCGGACAACGAAGATAATTTTAAAGATTATGTATGTAAAAGATACGGACCCACGATTTATGAAATATTTTTTAGAAAATATACGGAAAAATTTTTCGGTTTATCCGCCGATGAAATGCATTCTGAATGGGCAAAGGCAAGCATAGCCAAGGCGGTTATCGACAAGCACATAAACTTAAGGAATTTATTCGATATTTTAAGATTTACGATTATGCCCGCGCCGATTCGCACGGAGTTCATTTATCCCAAGAAGGGCATAGGATTATTTTGCGACAGGTTGGCCGAGCGTATAATACAGATGGGAGGGCAGGTTCTTACTAATTCTGCCGTGACCGATATCGGATTTTCCAAAGACAAAATCATCGCCGTTGCCTGCAACGGAGCAGCTTTTAAGCCTGACAGGCTTGTTTGGACGGGGTCATTATCGGCACTCTCTAGATTGCTTGGTTCCCCCCGGCCGAATCTTGATTATCTTTCCCTTCTCCTATTCAACATTGAATTAAATAAGCCTTTGAGAAATAGCTATCAATGGTGTTATTACTCGGGAGAGGAGATAATATTTAACCGGGTTAGCTCCCCGGTGTTATTCAGCAGGGACTTGGTTCCGGAAGGCAAATCCAGCCTATGCGTTGAGTTGACCTGTAGAGAAAATGATGAGCGGTGGAATAAGGCAGAATCGTTAATTGACCAAGTAAAGAAGGATCTCATAAAAGTCAACTTTATTAAAAAATCCGAGGATATTAGTTCAGTTCATGTAGAGCGCGTTTCCGATGCTTATCCGATTTATAAGCTGGGCTATCGCCAAGAGATACGCAAAGCCGAAGAAAACCTTAATAAGTTTAAAAATCTTTCTTTAGCCGGAAGGACAGGTTTATTTTGGTTTAATAATATGGATGAATGCATCGAAAATGCCCTGGTGCTCGCAGAAGATACCCTTAGGGAATAGCGGGAATATCAAGGCGGTTTATTGAATACAATCCGAATATTTATTGATGAGCAATAGATTAAAAATAAAAAGGAGCGCAGTATCGTCTCTTGTTATTTTCTTTATCAGTGTAGGGTATCTGTTAAGTTTTTATAATTACGGAATCAATTTACACGACGAAGGAATTTTGCTTAACGGCGCACTTAGGCTGTTACACGGAGATGTGATAGGCCGTGATTTCTTTAACTATCCGCATATTGCCGGAATTCAGGCCTTATACGCCTTTCTTTTTAAATTATTCGGAATTAAATTAGACGTGGTCAGATTATTCGCTGTCTTTCTCACCGCTGTTACAGTTGCCTTAGGTTATCTTGTGTCGAAAAAAATCATGCCGGATGCATTCGCCGTTATTGTCGCTGCACTTCTGCTTGTTGCTCCGGGGCCGTATTATGCCAGATTCTTTGCCTTTTTTACCTTCTTATATCTGCTAATTATAAGCAAATATTTGGAAAGGATGAGTTCATTTTGGCTTTTAACCGCGGCAGCAGTGACCGGCATATCTTTCGGGTTCCGGATAGATTCAGGGCTTATCGCAGCGGCAACGACCGGCATAGTTATAGCTATCCGGAATATTTATTATGCGCAAAGCGGTTTCATCAAAGAAAAAGACAGACCGGTAAAGAAGCCGATAAAAGAATTGTTACTTTTTTATTCGGCAGTATCTATTTTTGCAGCACCGACGGTGATTTATTTTATCTTACCTGCGGTTAAAAATAACCTGGTTTCCTTCTCCCGGTCTTCTCTGTCTAACTTTCTCTACTACGCCGCGTTGCCGTTTGCCACTTTAGTTCCCGCGGTTAATCCCAGCAACTTAGAGGCGATTGAGCGCATCCGCGCTGTATTCGAAAAGTCCTTATTTTATCTGCCGATGTTTCTATATGCCATTACGTTTCTTTCGATAATCCGCCGGTTTATCCTGAAGAAAATTAGACAGACGGATCTATGCTTAATTTTATTCATGACGTACGGAGTCTTAGCGTACTATAGAGTCATTTATAGGCCGGATTTCGAACACTTGCTTAATAGCTTCTCCGCCGTCTACGTTATAGGTTGTTATTTTCTTTTCCGAATCTGGAACAAGAGCAAAGTTCTGACAAGCATACTTATTCTCATAATACCAATTACTCTTATCGCGGATATCGCATTTTGTCATGGTTTTCAACTCGGTTCAGTCGGCATATTGAGAGATAAACACGTGCTTTTGGATTTACCCCGGGCAAGAATTTATTGCCCGCCTTACGACGCAGAGGTGATAAAAGAAACGGTCGATTATATCGAGGCCAATACTAATCCAACGGATAAGATATTCGCACTCCCCTTTAATCCAATCTTGTACTTTCTATGCGGCCGGCGCAACGCTACGCGCTATGATATACTTCTTTTCCCGGCCGTGCCAAATCAAACAATTCAGCAAAAGGTTCTGAAAGAACTAAAAGAAAGTCAACCCGGCTATATAATCTTTCAGGATTATCCCGATGACGGTAGAGAGGAACATAAATTTAGCCATTACGCTAAGTTGATTTCGGATTATATTCTAAGTAATTACAGCCGCGAAATAAAGATCGGACCTTTGGACGTATTGAGCAGAATGCGAAAGTAATGAAGTCAAAGAATCTATTTAAGATGGGCTGGGGGGCGTTTAGGGGCAGATTCCGCGGGCAAAGAATCCCCTTAAATGTTATGCTTTCGGTGACTAATCGCTGCAACTCGAAATGTAATTATTGCAATATTCCCACCCGCAATCAAAGAGAACTGACCACAAGAGAAGTTTTTGATTTAATTGACCAAGCAGTTAAAACGGGAGCGCAGCGGCTGGGGTTATGGGGAGGAGAGCCGTTAATCAGGGACGACATCGGACTGATAATCGATTACGCCAAAAACAAGGGGCTATATGTAACCCTGGATTCCAACGGCCATCTCATAGAGGAGAGATTCCGGCTTCTAAGGAATCTGGACCATTTAATCCTGGCCTTAGATGGAACCGAAGAGATGCACGACCGCAACCGCGGTAAGGGTAGCTTTCAAAAGGCAATGAAGGCCGCCCGATGCCTCAGAGGAAAAATCCCTACCTGGACTATAACGGTTCTGACAAAGCACAATCTGGGCGGAATAGATTTTATCTTAGAGGTAGCCAGAAATAACGGCTTCTTAGCCACCTTCCAGGTCTTGCACCATAATGAGATACTGGGCGGCAGTCGGGAGTCCCTTTTGCCTCCGGACGATTCTTATAGAAAGGCTATCAGAGAAATTATTATTAAGAAAAAAAACGGAGCTCCTGTCGCCTCGACTTTCCGCTATTTAGAACACCTTCTGAATTGGCCGGATTATAAAAGTCCGACTCTAACCTACTCAATTAACGGGCTTAAATGTTGGGCAGGACGGCTCTACTGCAATGTGGATACGGATGGTTCAATATATCCCTGCTCCCTGTTGGTTGAAAAGACAAAGTCTCTAAATTACTTAGATGCCGGGTTTAAAAAAGCATTTGATTATATTCAGGACGTTCCCTGCCGATCTTGCGACGCCTCTTGTTTTACCGAATACAATTACCTGTGCTCTTTGAACTTGTTTACAATAGTGGAGTGGATAAAGGCAATGCGCATTTCAAGGAGATATCTGTATGCCAGATAATAAATTAATAAGAGAGACCAAGAGCGTTTGCCCGGAATGTTTAAAAACAATAAAGGCGGATATCTCAGAGATCGAGGGAAAGGTATATATGGTGAAAGAATGCGCCAGACACGGAAGATTCCAGCTCCTTCTTTCGAAACATCCCCGCTACTACCGGGAGTTAAATAATTTTTATTTTTCCTTATTATCCAGGAGCTTGCCTCAGCGCGATTATATAGTTCATCTTACCAATCGATGCAATCTCGATTGCCCAATTTGCCTGGCTGACTCGAACGCGCGGCAAACCGAAGATTATCCCAAAGATGATTTGAGAGAATTTCTTAAAGGCAAAAGGAATTTTAAGATTGACCTTATGGGCGCAGAGCCGACAATGAGAGAAGACCTGCCGGATATAATCAGGATGGTGAGGAGGACAGGCAATATCGCGGCCTTGCATACAAACGGCATAAAGATTGCCGACCTCGCTTATCTTAAAGAGCTGAAGAATGCGGGCTTAAACGAAGTACACTTGCAATTTGACGGTTTTGACGATCTGGCTTACGAAAGGATAAGAGGCAAGAGGCTGTTGCAGGTTAAATTAAAGGCCTTAGAGAACCTGGGAAAGCTAAATGTTTCTACGGACCTTAAGGCTACCGTTGTAAGAGGCATCAATGAATGCCAGATGGCAGAGATACTGGAATTCGGGGTTAAGCACGCCTTCGTCAAAGAGATTTTCTTTTTGGGATGCCGGTACCTGGGTAGGGCAAAAGATTTATCCATGGACGGATGTATAATGCCCGATGAGCTGATTGACGCGCTGGAGAGTCAGACTAACGGCAGAATCTCGAGAGAAAATATATTAAGGTTCCAGAAGCTCTATTTTGTCCTATTAGCCGCGCTTTCCAAGCGGAAGTGTTTTTATGTCCAGCACTTCTTAATTACCAGGAATAAAAACGGTTATCAACCAATAAACGAAATCTTTAATTTAAAGAGTATCGAACCGGTGCTGGATAAGTTAAAAGATTTAAGGCCGTCAAAATTGTCACTTGCTTATTTATTATTCTGTTTAATTCCTAATCTTGCGGGCTTAAAAGGGCTGAGGCAGATAAAAGGCCTTTTACCTATGTTCCTTTCGTTCATCAGGGGGTTCGACCTTTCCAAGTTATCCGGAAAAAATATCCTGTTGGGTTTTATCTCCGCCTGCGATGCTTATTCTTTTGACTATCAGGTAACCCGCAATTGCGGCAAAGGAGCGGTTTCGGTTGAACTCGGCATACAAGATATCGGCGCGCTGGATAACGTTATAAGAGATTATAAGGATAAGGCCATAGAGCCTTTCGTGAGAGGTGATAATGAAGATTCTCGCACCTGTCAATAAAGTAAAAGAAATTGAAAGAATAATAAACGAAGGCGCTGATGAGTTGTATTGCGGGGTTCTGCCCGGCGAGTGGAGAGCCCGATATACCAATGTGGCTTCCCCTAACAGGAGAGAGTGGACCTCAGCCAACCTTCCGGACTTCGGTGAATTAGAGAAAGCGGTGAATGTTGCCCGCGCCCGCGACATCCCAGTTTATTTTACGGCAAACGCCTTTTATACACAGCAGCAATATCCTTTAATTCTAAAACAGATCGAGCAAGCAAAGAGGCTCGGCGTAGACGCTTTCATTATTGCGGACATAGGCTTGCTGTTGAATTTGAAAGAAAAAAACCTGGATGTCGAAATTCATATAAGCAATACGGGGACGACCTTTAACTCCGAAACCGTTAAATTTTACAAGGAGCTGGGCGCCTCCAGGATTATTTTGCCCCGGCAGCTGATGGTGGAGGAGATTGCCGACTTGGTAAAGGGAGAGAACGAAGTCGAATTCGAGGTTTTTATCTTAAACAGCGGATGCAAGAACATTGACGGCTTCTGCACGTTCCACCACGGAGTAAACGAGGTCTTTCATCCCTTCCTCTGGAATTTCTTCAAGAAACTGGACTTTGACCGACATCTTCTGGAGCTGCTCAGGCGACTCCCCGGCAGATTGCCAAATCGGATAAAAGGTAACTTTTCAGGAATCGACAGCGCCTGCTTACTAAATTATAAAATTTCTTCTATTCCGAACGATTTAGATGACGGAGAGATTCCTCATTTGCGCCGGGCGATTTCCGCAGGGTTTACTCTCCTTTCCGGAGCCGACCCCTGCGGAGCTTGCGAACTATACAGGCTTAAAAAAATCGGAATAAATAGCGTTAAGATTGTCGGCAGGAATTATTCTACCTTTAAAAAGGTCAGGGATGTAAAATTCTTAAGGAGGGTCTTGCAATATCTGGAGCAGAATCCGGATATTGCAGAAGACGAATTTAGAGCAAAAGTCAAAGCAGAATATAAAAATATATACAGGCTTAGCTGTAATAACCTTTGCTATCGGCATAGTTGAACAATGGCAGTGGAAAAAGCAATATTCATTTCGAAGGTTAAAAATCTAAATTACGTAACCGCTGAATACTCCCGGCTTTATTTCGGCATTGAATTTTGCCAGAATCTTATACCATCTGTAGAAGACTTAGAATATATATTAAGATTCGTATCCGAAAAGGGAATGGATTTTACCTTTGTCAGCCCTTATGTTACGAATGCCGGGATGGAAAGGTTGAAATTATTGTCAGATTACCTAATCGAGCGGCGGCCCGAAAGCGAAATCGTAATAAACGATTGGGGATTTATGAGATGGCTTAACCGGAATCACTCCGGAATAAATTTGGTTTTGGGAAGGCTGCTTACTAAACAGAAAAGAGGGCCGCGGATATTGAGGTTAATCGGCAAGGTGCCCGGGGATATGATTGAGCATTTCTGCCAATCAATCGTCGACAGCGAAGCAACCAGCAGCTACTTAATCGATAGAGGCATTAAAAGAATCGAGTTGGACAATCTCCTTCAGGGGGTTAGCCGCCCGTCCCCTTTATTAAAAGGCTCTCTGTATTTCCCGTTTGCCTATGTAACAACCACCAGATTCTGCCTTATCAGTTCCTATAGAGATAGAATAGATAAGCCTTTAAGGTCGATATTTCCGTGCAACAGAGAGTGCCAGAATTATACCTTCAAGCTTACGCATAAACAGATGCCGGTAGAATTGTTCCTGAAAGGGAATACCCAATTTTTCAGAAACGATAAATTACCCGAGGAACAGGAGAGCTTAAATATAGACCGGATTGTTTACGAGCCCGAAATGCCCGTGTGAAGTACCGTTTGAGAAGGATTCCTAAAGATGGCAAGGATATTACTGATAAATCCGCCGAAGAAAAATAAGATTTGGGCTGGGATTCCCAGGATATTCAGCGAGGGAATATTCCTGTTTCCTCCCCTCGCCCTAATGTACCTCCAGGCTTATTTGAAGAAGCATACGCATCATCAGACCGAGATCCTTGACGCGTTAGTGGATAGTCTGGATTATCCCGGCATAAAAAAAAGGATAATAGATTTTTCTCCCGATATCGCAGGAATTACCGTATGCACTCACAATTTAATAGACGTAGTCAAGATTATAAGTATAGTAAAGGAAATCAAAAAATCGGTTCATATTTGCCTCGGCGGACCTCATGTGCGCTCATATCCTTTTGAATCCATATCCCTGCCGGGGGTCGACTCGGTTATACCGGGGGACGGCGAAATAACATTTGCGGAGCTGGCGGGCGCTCTGGAAAAAAATAAAGATTTAAGCGGAATAAAAGGAATAATTTTTAAAGATGAACAGGGCAGGATAATAAAGACCGACGAGACAGAGGATATAAGCAATCTGGACATTTTGCCATTTCCGGACAGAAGGATAAGAAATTACAGAAAATACTATACCCCGGCTACCGAAGGCTCATTAATGACCACAATGATTACCAGCAGAGGCTGTCCCAACAGATGCACGTTCTGCGATACTTCCAAAAAATACAGGCCACGTTCTGTTGAAAATATAGCCGACGAAATAGAAGAGTGCGTAAAATTAGGCTTGAGAGAGATTTTTTTCGTTGACGATAC
>JBDRMR010000060.1:0-2575 GCA_043812035.1 Candidatus Omnitrophota bacterium
CGCTTGAGCCGGTTTGAGGATACGAAATTCCCCCGGTCGAGATCACGACGCGCGAAGCAAAAAAATGCTTACCGGAATATGTCCTAATACCATCAATTTTTTGATCTTTTATAATAATCGCGCGTGCGCGTTCGCCGGACAAAATATCAACTTTGCCGTCTTTTAACTTCCGTTTTAAAGCGCTTACGATATCGGTGGCTTTCTTGCTTACCGGAAATACGCACCCATGCTCTTGTGCCATAAAGGCAATTCCGGCTTCTTCAAAAAATGATACGAGATCAGTGTTAAAGAATTGAGCGAAAGCGTTTCGTAAAAAATCGCGCGAGGGCGAAAATTTTGCGATAAAATCTTTGCTATCGCACATATTGGTAAGATTGCAACAGCCTCCTCCGGTGATAAGAAGTTTTGCGCCGAGAATATTGTTCCTCTCGATAAGAAGAGCTTTTTTATTTCTTTGCGCGGCGCGGATTGCGGCCATCATTCCGGCCGGACCCGCTCCAATTATAATCACGTCGTATCTTTGCCTCATAAGCCCACAACCAAGCCTAAAAGCCTTGCTTTCATTTTCCCTTTTAACCCGCAAGCTGCAAAAAATATGTCCGCCAACAGGAAATTCGGTACTGCTATAGATTTATTCCCTCACCTAATATGTCAGTTTTTTCAGGTAATTTTTTGCAGGAGAAATCGATGGATTAAAGTATCCCATTATGAGATCTGGAAAATTTTTCTTAAGGATATACATGATCTGCCTTATGCCGAGCATCCTATTTTTTGGAATCACCGCCTTCAGTTCTTCGAAATAACGTAAAGGATCGAAGTTTAAATTTCTCCACTGCACCATATCGACTTTATACCTCTGGAGAAAAACATTCAATGCTTCAAATTCTTCCTTTGAATCCGTAAAGCCCGGCATAGTCAAATAATTTATTGATACGAATCCGCCTTTACCCTGAGCTGCCCCTATAGATTTTATAACATCCTTAAATGAATATCCTTTTGGTTTATAATATCTTGTGTAATACTCGCGCCTTACGCTGTTCATGCTAACTCGCATAGTATTTAAACCAGCATCGAATAATCGGGATATGATCCTCGGCTTGCTCGCATTCGTATTGATATTGATTATGCCTTTTTGAGTCTCTTTCCTGATGAGCCGTATCGATTGCTCAACGGTATCGCCTGATAAAAGAGGTTCCCCCTCGCACCCCTGGCCAAAGCTCACAATAGGGTCTTTGGATTTCAAGATATGAAAGACGGCTATATCCCTTATCTCCTCGGGAGTAGGAATGAATTCTATCCGTGGTTGTGTGGCGGCCGAGATGCATCCGGCGCAGCCAGCGTTACATACAGGCGATGACGGCAGCGGCGCTTCATATCGCGAGAGAAAGAAATTTTGTGCGTTTGGGCAACCGTAATTAAGAGCGCACCTTTTAAGATGTCTCACCAGTCTATTGTGCGGAAATAGCCGCCTAAACTTTACTACATTCTTTCTAACTTCTGTGATGTTGATAAAACAGGAATCGTGTCTTCTGTCGGAGTCGACTTTTATTGCCGCGACGTAAAATTCGCCTTTATAAAATGCGCAAGCCGCATACGCGAATAGCGGTAAAATCTTAGGGTTTCCGACTTCTTTATAAGAACTATTGTAGGTAACTGTAAAGCCTGGCGGAGTAAATGCAGCAACGGAAAAACACATCGTTATTTTTCGCGAAAACGGATTTTTGTCTAGAACCGTAAAGCATCCTTTAACGGTGTCATAGGCGACTGGCGCCCTATCCGGCATGAAAAATAGGCGGCTGGCGTGCGGCAGTTTAATAAGTTCGGCTCGTCCCAGCCTAAAGAAGCGGCCGCCTTTCATTCCAGTCGCCTCTAATTGCGGATTGGGATATATCCGTCCTTTTATATCAGAAATCAGTAATTGCGGTGTCTCTTTTTTCATTATATTTACGTCTCATATATAACTGCCTATTGTCCCCGCCTTTTAAACCTGGATTTTTGCGCACGCCCACTGCTTTTACTCCAAGGCTTAGCATCTCCTACGGATTTCTTCCAAGGCTTAGACTCACCCCTGGCTTTCTTCCAGGACCTGGAATCTCCTTCAGCTTTTTTCCAAGGCCTTGCCTGTCCTTCGGTTTTCCTCCAAGGCCTAGACTCTCCCTCGGCTTTTTTCCAAGGCCTGGACTCACCACCGGTTTTTTCCCATGGCCTGGAATCTCCCGTGGTTTTTTTCCAAGGTCTTGACTCTCCCTCGGCTTTCCTCCAAGGCTTAGACTCCCCCTGGCTTTTCTGCCAAGGCTTGGGCTGCCCTCGTTTTTTCCGCCAACGCATAGGATTCTCTTGGCTTTTCCGCTTAGGGCTAGCCTGCTCCTCGATTCCAGCTGCAGCACGCTGCATCATAAAGCTACGCGAGCGCCTGCCTTCTTTATATGCGCCTGTTTTGTGAAAAACCGGTTGTATCTTCCTTATTTTTCTACTCTCCGGGCCTGCTTCCGATTTAGTACGCGCCGCCTCAACATTAAGAGGCCGGCCCATAAATTCCTTTCCGCCCAGAGCGGCTATCGCAGCTTGCGCCTGC
>JBDRMR010000061.1:0-5392 GCA_043812035.1 Candidatus Omnitrophota bacterium
TTACGTTTAATAAAGCAACCCCTGCCGTATAACTCAATCTTAATATTAGGGTTCTTCCTAAGTATTTTAATTTCATTGTAAGGACTGCCTTTGATGAATTGCCCGATGTAAATCTTTAAGCCGGCGCCCGCAGCCCTCAAAGCCAATCCTAAGGCAGCAGTGGTTTTGCCTTTGCCGTCTCCGGTATAAACTTGAATCATCTTATTGTTCTCCAGCCGAATTTTCCCAAGAGGCATAATGCCGTCACAATTATGCCCGCGATAATCACGCCGCAGATAACTGCCGGTAAGGTGTATTTAAACTTTAATTTAAATAAAGAAGCTGCCATGGTGCCGGTCCAGGCGCCGGTAAGGGGTAACGGTAAAGCCACAAACAATATCAACCCGAGGACTTCATAACGCTGCACTATTTCCGCTCTTTTTTTGCTGTGATTAAACAGCCAACTGAAAAATGACCTGAATAAAGGAATATGAGATACCCGGCGGGAAACCGGCTGTAATAAAAAATATAGAGGGATAACAGGAATAAGATTGCCGATAAGCGCTAAAATATATGTCTTTGTAATCGGCATCCCTAAATAGAGGCCTAACGGTATCGCGCCTCTTAATTCAAATATCGGCAAAGCCCCTACTATAATAACAGATAACTCTTTAGGTAAATTAAATATCCATTCCATACTTGTAGCCGTATTCGCCGATGAGCGGAACAAAAACGCAGCCGCAAATCGGCTCTTTTCTAATCCGGCCTTCTTCCTTCTCAATCACCGTCAACATCTGGCTGAAGGTTTCTCCCAAAGGCAGAACCATCTTCCCGCCTTCGGATAATTGCTCAAGCAGCGGCGGCGGGACCTCCGGAGCGGCAGCGGTGACGATAATCCGGGAAAAGGGCGCTTCTTCAGGCCATCCGAGCGTCCCGTCCCCCACCTTTATCTTAACTCCGGAGTAACCTAAATTTCTAAGTATAGTTTCTGCGCGCTTAGCAAGCCCCGGGAATCTCTCTAAAGTATAAACATTGCCCGCTAATTCGGCCAGGATTGCGGTCTGGTAACCCGAGCCCGTGCCGACTTCCAGCACTTTTTCGTCTCCCGATAAGTCCAGGCATTCGCTCATCAAAGCCACGATGTAGGGCTGAGATATTGTTTGTCCTTCTCCGATAGGGACAGGATAATCCGCATAAGCGCTGTTTCTCATTGCCTCGGGAATAAATTTATGCCGCTCTACTTTAAGAAAGGCGTTAATAACTCCGGGGTCCTCTATTCCCCGCGGGAGGAGCTGTTCTTTTACCATTCGTTCTCTCAGGACTTTATAGTCCATATCTGGCGGAATATAAAATAGATGAATCTTAATGTATCAAAAAACGGATTAATCTGGCTTTTCTCTCTTTGATATACACTTTTAATAGGCAGCGACTCGATTTTATATCCCAATTGCGAAGCCCGGATTAATATTTCCGATTCGGTTTCAAAGCGGCGGGTCGTGAACTTTATTCTCTCGAGCACCTCTCTCTTTATTAAACGAAACCCGCACTGAGTATCGGGAACGTTTTGCTTAATCAGCCCGGAGATAAGCCAGGACATAAATTTATTTGTCATAACTCTAACTATCGGCATTGTGCGGGGATTATGCATCCTGTTGCCTATAATTATCCCGGCCTCGGACTGCTCCGCTTCCCGGATAAAGGAAAGAATAGCTTTCGGCTCATGCTGGCCGTCGCCGTCCATTATAATAGCTGCTTCAAAATTATGCTCTAACACATATTTTAATCCGCGAAGCAAGGAGAAACCCTTGCCCTGATTTTTTGAGTTCTTCATTACGACTGCTCCGCAGTCCTGGCTAATTCGGGCGGTGTTATCGCTTGAACCGTCGTCAACCACTACGACTTGCCTGCCTTGGGTGCGAATTTCACGGACGATGTCTCCTATTGCGGCAGATTCATTATAAGTGGGTATAACTACGCATAGTCTCATATCTTTGTTTATTCAATCCAGAATTTGCGGAACATAAGCCACTGACCCGGATAACGCCGGATGTAGTCTTCAATTACTGTTTTATATTTGGATACGATTTGCATTATGTCTTTATCTCTATCGCCGGTCTTGATGTACTCTATCGGTTTTTCAAATATAAGCGAAAACGTCTCGTCGGAACTGCGGATTACAAAGCCGGGGATTATCGGCGCTCCGGTCTTAAGGCTAAAGGCAGCCGGACCCGCGGGTAAGCGCGCTGGCAGGCCAAAGAATTCCGTTTGAACTCCGATAGTATTAAAAATGCGGTCTCCTGCCAAGGCAACAACCTTGTTTTCCTGCAGTAGCTTTAAACAATCCCTCGCCGCTCTGCCCAGAGGCATAACAATTACGCCTTTTCTCTGTCTCCGGGTATTGAAAAAATTATCCACACTTTTGTGACGATGCGGAAGAGCAACTGCTCCTATTTGGTAACCTGAAAGAGCCATTGCCACACCCCCCAATTCCCAATTTCCTATGTGGGCGGTAAGAATAATGGCGCCTTTACCTTTAACCAGGGCTTCGTCAATATAGTGCGCGTTTACGATGCGGATGGTCTTTTCTAAATTCTGTTCGTTTAACATCGAAAAGCGAAAAAAATCTACGAGATATTTGGCAAAATTCCTGAATGTCGCCAGCTGTACGGAGTTAATCTCAGCAAGGCTCTTATCCGGGAATATCGCCCTTAGATTGGCAGTGACGGCCGCGCGGTCTTTGTCGGCAAAAAGATAATGTAAATCAGAAAAGAATACGGCAATTTTATAAGCTAATTTCAACGGTAAGTGAAGCATAATGAATGCTCCTATTTTGTATATCAGATAAAAAATCATAGTGCTAAAAGGAGGCGGGCAATATCTCCCGCGGCATTGGGTTTGGCTATTTTCAAAGCTGCCTCGGAAAGTTCCTTCATCTGCTCCGGATGGTTATATAATTCGCTGATTATACCGGCTAAATCCCCGGTTTTATTTATTTTCCTTGCCGTCCCCTGCCTGGTAAGGAAAGATGCGTTATTAGCCTCCTGTCCGGGTATGGGAGACATAATCAGCATCGGCAATCCCTTGCTCAATGCCTCTGCGCAGGTTATCCCGCCGGGTTTTGTTATGATTATGTCCGCAGCCGACATCAATTCTTCCATATTGTCTGCGTAACCGAACAAGAGAATATTTTTTTTATAAGAATTTTGTCTCTTTTTTAACCAGCGATAGAGGCGCTTATTGGTGCCGCATACGACAATTTCTTGAAAGTCGAAATTTAAATTATCCAGCACCTTGACTACTTTCTTGAGCGGACCCAATCCTTGTCCCCCACCCATAATCAATATCGTAAAAAGGCTCTCTTCTAATTTAAGTTTCTTTCTGACTTCCGCTTTGTTTAAAATCCGGTTAAATTTAGGGTTAAAAGGAATACCCAGCGTTTTTATCCGTTCCGGACTTATGCCTTTCTGTATCAATTTTTGTTTGATTTCTTCGGAAGGGACAATATAGTAATCCACATTATCGTATATCCAGTAGGAGTGAGGCGCAAAATCCGTCAGCACTGCTACCAGCGGCAGTTCAATTCCTTCGGCCCGCTTAAAATCAGCCACCATCCCGCAGGGGAACGCCTGAGTCGCAACAACTACGTCCGGTTTAAAGTCGCCGAACAGCACTTTTAGTTTCGGGAAATTATACCTGTGGATAAATTCCTTAATTCCCTTTGTCCTTTTATTCCAGTAGGGATTATCGTAAAGATGAGCCCATATAAACGGCAGCTTCTGTATTGTAAGCATATACAGGAAATTAATTATCCTTTCGCCGCGGGGGTGGACGTAATGAAATGCGTTTAAAGACAAAGTTTGCGTTTGCGGAGACATGATTTTTATCGCTTTTTCTATGGAAAGGCTTGCGCTCCGGTGGCCGGAGATGTTAGAAATATGCGTAAGGAGTATGCGTTTGCTCCCCATTTAAATTTTACCTTCTTCACAGAGCTGAAGAAATGCAGACACGACTTTCGGATGGAACTGCTTTCCGGATGAGCGCTTAATCTCTAAAATGGCTTCCCGTTTGGCCAAAGCGGCTCGATACGGACGATCCGTGGTGATTGCGTCAAAAGCATCGGCTACGGAGATTATCGCCGCAATTATCGGAATCTTTCCGTTGTCTAATCCGTCGGGATAGCCTTTGCCGTCGTAGCGCTCATGGTGATATTTAACCCCTTGAATTGCGGTCTCTAATTCCTTGATGGGGTGTAATATTGTAGCGCCGATTACGGCATGCATCTGCATTCTTTTCTTTTCTTCCGTCGACAACCTTCCTTCTTTATTCAGAATAGCCTCGGGGACGCCGATTTTTCCGATGTCGTGCAGAAGCGCAGCGATATGCAAATGTTCCAGGAATCTATCTTCGAATCGCAAGTCTTTCTGACCTATCAGCTTTTTCCCTATTTCTAAGCTTAAGTATGTAACCCGTGCGGTGTGGCCGTGAGTGTAGTGGTCTTTAGCATCGATTGCCGCAGCCAGAGCGATAGTGGTGTTTATGAAAAGCTGTTGCCTTTTGTTTAACTCGTCCTGAAGCTGCTTGAATAACCGCGCATTGTAAATTGCCATTGCTACGTCGGAAGCGAGGGCTATGAAGAAATCCAGTTCCTTTCGATGGAACTCGCGGCCGTTTCTTTTTCTTCCCAGAAAGAGTATCCCCAGCAAATCTTCGCGGAAGTAGCTGGGGATGCAGATAACCGTATCCAGTATCTCCATCTGGCGCAATGCGCCGCTGAAAATCTTTCTTGTTTGAGGTCTAATTTTTTTTCTTAAGAGCCGTTTTGCCGCCTGATATATGATTATTCCGTCTCCGGAAGTTTCTTTATCTTTTCTCTCCCGGAAGAAACGTATCAGGGGATTATCGTAATCCATGCGGGCGAATTCCCGGGGAATCCTTATTCCGCTCGGGCCCCGCGAGACGCGGAGTATATAAGTATTTTGCGAATCGTCGTGAAGAAGTATTCCCGCGTGAATGACTTTTACCTTTTGCACCATGAGCCTGACTATCATCCTAATGAGCGTGTCAGGCTCGTGCACCAAAATCATGCTCTTTGCGGCGCTCTCCAATTCTTTTTTATAATCTATCGCCATAACAAACCTTTGTCATTACCGCAACAGGGATATAACCACGCGCTCCAGCTCGTCTAATTCCAAAGGCTTGTGGACATATCCCGAAATTCCTAATTCCTCGCATCTTTTCCCCGATTCTTCTTCTTCCGGCTTCCTTCCGGTAACCATCACTACAGAAACTTTCTTATCCTTCTCTCTAATGCGGACCAGGACCTCAATCCCGTCCAGTCCCTCCATCTTTATGTCCAGCAGAACAAGCCCCGGCTTTTCTTTTTCAAAAAGCTCCAAAGCCTCCAGTCCGTCGC
>JBDRMR010000062.1:0-7578 GCA_043812035.1 Candidatus Omnitrophota bacterium
TTTATAGGCGGATGTTAAAATTTCACTTTAACCGGGAGTGCGTTTTGATTCCGGGCAAGAGCGCGATTTCCGCTAATTAGGAGCAATCTTAGAGAATGGCTTCCAACATCTATCTGGTTGGCTTTATGGGCACAGGCAAGACTGCCGTGGGCAGGGAAGTAGCCAGGCAGCTGAAACTGCGTTTTGTTGATATGGATTCCATAATTGAAGAAAGAGAAAAGAAGGCCATCAGTCGGATTTTTGAGGAAGACGGCGAGCTCTACTTCCGCAAGATAGAGAAGCAGGTTCTTAAGGAGATTTCTACGGAAGAAGATTCGGTGATTTCCTGCGGCGGAGGGGTCGTCCTGGATAAAGAGAATATCCGGATTATGAAACAGACCGGGGCGATGATCTGTCTAAGCGCCCGGCCGGGCGTGATTATTGCGCGCACCCACGGATACGAGCATAGGCCGCTGGTGAACGTAGATAATCCGGAAAAGAAAATTAAGGAGCTGCTTGAGTTCCGGGCTCCCTTTTATGCTCAATCCGACCATACCGTCGATACTTCCGATTTATCGGTTGCCGAAGCAGTAAAAAGGATTCTTAAATATGTTAGAGCAAAAGACTCTTGATTGGCTTAGGTTAGCGCTTATTCCGGAAATCGGCCCGGTAAGGGGCAGGAGGCTTCTGGAGAGGTTCGCAGAGCCCGGCAGGATTTTAGCCGCTCCGGCAGAAGAGATTGCATCGGTGGTCGGCGGATCGGTTGCGCAAAGAATCGACCGGCAGCGAAAAGAGATAAAACTGAATGAGCAGCTGCGCCTGGTCGAGGAACATAGAGTAAAGATACTCGCTCAGGACGATCCTGAGTACCCGGCTAATCTTAAGAACATATTTGATCCGCCTTTAGTTTTATTTGTGCGTGGTCAGATTCTGCCTCAGGATTATTTTTCTATTGCTGTAGTAGGCACGCGCTTAGCTTCTTTTTATGGCAGGACAATGGCCTGTAAACTCAGCAGCCAATTAGCCGAAAAGGGTTTTACTATTGTAAGCGGCGCAGCCAGAGGCATAGACACCTTTAGCCACCAGGCTGCTTTAGGGGCAAAAGGGCGCAGCATTGCAGTGCTGGGCTGCGGTTTAGATATAGCCTACCCGCCGGAAAATAAAAAGCTAATCGAAGAAATCGCCGGAAAAGGAGCGCTGATTTCAGAATTTCCTTTATCCACCAGACCGGCTAGGCAAAACTTTCCAATGAGAAACAGGATAATCAGCGGTTTATCATTGGGGGTATTAGTGATTGAGGCGCCGCAAAAAAGCGGGGCATTGATTACCGTAACCCATGCCGCAGAACAAGGGCGCGAGGTTTTCAGTGTTCCCGGCAAGGCGGATAGTTTTACAAGCAAAGGCACTAATCAACTCTTAAGAGACGGGGCAAAATTAGTAGAGAACGCCGATGACATAATCGAGGAACTGGAGCCTTTATTAAAGGCTAAGATTAAAGAACTTAAACCTAACCAACCAGAACCAGAAAAGAAACAACAAATTTTAAGCCAACTGCAGTTATCAGAAACAGAGAGTAAGTTATATGGGCTACTCTCTTCAACTGCGTTGGATTTTGACAATATCCTTGTTAAAAGTCAATTACCCGTGAGTGTAGCGCAAGCTTCGCTTACAACGTTAGAGTTAAAAAGATTAGTAAAGCAATTACCAGGGAAGGTATTTACAAAAATAAACGGCAGTCATTGAGTCTTGCGTTACCAAAGAAACAAAAGCTCAAGTAGAGAGTAGAGAGATATGCAAAGAGAGAAAGGATGTCCCTAAGATGACTAAGATGAAGGGTTCGCTGGTAATCGTGGAATCGCCGGCCAAGGCCAGGACTATAGGCAATATTCTCGGTAAGGAGTTTTCGATTACTTCTTCGATGGGCCACATAATTGATTTGCCCAAAAAGGAACTCGGAGTAGAGATTGAGCACAATTTTAAGCCCTGCTTCGTAGTCATTCCCGGCCGGCAAAAAATATTAAGCGGATTAAAGAAAGAGGCTGCCGACAAAAAGAAAATTTATATAGCCACCGACCCCGACCGGGAGGGAGAGGCAATCGGCTGGCACATTAAACAGAAGCTGCCTAAGGAGAAGAAATTCCTGAGGGTAATATTTCATGAGATTACCCCTCAGGCGATAAAAGAAGCCTTCCTTAACACCCGCAATTTCGATAATAATATGGTAGAAGCTCAATTCACCCGCCGAATCCTGGATAGAGTGGTGGGTTATTTTCTGAGCCCTTTGTTATGGCGCAAGATCGGCAGGGGCTTAAGCGCCGGCAGAGTCCAGTCCGTGGTGCTGCGTTTAATCGTCGAGCGGGAAAGAGAGATTCAGAAGTTTACTCCCCAGGAGTATTGGGAAATTGAGGCGGAACTTGAAAAATCAGTAGTCAGTAGTCAGGGGTTAGGGATTAGGGGTTTTATTGCAAAATTAGTAAAGATAAACGATGAAAAGGTTGAGATAAAGGATAGACAGGAAGCCGAAAGGTTAGTGGAGGATATAAAGAACAAGACGTTTATCGTAACCGAGATTAAGCAGACTGAAAAAAAACGCAATCCGCTGCCACCTTTTATTACCAGCACCTTACAGCAGGAAGCATTCAACAAATTGAGGTTTACGGTCAGTCGCACAATGGTAATTGCCCAGCAGTTGTATGAAGGAATCGAGCTGGGTAAAGGCGCTCCGGTCGGCTTAATTACGTATATGAGAACCGACTCTACTCACGTTGCTGCTTCCGCAATTGCCGGGGTGCGCGATTTTATTCTTAAGAATTTCGGTCAAGAATATCTGCCTGCCTCAGCCAATGTTTATAAAACAAAGAAGCTTGCCCAGGAAGCTCACGAGGCGATCCGGCCGGCTTTACTTGAAAATTCGCCCCAGAATTTAAAAGAGTTTTTGAGTAAAGACCAATATAAGCTGTATGAACTAATCTATAAGCGTTTCGTAGCCAGCCAGATGACGCCTGCTCGCTACCGGATAACCATAGTAAATATCAAGGCAGATGGTTATTTGTTTTCTGCTTCGGGAAGCGAGATGATTTTTGCCGGCTTTACCAAAATTTACCCCAAGGAAGAAGAAGAAAAGGAAGAAAAAAGTCTGCTGGAATTAAAAAAAGGAGAGCTCCTCAGCCTCATTCGCCTGATTCCCAGCCAGCATTTTACCAAACCGCCTGCACGTTATTCGGAAGCTACCCTGGTCAAGGCATTGGAAGAGGATGGTATCGGCCGTCCTTCCACTTATGCCCCCATAATACAGACAATCGTTAATCGTGATTACGCAAGGAGAGTTAAGGGTTATTTTCATCCCACGGAATTGGGATTCAAGGTTTGCGATTTGCTGGTAGAATACTTTCCCGAAATAATCGACCTTAAATTTACCGCACGGATGGAAGAAGAGCTGGATAAGGTTGAAGAAGGCGAGTATGACCGGAGCAAAGTGCTCAACGATTTTTATCTGCCTTTTAAATTGCATCTGGAATTCGCCCAGAAGAATATCAAAAAAGAGGTAATCTTTACCGACGAGGTTTGCCAGCTATGCGGAAGGCCGATGGTGGTTAAATGGGGCAGGCGGGGTAAATTCCTGAGCTGTTCGGGGTTTCCCAAATGCAAGAATGCGAAGTCGTTTACTACAGGCGTTAAGTGCCCTGAGCCTGGCTGCGGCGGCGAATTGGTAGAGCGCCGCTCTAAGCGCGGCGTATTTTACGGATGTTCCAATTTTCCTCGATGCAAACACACTGCTAAGAATTTGCCGTCCAAATCTCCCGATGAAAAACAGGAGGAATGAAACAGAATAAGCGATAGTGAGCGGCGATGAAGCGCTACATTGAAAAATTCTTAAGATATTTGGAGATAGAAAAGAACTATTCTTCTCATACTTTGCTTAATTACGGGGCAGATTTGGAGGATTTTGATAATTTTTTGAATTCCGGCAAGGATCAGCGCTCCGGAGAAAAAAGAGAGGCGTCTCTGGAAAGCGTGGATTACCTCTGTCTGCGTAAATATCTGGCCAGCCTTAAGGACAGGGACCTTAAATCCCGGACTGTTGCGCGTAAGCTTTCTTGCTTGCGGTCTTTCTTTAAATTTTTATGCCGCGACGGCTATCTGGCTAATAATCCGGCTTTGAGCCTGATGAGTTTCAAGCTGGACAAGCACCTGCCGTCGTTTCTAACCGAAGAGGAAATGTTTAAGTTATTAGATTCTCTGCGGGGCGATGATGAGAGGAGTTTGCGCGACCAGGCCATACTGGAAACCTTCTATAGTACCGGCATGCGGATTTCCGAACTGGTCGGCTTAAACGTCGACGACGTTGATTTTATAGGCGGCGTGGTTAAGGCCAGAGGAAAAGGCAAGCGGGAGCGGCTGCTTCCGGCGGGCGAGTACGCATTGAGGGCAATCAAGGCATATCTGGACAAGAGGAATAAACAGTCCGCCTCTTTGTTTCTTAATAAAAACGGCAGTCGCCTTACTACGCGAGGGGTAAGGGGTATCGTGCATAAATACATTCGCCTCGCTTCATTAAAACGGGGCTTATCGCCCCATAGCTTCAGACATTCCTTTGCCACGCACCTTTTAAACCGGGGAGCGGATTTAAGGAGCGTGCAGGAACTCCTGGGGCATGTCAACCTTTCCACGACCCAGATTTATACGCATCTTACCACAGAGAGACTGAAAAGTGTTTATGATAAAGCTCACCCCCACGCCTAATTCAGGGACACCCTTTGTAATATTTTTAATTTCGCTGTTCTTATTTTTTGTTTACGGGGAGGTAGTTATGGCGAAGACAAAAGAGATTCAGTTACCCGCAGCTATTCAGAAAGGCAAAATGCCGCTTGAGGATGCAATTTCAATGAGACGCTCGCAGAGAGAATTCGCCGAAAAGGATTTAGACTTAAACCAACTCGGTCAGCTTCTCTGGGCAGCTCAAGGGATAACCGGGAAAAAAGAAGGTTATGAATTTCGTTCCGCTCCCTCAGCCGGAGCTTTATATCCGATGGAAATTTATGCAGTGAGCAGAAACGGTTTATTTCGTTATCTTCCCTCGAGCCATAAATTAGAGGTTTTAAGCGATAAAGATCTAAGGAATTCCTTGGCAGGGGCTGCTTTGGGGCAGGAGCCGGTAAGGGGGGCGCCGGTTGATATCGTGATTTGCGCGGTTTATGAGCGCGTGACGGGAAAATACGGAAGGCGGGGCATAAGGTATGCCCACATAGAAGCCGGGCACATAGCACAGAATATACATTTGCAGGCGGTTGCCTTGGGCTTAGGCTCGGTGCCGATCGGCGCTTTCAACGACGAAGAGGTCAAGGGTGTTTTATCCCTTTCTCCCGACCATGAACCCCTGTATATTATATCCGTTGGCTACCCCCGATAGATGTTCAGGAAGAGCCCCGCGTTGAATCGCGGCGTTTAAGAGCGCAGAGGTTTTCCAGATGTTCGTATTGTATGATTTGACGTTTATTATCTTCGCGATAATTTATCTGCCCTATTTTCTCTTTAAAAAGAAATTACACAAGGGCTTCGTTCAGCGTTTGGGATTTTTACCGCGCAGCTTGAATTTAGACCGGCCGGTATGGATACACGCAGTAAGCGTGGGAGAGGCCAGGATAGCCGAAATCCTGCTCAGGCAGCTGCGCCGGGATTATCCCGGGAAAAGCTTCGTTATTTCCACCGTTACCGTTACGGGCAACAGAATCGTCCGGTCTTTCCGGCAGAAGGGCGATTTCGTATTTTACTTACCTTTGGATCTGAGCTTCATCGTCCGGAGGGTTATTCGCAGGCTCCGCCCTCGCGCCTGCATTATCATTGAGACGGAAATCTGGCCGAATTTAATAACCTATCTTTATAAAATGAGAATACCCGTGAGTCTGGTCAACGCGCGCATCTCCGACCGCTCATTTTTAGGCTACCGGATAATTAAACCCTTGCTCAAGCCGATATTAAATAAAATAAACCTCTTTTGCGTGCAGAGCCACACAGATGCCCAGAGGCTGTCAACGCTGGGAGCGGCCTTTGATAAACTCAGGATTACGGGAAATATGAAATTCGATTTTAAGGATTTCGCCGATTTTGAGAAAGATTACACGGGCTATAAATTAAAATTGGGGATAAAGTCCCCGGAGGAGCTGTTTGTTGCCGGCAGCACTCACAAGGGAGAAGAGGAGATTGTGCTCAACGCATATAAAAAATTATTAAGTGAGTTCGCCGATTTAAGGCTGCTGATTGCCCCGCGGCACCCGGAGCGTTCAACCGAAATAGAGGCCCTGATTCGCAAATTCGGTTTTACGCCGGTACGCATTAGCAAGATAGATCTAACCGCTGTCTCTGCTTCCCGGCAAGCAGGCGCCTATCCGCCGCCGCCCGCTGTTTTCATCCTTGATACCGTCGGACAGCTCCTGTCCTTTTACGCCGTTGCCGATATTGTTTTCGTAGGGGGCAGCCTGGTTAAGAAAGGCGGCCACAACATACTGGAGCCGGCGTTCTTCCAAAAGCCGATTATCTTCGGGCCGTATATGTTTAATTTCCGCGACATAAGCGACTTATTCTTAAGCAGAGGAGCCGCTCGAATGATACATTCGCAGCAGGAGTTACCAGACACAATAAGATTTTTCCTAAGAATGCCTTCCGAGCGTGAGGCAATGGGCAAAAAAGCAAGGCATTTGGTTTTAGAAAACCGGGGAGCAGTCAAGAAAAATATTGATTTAATTAGGAAAAAGTTACAAATAGAATAATTACAGTTGCTGGGTAACCGGTTCAATCATGCGAGAATATCTCTATTTATTAGCCACAGATAAAAAGAAAGGATCTGTTGCCGGTATTTTCAAGTGTCTTTTATTCATTCTTTCGTTGATTTACGGGATGAGCGTAAGAATTCTATCTTTTATTTACGGAATCAAACCTTATCGGCTAAACTGCAAGGTTATCAGTATCGGTAACATAACATTAGGCGGTACCGGTAAGACTTCGTTAGTTGAATTGCTGGCATTGAAATTAAAAGAGAGAGGCTGTAATACCGCAGTTTTAAGCAGGGGCTATAAGAGAAAGTCTATCCACTATCCACTGTCCGCTGTCCGCTATGAAACGATGGGCGATGAGCCGTTCATGCTAAGTAAGAATTTATGCGACATACCGGTTATTGTAGATAAAGACAGAATCAGGGCAGCTAAAAAGGCTATCCGGGATTACGGAACAGACGCGGTTATTTTAGACGACGGCTTTCAGCAATGGAGGATAAGCAAGGATTTGGAGATTGTAACAATCGATGCTACCAATCCGTTCGGGAATTTGCGCCTTCTTCCGCGGGGGATTCTGCGCGAGCCGCTATCCTCTTTAAAGCGCGCCGATATTTTTGTCTTAGCCAAAGTCAATCTTAGACCCGCCAATCAGGGTATTGAGGAAATTCTTAAGAAGGTTAATCCCGGGGCATTAATTGTTGAGGCAATTCACAGCCCTCTGGGATTTTACAGAATCGGAGACTCGCGCGACAATCTGTTGGGCCCCGGTGAATTCAAAGGCAAAAAGGCAAGTCTGGTCTGCGGAATCGCCGACCCCCGGTCATTTGAA
>JBDRMR010000063.1:0-19453 GCA_043812035.1 Candidatus Omnitrophota bacterium
CCAATAAAAAACTTCTGTGATACAATAGAACGGTGAGCCGAGTAATTTTTAACGATTTAAAATTCGGAAAGGGGGCAGAAAGATATGGATTGGAGTAAGATTCGGCGGCCGGAAGATATTATCGACGCAGGGAAAAATAAATTGGGAGATTTCGGAAAATTTACCCCGTGGATAATAATAGCCTTACTGGCTCTCTTCGGCCTTAAGGGATTCCTGTACACAATTGACCCGGAAGAAGTGGGCGTAGTTCAGAGGTTCGGCAAATACGTGCGCCTGAGTCTGCCGGGGCTGCACGCGAAGATACCTTTCGGCATCGAGAAAGTGACCCCGGTCAAGATAAAGAGGGTGTTTAAAGAGGAGTTCGGGGTAAGGACCTTGCGGGCGGGCGTGCGCACCCAGTATTCGCCGCGCGAGTACTTAGACGAATCATTGATGCTGACCGGGGATTTAAATATTCTGGACGTGCGCTGGATTGTGCAGTTCAGGATAAGAGAACCTATAAAACTACTGTTTAACGTCCGCAATCCCGTAGATAGTTTAAGGGATGTAGTCGAGGCAGTGATGCGCCGTTTCGTAGGAGACTACCGGGTGGATGAAGTCCTCACCACTAAAAGAGAAGAGGTAGACATTTTAGTCCAGCAGGAGATGCAAAATATATTGAATAAATACGAAAGCGGCATTCAGGTTGTTACGGTTAAGTTGCTTGATGTTAACCCTCCCGAAAAGGTAAAGCCGGCGTTTAACGAAGTAAATGAGGCAAAGCAGGAAAGGGAGCAGATGATTAATCAGGCCTGGGAGGCCTATAATAAAGCTATACCCAGGGCAAGAGGCGAGGCGGAAAGGACAATCCGGGAAGCGGAAGGGTATAGTCTGGATAAGATAAACCGGGCAAAGGGCGATGCAGAGAGGTTCTTATCCGTATTGGCCGAATATAAAAAGGCGCCCGAGATAACCCAAAAGAGGTTATATTTAGAGACGTTATTGGAAGTTTTGCCTAAGGCAAAAGAAAAATACGTGATTGACCCGGCGCAGACTTCTATTCTGCCACTGCTTGATATCCGCAAGAAAGGAGGCGAATAACAATGAAAAGCTTATTAAAGACAGTCATCAGGGTTTTTGTTATTCTGGTTATTCTGGTAATCGCCGCCTTTGCGAGCGGAGTAGTATATATTGTCGATGAGACAAAACAGGTGGTGGTTACGCAGTTCGGCAAGCCCGTGGGAAGTCCGGTTACCGCCGCCGGATTGCATTTTAAAAAACCCTTCATACAGCAGGCGCATTATTTTGAAAAGAGGCTGCTTGAATGGGACGGCGACCCCAACGAAATCCCGACCAGGGATAAGAAATATATCTGGGTGGATACTTATGCCAGGTGGAAGATTGTCAATGCGCTTAGCTTCCTGGAGTCGGTCGGCAACGAGATAGGCGCTCATGCAAGGCTGGACGATATTATCAATTCGGCAACCCGCGATGTGGTTACCAACCACTTGCTGGTTGAGGCGATAAGGGACAGCAACCGTATTCTGGATACTATGGATACAGAGGAGATGGAAGTTGATGTTTCGCTTGCTGAGGAGGCTCTGGAGCGTATCAAGGTAGGGCGCAGTACACTGGAGGATTTGATTTTAGTTAAAGCGAGCAGGCTTGCACCTCAGTATGGGATTGAGCTCGTTGACGTGCGCGTCAAGCGCGTTAATTATGTTGAGGATGTCAGGAATAAGGTTTATGACAGAATGATTGCCGAGAGAAAGCGCGCTGCGGAGAGATATCGTTCTGAAGGCCAGGGAAAGTCAGCTGAAATACATGGGCAGTTAGCCAAGGAGATGAAATTGATTACCTCCGAGGCGTACCGGCAGGCCCAAACCATAAAGGGTAAGGCTGATGCCGAGGTTACCAATATCTACGCTCAGGCCTTTAGTCAGGACCCTGCTTTCTACTCGTTTGTAAGGACAATGGAGACGTACCAGAAGACAATTGATGAGAACTCCACAATAATCCTGACTACCGACTCCGATTACTATAAATATCTCAAACAACTCAAATGAGCAGTCGGGGAGTTTTTAGCAAGTCAAGTAGCGAGTAGAGAGTAGCGAGTAGCGAGAAAATTCTCTCTACTCTCTACTTGCTACTCGCTATTTAAGAAAATTCCGAGCCTTAAAGTCATTCTGAGCGTAGCGAAGGGGACGAAGGATCTCTATAAGTATGCCCAGAACTAAGATTATCTGCACCCTCGGTCCTGCGAGCGCCGGCGCTACCGTTATCAGGAATATGATGCTGGCGGGGATGGACGTGGCCAGGCTGAATTTTTCTCACGGCAGCCGGGACGACCACTTGAGAAAATTGAATATAATTCGCTCTCTTAATAAGAAGTACCGCCGCCATATCCGCATATTGCAGGACCTGGAAGGCAACCGCATCCGTGTGGGTAAATTGGAGAACGGCCTGCCGATAGAACTCCGAAAAAAAGAGACTGTCTATCTGACCCAGGAGAAGATTCCCGGTAAAGACAAGCTCATACCCTTTGATTACGAGGGGTCATTGCGGCCGATAGGAAGGGGCCAGCTTGTCTTTATTGACGACGGCAATATAGTTTTGAAGGTAAAGGCGCGGGAGCCCGGGCGCCTGAAGCTCGAGGTTGTAATCGGCGGCCGGATTAAAGAGAACAAAGGCCTGAATATCCCGGGAGTTAAATTGAGCTTTCCCAGGATTACCCCAAAGGATAAGCGGGACTTGCAATTCGGGATAAAGCACAAAGTGGATTTCATTGCCCAGTCATTCGTGCGCAGCCGCAAAGATATAACAGCCGTAAGGAATTTAATAAAAGACAGGCTGCCCGGTTGCAGGATAATCGCCAAGCTCGAGAACCGGGAGGGCATTGATAATATTGACGGGATTCTCGATGTCTCAGACGGCATAATGATCGCCAGGGGCGATATGGGCGTTTCCCTGCCGATGGAGCAGCTACCGGTCATCCAGAAGCTGATTATCGGCAAATGCAATAAAAGGCAAAAGTTCGTGATTACGGCTACCCAGATGCTCGAGAATATGGTCGAGCATATCAGGCCGACCCGCGCCGAAGTTACCGATATCGCCAATGCTATTTTAGACGGGACCGATTATCTTATGCTTTCGGCTGAGACCGCTGTCGGCAAATATCCGGTAAGGGCGGTAAAAATGATGAACGATATTATAAAATACACCGAAGGCTCATGCTTTTATGGTATAGGAAAGTATAGAATACTTTCCTAACCACTGAAAATCGCAGTGAAGTTATCGCGAAGCGATTTTCTTGTAAAGCAAGACTTCCGGAAAGAAGGAGACGTGACAATGTCGGGGGTTAACTTTATGCTTTTTACTCCCGCGTGTGCGGTCATAGCGTTAGGTTTTGCCGTTTATCTGGTGAAGCGTATCTTGAAGTTCGAGGAAGGCACGGAGAGGATGAGAGAGATTGCCTCTGCCGTGAAGGTCGGCGCCAGGACATATCTTAAGAAGCAAAACAGCATTATTTCGGTGTTTTTCGGCATCGTTTTTTTAATTCTTTTGTTTTTGGCCTTGAGGGGGTATCTGATTATTTTTGTCCCCTTTGCTTTTTTGTCCGGGGGCTTTTTCTCCGGCCTTGCCGGTTTTATAGGGATGATTGTGGCAACAGGCTCTTCCAGCCG
The DNA here is from genome assembly GCA_043812035.1 of Candidatus Omnitrophota bacterium. GTDB lineage: Bacteria > Omnitrophota > Gorgyraeia > Gygaellales > JAHJCI01 > CAYMKG01. The sequence goes on from JBDRMR010000063.1 coordinate 3,663, forward strand.
TACTGCCAACGCAGCCAGAAAGAGCCTGAATTCCGGCCTGCGGGTCGCTTTCTCCAGCGGCGCGGTGATGGGGATGGTGGTAGTGGGCTTCGGGCTCCTGCATTTGAGCATCTGGTATTATCTTCTGGACTGGTATTACTCGGCGCATCCTACGCCGTCCGGATTCGATAAGATTTCGGCGATTACCTCAACGTTGCTCTGCTCGGGAATGGGAGCCAGCTTCGTTGCCTTGTTTGCCAGGGTAGGCGGGGGGATTTTTACCAAGGCCGCTGACGTGGGCGCTGATTTGGTCGGCAAGGTCGAGGCAGGGATTCCGGAAGACGACCCGCGCAATCCCGCGGTGATTGCCGATAACGTCGGGGATAACGTCGGCGATGTCGCCGGGATGGGGGCTGACCTTTATGAGTCTTATATCGGTTCGATTGTGGCAACCGCTGCTTTGGGCGTTGCGGCGGGCCTGGGATGGCAGGGCGTGGGGCTCCCTTTTATGATTGCCGCCGTCGGAGCAATAGCCGCAATAATCGGCACCTTTTTTGTGCGCAGCGGCGAGGAGGCCATACAGGGAGTTTTGCTGGCTGCCTTGCGCAGAGGGATATTTATAAGCTCATTGCTGGTTGCCCTGTGTTCATATTTTGCTATTCGTCTCGTCCTCGGCGAGGGGAATTTGGGAATTTATCTTTCAGTGCTTTCGGGTTTGATTGCGGGATTACTTATCGGCTTTTCAACCGAATTTTTTACCTCGAGTAATTTTAAGACCACGCGTTCGGTTGCCGACGCCGCCCTATCGGGGCCTGCGACCGTAATCATCGCGGGGATGGCCGCGGGCATGTTATCTACGGCATTTCCCGTGCTGGTTGTCGGCGCGGTTGTCCTGGGAAGCTTCTTTTTATCGGGAGGCGCTGCCAATTTTAACGCCGGGCTTTATGGGGTGGGTATTGCAGCGGTGGGAATGCTTTCTACTCTGGGTATTACCCTGGCAAGCGACGCTTACGGCCCGGTAGCGGATAATGCGGGCGGCAATGCCGAGATGGCCGGCCTGGGGCCGGAGGTGCGCAGAAAAACCGATGCGCTGGATGCCTTAGGCAACACTACCGCAGCCACCGGCAAAGGATTTGCCATCGGCTCAGCTGCCTTGACAGCCCTGGCTCTGATTGCCGCCTATCGTCAACAGGTTTCTTTGTTAGGCGTGGAACTGAATCTAAGCCTGCTTAATCCGAATGTTTTGGTCGGCTTATTCGCGGGAGCAATGCTGCCGTTTTTGTTCAGCTCGATGACAATGCAGGCAGTGGGCAGGGCTGCCGGCTCAATTATCGCTGAGGTCAGGCGGCAATTCAAGGAAATTCCGGGAATTATGGAGGGCAGGGCAAAGCCGGATTATGCCCTGTGCGTAAGTATTGTTACCCGCGCCGCTCAGAAAGAGATGATACTGCCGTCGCTGACCGCGATTATCGCTCCGATTCTGGTCGGATTGTTGATTGGGGCGGAGGCAGTGGTCGGTCTTTTAGCCGGAGCAACGGTTTCCGGCTTTGTCCTGGCGATTATGATGGCCAATTCCGGCGGCAGCTGGGATAATGCCAAGAAATACATCGAGGAAGGCAACCTCGGCGGCAAGGGCTCAGCCGCTCATAAGGCAGCTGTGGTTGGCGATACCGTAGGCGACCCCTTCAAAGATACTTCAGGCCCGAGCCTGAACATCCTCATTAAGCTAATGTCAATGGTCTCCATCGTCTTCGCCGCCTTCATCCTCACCTACTCCCTCTTTTAGTTCCCCTTTCTTCCGGGCGCGCCCAATCTGCTACAAGAAAATCGCTTCGCGATAACTTCACTACGATTTTCAGTGGTTAGGAAAGTGTTCTATACTTTCCTATACCATAAAAAATGTTTGTTTTCCGGGATTATGTGTTATAATTCTTTGTATGGATGAGCAGGAATTACTGCGCAGGTGCCTCAGGTGTGAGAAAGGCGCCTGGGATGAATTTGTCGAAAGATATTCCCGCCTTATTTACAATTACATCTACAGCGTTTTCAAAGTCAAAGGCATCAGTCATTCCCCCGATGCCGTCAACGACCTTTTCCAAGATATATTCCTGAATTTAACCAAAGACAATTTCCGGAAGCTGCGGCAGTTTAAAGGAAAGAATAACGCCAGTTTGGCCAGCTGGCTGAGGATAATCACGATAAACTTCTGCCTCGATGAGCTCAAAAAGAAGAAGCCGGTTTTGTCTTTAGACGAGGAACTCGGCGGCGAGGGAGGCTCTTTAAAAGATATCCTTGCCGACCGGAGAATATCAGCCGACGAGCAGCTCGCCGAACAGGAAAAATTGCAGCTTCTTTATGACTGCATTGATGTTTTGAATGCCCAGGAAAAATATTTTTTAGAAATGCATATTTATCACGGCGTAAGCTTAGAAGCCCTAAAGACTTCCCTGGGCGTTTCCCGCAGCGCCGTGGATATGAGAAAATTGCGGCTTATAAAAAAGCTCCGGGATTGCTTCGGGAGTAAAGGTTTCAGGTTAGATACCTGACGCTTTTTCGTCTATTATAAATGGGGATATATGTCCGGATTCGAAGAGGTTATTAAAATGGTTTACGGATTTTACCGCAAAAAACGCAATAATGCCGACCTTCCCTGCCCGGAAGAGGAGACTTTGGTTTGTTTTTGCGAGGGCAAGCTGTCAAAAGACGAGTCAAAACGCGTTCAAGAGCACCTTGCCGCATGCGGCCGGTGCGCCGAGGCGGTTTCTTTATTCTGTCAAAAAATCGAGGAACAAAGAGAGGTCCCCGGGTTCTTAATCGAAAAGGCAAAGAGCTTAGTCAAGGAGATGCCTTTTTCCAGTATCTTTGAAGTCGTTTTAGCCTTAAAAGAAAAGGGGCTGCAGATTCTAAGGACTACCGGCGACGTTATCGTGGGTAACGAAATTATGCCCTACCCTGTTTACCGTCGCCGGAAAATGCCCGAATCAACCGAGGAGATAGATTTAATTAAAGAGCTCGAAAACATAAAAATTACCATAAACATTCAGAAAAAAGACAAGGATAAAGTCCGGCTGAGCCTGGTTCTTGCGGATAAGGTCAGCCTCCAGCCCCTGAGCGATTTGCGCCTGGCCCTGCTTAAAGACGGCAGCGAACTTGAGTCATACGAGGCCGCATCAGGCAGCGCGGCATTTGACAATGTCGGCTTTGGCTATTACGACATCGAGATATTGCAGAGAGACAAGAAATTAAGCGTGATTCGCCTGGAGATAAAATAAATTCCGCAAGACACAGAGGCGCGCATAAAAATGCAGGAGAATAATACCTGGATACTGGAAATAACTTCTCAGAATAAGCACCTTAATATGAGTCTGTGCGAAAAAGAAAGGGGTTTGCCGCTTAAGACGGTAAGCAGCGTCTGCGTTGATTTCTCAAAGATTGAGCAATTAAACAATGAAATAATCGCTATTATAAACAGGGCCAGCCGGAAAAGGCTGCTTGATGAAGAGTCGGTCGCCGAGCTTAAAAAGGACGCCAGGCTCCTTTATGACCTCCTGCTTACCCGCCAGGTCAAAGCCAGCTTATCTTCTCTGGGCCAGGTAAATTTAATTCTTTCTTTGGACGAGAAATTAATCGGCATCCCCTGGGAGCTTCTCTTTGACGGCAGGGATTTTCTTTGCCTTAAGTTTAATACCGGCCGGAGCATTCAAACCCGGAACTTGGAAATTCAGCCTCAATACCGCAGCATCCCGGCAAGGCCGAAGATGCTGATTCTTGCCAATCCCACCGGGGACCTGAAATCAGCCTATCAGGAGGGATTGCATATCAAAAACAGCTTAGCCAGAAAAGGAAAAATCAGCGTTGATTTCAAGGCGCAGGAAATTTGCGGCGATTATGTCCGCAAGAATCTGCGGGATTACGATATTGTTCATTTTGCCGGACATTGCGAATATAACGCCAAAGATCCGAAAGAGTCCGGCTGGGTGTTGAGCGACGGATGGGTCAGCGCTAGAGAGATTCTTGCGCTGGGCGAAAGCGCTACTCTGTCAAGCATCGTGTTTGCCAACGCCTGCGAGTCAGCGCGCGCTACCAATGATATTTTGGATTCACAGGCGCAGAGTAAAGTGTACGGCCTTGCCCAATCGTTTTTGTTTGTCGGCGTCAGGCACTATATCGGCACCTTCTGGAGGATAGAGGACGGTTTTAGCTGGGAATTTGCGGAAGAATTTTACAATCAGGTTTCCGGCGGCAGGCCGCTCGGCGAGGCAATAAGGATGGGGCGGCTAAGGCTCTTGCGCCGGCACGGCATTTCGGCAATTGCCTGGGCCGGCTATGTGCTTTACGGCGACCCCGCTTTTGTTCTATTTAGAACCGCTTCCCCGGCTGCCCGGCTCACCGGGAGAAAATTAATACCGTTCCGCCTCCCGGCGGTTACCAGAAAGGCGCTGGTTGCCCTCGGCCTGGCTTCTGTAATAATTGTAACCGGTCTGGCGCTTGCGAAAGTATTGCCGGCTCTTGACCCGGGCGCTTATTACCTGTTCTCAAAGGCAAAAAAATTATACGCGAAGGGGAGCAACTCCGAAACCATAGATTTATTAAACCGGATTACAGAGCAGGATTCCCTTTATTTACCCGCCTGGAGATTAAGGGGGGACGTTAATTTCAGGTTAGGCAGGTTTTCCGAGGCCTTGAGGGATTATTTTGATTACGCGCGTTACAGCGAGAGAAGGAAAAATTATAAGCATCTGGCAACAGCGTACGTTAAGATTGCCTGGACCTACCATATGTGGGGCGACTATCAAAAGAGCAGGGAATTTTACCAGAAGGCGCTGGATTTAAGCCGCAAACTTAAGGATAAACTCAACGAGGCGGATGCCCTGGCGCGCCTGGCTGTTTGGCATATCGACAAGAGGGATAACGAAGCCGCCTTTTCTTTGTTAATGAAGAGTTCCGAGATAAACAGGCAAAGGAAGCGCAATCCCGAGCATAGATTTAACTTAGCCTGCGATTATTTCAATATCGCTTTTCTGTATACGGAGAAAGACGATTATCCGGCTGCCAAGAAGTTCTTCGAGAAGAGCAAGGAGTTTTTTGAAAGCCTGGGGGTGGGGGCGATTCCGGAATTAAGCGACTATTACTTTAATATGGGAGAGATAGCTCTTTTCGAAAAGAATTACGACAAAGCAGCCCAGTTCTATCAAAAGGGCTTAGAACTGGACAGGAAGCTCGGCCACCGCTTCAACCTGAGTTCGGATTACTGGATGCTGGGAGAGTATTACTGGGAGACAGGTAAGTTCGCCGAGGCCGAGGATTATTTCAAGGAAGCTATTTTTCTTTGTCAGGAAATCGATAATCGCCCGGTTTTGGCCGGTGTTTACTATGACCTGGGATTGATGTATAAAGAGAGAGCAGATATACAGAAGTCAAGGGAATATCTCTACAAGGCCCTTGAACTCTACAAAGATATAGACACGCCGGATTATCAGGAAGTCCGGCAAGAGTACCTCGCCTTAGAATAAATTCACCATTTAAAAATTTTTGTGAGATTTTTGCGCTTCCTTCGTCTATTAGGGAAGGAGGTGGTAAAAATGAAGAGTTTTTTAATCGTATTGTTGGGCCTGGGAATTTATTTTGCCTTCGGCGGAAGCGCGGCATCTTCCGGAGATTTATACTGGGAGAACATAAGCAGCGGAATAGTCGCAGTGAACGCAGTTTGGCCGGACGGCCGGAATCCGGGAAAAATATTTATCGGCACCGACCGGGCAGTGTTTGTTACCGAAGACGGAGGGAATTCCTGGCGGCAGGCGCTTGTGTGCGCAAGCGGAAAAGTAAATTTCATATATCCGGATAATGCGGATGAAAAATCAATCTACGCGGCCTGCGGCTGCGGTTTATTCGCCAGCCGCAACGGGGGTGAAAGCTGGAAAAGGATATATACCGGAAAGACGGCGGAAGAAAACAACTGTTTAAGTATCGTAAAATTAGGAGCGGACGAGCTCTATGTCGGGACTCAGGCAGGTATATTCTACAGCCGCGATAACGGCCGGGTTTGGAATAAATTCCCGGGGGCTCCCGGCAATTTGCCGATATCGGCGATGGCTGCAGATAAAGCCAATCGCCTTATTTACGCGGCAGCCGTTGACGGCGCATATAAGATTAATCCGCAGGAGCAGAGAGCGGAAAGGATTTTCGTTGCGGTCTGGGCCTGTTTCGAAGGCGAAGAAGCGGACCCGGAAGGCTTTGACGCCGCGGAGGCCTCCGATGAGCCCGGCTATCAAATAAATTACATTTCCCTTGACCCCGGCGGTCCCGAGTATGTTTATCTGGCCACGGATAGGGGGGTGGTCAAGAGCGAGGATTCGGGAAGCACATGGCGGCGCCTGCCCGGTTCCGGGCTCCTTAACCAGCGGGCGCGATTTGTAATTATTTGTCCTGACTCCATGTTATTGGCCGTGACTGAATCCGGTGTATTTGCTTATAGTGAAGGCAGATGGCAGGAATTATCCTTAAGGTTAATTATGCGGGACATCCGATACCTGACCGCCGATAAACAGGGGAATCTATACGCTGCAGGCGATAAGGGTTTATTCAGGAGCAAGGAGGGTTACCGGAAATTTATCCGCGAGAAAGAGGAGGGCAGGGCGCTTTTGCAGGTTCAGGGAGAAAATCAAGAAGGAAAAGGCAATAGCCGCGAGCCTGCCATACAAGAGGTCCAGCAGGCGGCAATAAATTACGCGCAAGTAGTGGATGCGAATTGGATTTCTTCTCAACGAAGGCTTTCGCGCCTGAAAGCGATATTGCCGGATTTCAGCTTAGATTACGATAAGACGATTTCTACCTACAACAATTCCACGGTAACCAGGTTTAGCGTCGGGCCGAGGAGCTGGGGCCTGTCTTTTAAGTGGAACTTAAGCGACCTGATATGGAGCGAGCAGCAGAGATTAATCGATTCCCAGGCCAGGCTTTTAATCAAATTGCGGCAGGATATATTGGACGAAGCGACAAGGTTATATTTTGAACGGCGCAGGCTGCAGTCGGAACTTTCTTCCTGTTCGCTACCGGAGAAACGACAGGAGAAAAAATTGAAAATCGAAGAAATCACCGCCTTGCTGGACGGCCTTACCGGCGGATATTTTTCCGAAAGAACACGCTGAAAAATTTGACGGGAAATTATATCAACTAAGATTCCGCAAAAGCTTTTGCGGAATCAAGCAAAAAATAAACGCCAGTCGGCATTTTTTGCTTGACAGAACGAAAATTTATTTTTATACTAAAATGGAAAAAGAAAGAGAGGTGGACATTGATTACGAGAATCGGCATTGTAGCCGGTGAAATCTGGCATGTGCTTGACCATCAGAGTGAGACCACGTTATCCGCTCTGGTAGAAAGCCTGGACCATCCTCGCGATACCGTCCTTATGAGTCTTGGCTGGCTCGCCCGCGAAGGCCATGTCGTGTTACAGGAAACAGAGGGCGACTACATCCTTTCTTTAAGAAAAGTTTCCAGTTAGTTATGAAGTCTCGCCGGGGAGTAGCGCTAATATTAATACTGGCAGTAATTTTGGCGGTTGTTTTTGTTGCTAATATTGCTTTAGTTCTGATTAGCAGTCAATCCCGTTTAACACACCACCAGGTCAGCCGCATTCAAGCTTTTTACGCTGCGCAGGCAGGAATTAATTACGCTCTGGAAAGGATAAGACAAGGAGACTCGGAATGGATTCCTATCGATGATTCCGGCGCAAACACGCGGGACCGGTACATTTGCAGAGAGGCAGGTCCGCCTTCAAACTGCACAGATCCCGTCAACGACGTTATTGACGACCTCCTACCGTTATCTGTCCGAGAAGTGAATATCAATATTGGCGCCGCCGGTTCCGGGGTAGGCGGCAGTATCCGCAGAGTCACCGCTACCGCAGACTACACTTACTAACTTCCCAAACTACCTCCCCTTTCCGCTCAAATTGTGTTATACTATAGCTAAGATAGTTCTTGCGAGTAATACACGCTTAAAAATTCTAGACAACAAAATATTATAATATAAGTAAAAATTAGTAAAAGTAGGTAAGTTCTCTTGTGCATGATTTCTCGACGATGCTGAGCGCTTGTAATCGAGTAATTATAATATAAGTAAAAAAATTACTTGACAAAATAAAAAATTATGTTTTAAATAAGGATATAATAAAATAAGTAAATTCAAGTAAAGATAGGTAAACTAATGGCTAGGCATCAGTTAATGGACATAGACGAGCTTGCCGAATATTTAAGGCTTAAGCGCCAGACTATTTACAATTGGCTTCACCAGAATAAAATCTCCGGGATTAAAATAGGGGGGGTGTGGAGATTCAACAAACGGGATATTGATAATTGGCTGAGAAGCAAGCAGCGGCAAGTCAAACAGGGGTAGGTTATGACTGCTAAAGGTTCTTCCGAATACGGGATTTATTTCGGGACAGAAATAATCAACTTTATCGAGATCAGGGGCAAGAAAGCCACTCTAAGCGCGGCGACTCCTCACGCAAGAATCATAAGCGCAGAGCCGGAGCAGAAGTTTCCGGATGAAGGTAAGATAGTTTCGGGCTTGAAGAGCGAATTCAGAAAAAACAACATTTCGCCGGCTTACGCCAGTATTGCCCTCGCAGGAGAAGATTTAATCATCCGCACTTTTGATTTGCCTATTTTCTTGTCCAGAAGAGAGTTAAAATACGGAGCCATCGCTTTCGAGGCCAAGAAGTACATCCCGTTTAAAATCGAAGAGCTCGTATTCGACTTCAGGCTTTACCCGGACCGCAAAAATAAAAAAATTTTAGTATTGTTCGTGGGCATAAAAAAAGAGATTCTGGATAAATATCTTTCGATTTTAAGGGGGCTGGATATCCGGCCTAAGACAATCGAATATTCGGGCTTTAGCATTTTGCGGCTCTTAAGACTGGCGGGTTTAAAGCGCCCCGGATTACTCGGCATCCTGAATGTGGACTTGGAAGAGGAGACGAATTTTGTAGTCTGGCAGAATGATTTCCCTCTTTTTAGCCGCGATATCACTTTAATCCCGAAATCCGAAACGGGAATTATGGAGGAGGGGATTGCTTCCAAAAAGGCGGTAAAGTTGTCCGCGACCGCAAAATTAATCTTTGTGGAGAAATTAAAGAGCGAGATACGCATTTCTTTGGATTTTTTCCGGAGAAAATTTCCCACCAAGCCGATAGACAGGATAATTATTCTCGCCCTGCCGCAGTTTCAAACCGAAATATCCTCTTTGATTAAAGACCTGGGATTATCATCGGTAAATCTGGATATATCCAGATTTTTAGATAAGAACCTGATGTTTCATTGTCCGTTGGCCAAATCTTTCGCCACGGCAGTAAGCGGCAGAATAAAGCCCCGGTTTTCGATAAATCTTCTAAAGCCCACAGCTAAAAAAGAACCGGTTGCGAAAATCCCGTCCCAGGCGCTGCCGATAGCAATAACCGCCATTCAAATAAACTTTAAAGTGGTCGCGCTTGCGCTATTGGTAATAATTTTTACTTTAGGCTGGGGGTGGTACATGCGCGCACCGTTAATGAAGCAAGTGAGGGCCATAAAGTCAAAGCAGCCGGCAGTGGCAGGCGTTTCTGCCGACCAGGGCCTCGAAGCCATTTCCGGCTTAGAAAGAGAATTAAGCAACAAGATTCTGGTTATGGACAACGTGGTAAAAGACAGATTTTATTTTACCAAAGTTATGAATATAATTCCGCAGGTTCTGCCCCGGGGCGCCTGGCTGACTTCTATCGTTTTCCAGTCCCAGGAGGACAAATTTTCGCTTACCTTCGAAGGGTTCGTTCTTCTGGGCGACGCCGAAAAGGAATTTGCTGCGGCTAACGATATCGCCTTAGGGCTTAATAACGACCCGGAATTCAGCCAGAGATTTAAAAAGGCGGAACTCGCCTCCATGGAAAGGGTTATTTCGGCGGGGTTAGAAGCCACCAAGTTTGTAATCCAGTGCCGCTAACGCAAGAAGGATTCGAAAGATGGGCGCGAAAAAAATTAGTTTAAACCAGATTATAAATATCGTAATACTGTGCGTCGCCGGCCTGATAGCGATAAATATGTTTAAGGGGCAGAATAAAAAAATTACCGAATTGCGCCAGGTCGAGCAGGGACAGAAACAAAAGAACGAGATATTGCATCGCATAGGCGGTTTAAAAAACAGGATAGAGCTTTACAAGGGAAAATTTAAGCAAAGAGACCGCCGCGAGATTATCAATACGATTACCAGCCTGGCTACAGCCACCGGAGCAAGAATCATTTCACTGACTCCTCTTGAGCAGGTATCCGGAGATATGAAGGTAAAAAGCGAGATATACGATAAGGCCTTTTTCAAAGTTATCGTTCAGGTAGACAGTTATCACCATCTGGGCAGGTTTGTCAGCAGCCTGGAGAACGCTCCGGTAATGCTCACCGTTAATTCGCTTGGTTTAAGCGTTTCTTCTGGGCGCGGACTGAGATTGAGCCCCGAGTTGGAGAAAATGCCGGTAGAATTAATTATCAGCGTAGTGTACTTTAAATGACGCTTATGCAGAACAAAAATCAAGCCGCCCCGCTTTGCCGGGCCATCAGCGCGGCGCTAATCAGCTGTTCGGTTCTTATCTTTGCCTCCCAGCTCCTTGCTCAGGATCCTGCCGGAGAAAAGCCGGAGAAGGCAGGGCCTGCTGTTGAGGATACCGGAGTAGAATACACCGCCGAGAATTTCAGGGACCCTTTGCGGCCGCAGATTCTTCGGCCCAAGGCAGAGCAAGCCGAAGGTCAAGTTGCGATAGAGGAAGAGAAGCCCAGAGTAGCCGAGATGCTTTCGCTTTCACTGCAGGGTATTATTTGGAATCCGGAACGCCCTCTGGCCATCATCAATAACAGGGTAGTAAAGATAGGGGATATTATTCTGGTGCCCAAAGACAGCGAAACGACCGAGGCGGCAACCATTATGGATATTACCCAAGACGGCGTAGTCATCATCTATTCGGGCGAGGTGGAGAAAATACCCTCGCCGGCGAGTTTAGAATTGCGGAATATAAAAGGAGGACAGAGATGAAAAAAATCGATTATTCCTTTATATTATTTTGTATTTTAATATTCGGATTTTCCGTTTCCGGGGTATTTGCCCAGGAAGATTACTCTTTTCTGGATTCCGATAAGAAAATTTCGCTGGATTTTAAAGACGCCGGCCTTAAGGATATCCTTAAGGCGCTTTCTATCCAGGCGGGCGTAAATTTCATTGCCTCCCAGGAGATAGAAGACCGCACCGTTACCCTGTATTTAGATAAGGTTTCGGTAAAGGAAGCTATGGACAAGTTATTCAAGGCCAATAAATTGGACTATGAATACGACGAAAAGGCCAAAATCATCCTCGTAAAGAAAGAGGAACCCAGGATAGAAACGGTTACCAGGGTATTCCCTCTTAAATATGCGCGGGTTTCCAGCTCGCCAATTCAGATCGAAATTAACAAAAGTTTAAGAGAGGGAGCCGGTGGAGAAGGAGCCGGTGGCGGAATCAGCGCCGTGGCTGCCAAGCTTCTTTCGGCAGAAGGCTCGCTTATCGAGGACCCCCGCACCAATAGCCTCATAATTACGGATTTGCCGAACAGAATTAAGATTATCGAACAGACGATAAAGGATTTAGACGTGTCAGTGCCTCAGGTTATGCTTGAGGTGGAGATACTCGACGTGAGTAAGCAGCTGGTGGATAAGCTCGGATTCGATTTCGGCGCCAACCCCATTACCCTTATGCTCCCGGGAGAATTTGTTCACGAAGGCGCCAGGTTATTTGTCGGGAGCCTGACCAGGAGAGAGAACAGCAAGATTGACGATTCGGGAGCGCAGGGTTCGGTAATCTTCGGAACTACCTACGGCGGACTTCTGGATTTATTGCGCCAGAGGACAGACACAAAATACCTGGCGCGGCCGCGCATACTGACCTTAAACAACGAAACCGCGGAGATTAAGATTGAAGCGAATGAGTTAATCGGGTTAGAGCCGGAATTCGCGGGGGAGTATAACGAAATCGTTACGGGTTTTACTACGGAAAGGGATACTACCGGAATAAGTTTGCGGGTTACGCCGCAGATAAATGCCGAGACGGGCGAGATAACCATGTTTATCTATCCCAGAGTCAGGGAAGCGCGCCCCAGCGCCATAAAGCCGGAAATTCCGTTGCCTGGCCAGACAGATTATCAGGATGTGGAGGAGAGGGGAACCAAGACTTTAGTTAAGGTTCGCGACGGGGAAACGATTATTGCCGGCGGTCTTATCCACAATAACTCCACAGAGACCCTTAGTAAAGTGCCGTTACTGGGTGATATACCGTTTCTCGGCGCGTTATTCAGGCATAAGAATAAGGAAAAGGATACAGAGCGGGAATTGCTCGTGTTTATTACTCCTCATATTATAAAGGATACCGGCTTGTGGCCTGCGCCGAGCATAAACGCTATCTTGTCTTCACGGGAACAGGACGTGCCCTCGCAAGAAGCGCGTTTATCGAGTATCCAAAAAGCCCTTGACAGTTTTAAGTAGAAAATCAAAATTTTTTAACGGAATTTAATAAATCTGATATAATAAAGGTAATCATGGCGGAAGGCAGTAAATACCTAAGGCTCGGAGAGATTTTGCTTCAAGAGGGCATAATTACAAAGCATCAGCTGGAGGAGGCCGTTTCCAAGCAGAGGAAAGAAAGCGGGCGCTTAGGGGAAGTCTTGCTTAAGCTGGGCACGGTAACCGAAGAGCAATTGGTGATTGCTATCGGCAAACAGCTGGGAATCCCTTATTTTTCCCTGGGAACCGGTATGCTTAAGCCGGCCATAGACCAGAATCTTGAGGAGTTAATCCCCATAGACATCGCAAGGAAAAATCTGGTCTTGCCTTTGTGGAGAACTTTAAATTCGTTGACCGTAGCAATGGCCGACCCCCTTGACCTTATACTGATAGACAACCTGAAGAAAATGACCGGTTGCCAGATTAACCCGGTCATAGCTACAAAATCCGACATAGCCAAAGCCATCGAGCAATATTACAGCAAAACCAGTCTTTTTAAAGAAGCGGTAGCGGCAAGCTACGAAGCTACTCCTTCTTTAGGCGTAGCCGAAATGGACCAGTTCAAAGTCGGCGAAGCGGAATTAAGCCTGGAAAAGCTTATCGCCCGCGCGGAGGAAGCGCCGGTAGTAAAATTAGTCGATTTAATCATACGCCAGGCAATCGACGAGCGCGCTTCCGACATACATCTGGAGCCGTTTAAAGACAGATTAAGCCTGAGGTACCGCATCGACGGCAAGCTTTATGAGATTCCTCCGCCCGCCCCGCATCTGCATTTGCCGATAATCTCACGTATAAAAATTCTAAGTAAATTAGACATTGCCGAAAAACGCCTGCCCCAGGACGGGGCTTTTACGGTAAGGCTGGAGAACCGCGTGATAGATTTGCGGGTATCCACTATACCGACGATTTACGGAGAGAAACTGGTTTTAAGAATTCTGGATAAAACCGCGATGATATTCGATTTGACTCAAATGGGTTTCGATTCGAATCAGCTGGAGATAATCCATGAAGCGATACGAATGCCTTACGGGTTAGTGCTCTTAACCGGCCCTACCGGAAGCGGAAAAACCACTACGCTGTATTCCGTATTGAACGAGATAAAAGATGCCTCGAAGAATATTATTACGATTGAAGACCCCGTCGAATACCACATAGAAGGCGTAAACCAGGTTCAGGTTAAGCCGGATATCGGGTTAACCTTTGCTTCCGCCCTGCGCAGCTTCCTTCGCCAGGACCCGGATATAATGCTGGTCGGAGAAATCAGAGACTTAGAGACCGCGGAAATTTGCATCCGTTCCGCGTTGACCGGACATTTGATTCTTACTACGCTGCACACTAACGACGCGCCCTCGGCAATTAACCGCATTTTGGATATAGGAGTTAAGCCTTATTTGATAACTCCTTCTTTGGTCTTGGTAGTGGCTCAGAGACTGGTCCGCAGATTATGCCCGGATTGCAAAGAAGCTTACGAGCCCGAACAGGAGCAGTTAGGCGGCATAAAGCTAAAAACCGAATTAATCTATCGGCCCCGCGGCTGCCCCAAATGCAATCACATAGGTTACCGCGGCAGGATATGCGTTGCCGAGACAATGAAAATTAATAAAGAAATGCGCACGCTTATAACCGAACACTCTTCTTACGAGAAAATCAAGGAAATTGCCGGCGCGTCGGGAATGCAGACCCTTTATGCATCCGGAATAAGAAAGGTGGAATCCGGAATTACCTCTCTCGAAGAAGTGCTGTCGGTTACGGTCGGATTAGAGGAGAAATAAGCAATCCCATGCCTAAATTTCTTTACATAGCCAGAGATAAAACCGGGAAAAAAATCTCGGATGCCGAGGAATGCGCAAGCCAAGATGAATTGATAACGCGGCTGCAGAGCAAGGGATTGGTCGTAATCAATATCCAGCCCGAATTAAGAAAAATTAAGACAGGGCTCGAGAAACGGCCCGCCGAGCTCCTTCGCAGGCACCGTCATTACCGCATAACCTCACGTGACTTAAGTCTGTTCTGCAGGCAATTAGCCACGCTCATAGGCGCCGGCGTAACTATTCTGGAAGCGCTAAACATAATTTTAAGACAAGTTTCCAGCCGCCGTCTTTACAACGTAATCTGCGACCTTAGAACAAGGATGGAAGAGGGCTTGAGCCTGCACGAAGCCATGGCTACAAACCGCTCGGTTTTCTCCGATTTATGGATTAATCTGGTGGAGAGCGGAGAGGCTTCGGGTAATTTAGCCGGAGTTCTCTCCAGGTTAGCCGGCTATCTGGAAAGGGAAGCTCAGTTTCGAAGCAAGATTGTTTCGGCGTTAATATATCCGGTGATACTTATGATTGTCGGCGTCTCCGCCCTGCTTTTCCTTACCGTAAAGATAATCCCCAGCTTTGCAGAGCTTTTTTCCGGCTTTAACGTAAAGCTTCCTAAGATTACCTTGATGTTGATAGGCGCGAGCAATTTTATCCGGCACTATTCGCCCTTTTTGTTTCTGGGGGCTATCGTGGCGGCATTTTTTCTTAAGGGATATATCAACCGCCCCGAAGGGAGAAAAAGATACGAAAGTCTTCTGTTCAGGCTTCCTATATTCGGCTACTTTTTCCGCGATTTAGTCGTAGAAAGATTTTCTTCGGAGATGACTACTTTGATCGAAAGCGGCGTGCCGATACTGTATGCGTTAGAGATAAGCGAAAGGAGCGTAGGTAATTTAGTGATGTCGGATATTATCCGTAACGTAAAAGAAGGGGTCAGGCAGGGGCGCTCTTTGAGCGCGCCGATGGAGAAGAGCGGATTCTTCGAGCCGATGGTGGTGCAGATGGTGAATATCGGCGAGGAAGTAGGGGACCTCTCGGGAATGTTTAAAAAAATAAATTTTTTTTATCAGGAGTCGGTCGAAACGTTCCTGACGCGTTTTACTTCCATGTTTGAGCCGATTATGCTGGTAGTTATGGGAATAATTATCGGGATTATGGTCGTGGGGATGTTCCTGCCGATATTTCAAATCAGCCAGCTCGGGATGTACTAAAATATTTATTGACAAATCGGACAGCGCATTATAAAATGATTTAACAAAAATTTAATAGAGTGTTGTGTTTAACGAAGAGTTTGGACCGAAGGCTGTTTGACAGGAGGAGGTCATGACGGGTAAAAGAGGTTTTACGCTGCTGGAATTAATGATTGTCATCATCATCATCGGAGTTTTGGCGACTTTGGGCGTTATGCAATACCAGGCGGCAATCGAAAAATCAAGGGGCGCCGAGGCAAGGC
>JBDRMR010000064.1:0-5671 GCA_043812035.1 Candidatus Omnitrophota bacterium
ATCGCCTTTGCAAGCGCTTTCAACTCCTTCATCAACTGAGCAAACCTCTCCGGCAGGAGCGACTGTGCGCCGTCCGACATAGCCTCCTCTGGCCGGCTATGAACCTCTATAATCAATCCGTCGCATCCCGCCGCTACAGCCGCCCGGGATAAAGCGGGGACAAGATTCCACTTTCCGGCGGCGTGGCTAGGGTCGACAATAACCGGCAGATGCGAAAGCTGCTTAACCGCCGGCACGGAACTTATGTCCAGGGTATTGCGGGTAAATTCTTCGAATGTGCGGATGCCCCGTTCGCATAAGATAACGTCGAAATTGCCTTCCGATAAAATATATTCCGCCGACATCAGCCAGTCCTTTATAGTCGAAGACATGCCCCTTTTCAGCAAAATCGGCTTCTGAGACGCGCCTACCTCCTTGAGAAGATTAAAATTCTGCATATTCCGGGCGCCTATCTGCAAGACATCCGCGTATTGCGCGACTAATTCGACGTCGCGGGGATCCATGACTTCGGTAACCGTTACCATTCCCAGTTCGTCTCCCACTTCTTTCAAATATTCCAGCCCTTCCTTGCCTAAACCCTGAAAGCTATACGGGGAGGTGCGCGGTTTAAAAGCGCCGCCGCGCAAAACCGCCACCCCTTGCTCTTTAACTGCCGAGGCAATCTCCCTAAGGACATCCAGGTTTTCTATTGCGCACGGGCCGGCCATAACTATGACCTTTCTTGCTCCTATCTTGATATCCTTGCCCAAATGTATAATCGAATCCTCGAGTTTGAATTCGCGCGAAACCAGCCGATACGGAGCCAGAACCGGCATAACCTTTTCCACGCCCGGAAAAGCTTCCAGAGGAGTTACTCTTAACACGTCCTCCGGCCCTATAACCCCGATGATAGTGCGTTCGACCCCGCGGGACACATGCGGAGACAACCCCAGCTTTTTAACCCTTTCGATAATATAATCCATTTGCTCCTGAGTCGCGTCCTTCTGCAGTACTATAATCATCTCTCCCTCGCTTCTTCCTCTATAATACTTTTTTCAATACCTGAATAAATCTCCTGTTTTCCGACGGCCTGCCGATAGTCACGCGTATAAAATTCTTCAGTCCGTACTGCTGCATATCGCGGACAATAACGCCGAATTTTAACATTTGTTTATATAGCCGCTTACCGTTCTTTCTAACGTCAACGAGAATAAAATTCGCTACCGAAGGGACGAATCTCAAACCCAGCTTTTCCATCTCCCCGTAAAGGTAACCTTTTTCGCGTAAAACTATTTTTCTTGTATTTTTAACGTAATCTCCGTCTTCCAGCGCAGCTAGCGCGCCCACCTGGGCAAGAAAGTTAACGTTAAACGGAGGTCTGACCCTTTCCATATAGGAAACCAGATCAGAGCGGGCCAAGGCGTAGCCGATTCTCAAACCCGCTAAACCGTAGGCCTTTGAAAAGGTTTTCAAAATTATTAAGTTCTCGTTCTTTTTTAGATAATCAATGCTGCGCGGAAAATCATTTACGTCAACAAAAATATCGTAAGCTTCGTCCAGGACAACAACTACGCGCTTAGGCACGCGGCTTATAAATTCCCTCAACTCTGCTTCCCTTACGTATGTACCAGTAGGATTATTGGGATTGGCAATGAAAATAACCTTGGTCTTCCTGTTAATCTTTTCCAGAACGGCGTTTAAGTCATAGCGGAAATCGCGCAAGCCGACGCTGATTATTTTTCGCCCGAGAATCCCGGCTATAATCTCATATTCTAAAAAGGTTATATCCGCGGTAATGATATTCTCGTCTTCTTCGACGAAAGTCTTAATAATAATGTCGATGAGCTCGTCCGAACCGTTGCCGAAGATAAGCTGGTCGGGCTTTAGTTTCAATTTGCCGGAAAGAACCTGACGCAAATAAAAACAGCTCCCTTCGGGATAGCGGTTAATCTGGCTCAGTGCCCTGCTTATCGCTGATTTTGCTTTCTTGCTGACACCGAGGGGATTTTCGTTAGAGGCGAGCTTTATTATATTTTCGAGCTTAAGTTCTCTTTTTAATTCCTCAATCGGCTTGCCCGGCTGGTAAGAAACAAGATTGGCTATATTCTTTCTTATCAAGGTCATTCCTTAAACGGGATAGGAACCAAGGATTTTCAAAAATTTACACTTTACTTCTAATTCCTTTAAAGCCTTTTTTACGTTTCCGTCTTTATAATGGCCGACCAAGTCTATGAAAAAGTAATAATCCCATGCTCTTTTTTTTGACGGCCGCGATTCAATCATGGTGAGATTTATCCGGCGCTTTTTAAACGGGATTAGCATATCATGGAGCGCTCCGACTCTGTCTTTAATCGAAAAAAGCAGCGAGGTCCGGTCCGAACCTGTAGGATTAATCTCATGCTTACTAATCACCAGAAACCGGGTAATATTGTGAGGGCTGTCCTCGATATCCCGGACAATCGCCTTTAGTTTGTAAATCTTGGCGGCTAACAGGGAAGCGATACAAGCGCTGTTTTTTTCTTTGGCGGCGATCTGGGCAGCTCGCGCAGTCGAAGAAACTTCAACCTTCTCAGACGCAACCAAATTCCTCTCCAGCCACATTCGGCATTGAGCAAAAACCTGCGGATTGGAATATATGCGCCTTATTTTCGTCTTCGGACAATTGGCAAGTAGATTATGCGAAATCTCCAAAATAATCTGCGCGCAAATTTTCAAATCCGAATCCACGAACATATCCAAAGTATGAGTAACCGCTCCCTCAATGGAATTCTCAATAGGCACGACGCCGTAATCCGAGCTCCCTTTTTCCACCTCGGCAAAAACCTCGGTAATAGAGTTGCAAGGTTCATAAACCACCTGGGAGCCGAATTTTTTCAAAGCAGCCTGATGCGTAAAGCTTGCCTGAGGCCCCAGGTAAGCAACTACCAGCGGTTTTTCTTGAGCCAGGCTGCTTGACATAATCTCCCGGTATATCGCTTCTATAGCCGCCGGAGAAAGAGGGCCGGGATTTATGCGCTGCAAGCGATTCAAAATCTGCTTTTCCCTGTCCGGGCAGTATCGAGCCTCCCCCTGCTTCCTTTTAGCCTTAGCAATCTCCAAGGCAACCCGCGCGCGCCGGTTAAGCAACTCAACCAGACGCGTATCAAGCCTGTCGATTTCGCGGCGCAATTTATCCAAACTCATTTCTTGTCCTCCGTTTTGGCAAACTCTTTTATCTTTGGCAATTCCTCTAAGGATTTTAAACCGAAATATTCCAGGAACTGGCGGGTTGTGGCATAGACAAAAGGCCTGCCCGGCGCTTTTTTCCTGCCGGCAGTCCGCACCAGGCCCTTGTTAATCAAACTCTTGACTATTCCGCTGACCTCCACCCCTCTAATGCCTTCTATTTCCATTCGCGTAACCGGTTGCTTGTAGGCAATTATTGACAGAGTCTCCAGCGTAGGTCCGGATAACCTTTCAGGGGGCTTACGGTAAAATTTTTTTAAGAATGCGCTCAATTCGGAAGCCGTAACCATCTGAAATCCTCCGGCAACCTCCGCTATTCGCATACCTCGATAGGAATTTGCATATTCTTCCTTAAGTTCCTCTAACATTTCCCGGACCTTTGCCGAATCCAGTTCGCCCAGAACGCCGCGAATCTGTTCAATCAGCACCGGCTTTTCGCTCACAAATAACAACGCTTCAATAACTGCCTTAAAATTATGGTTGATCATGTTCGGCATCAGCCTCTTCCCGGGTTAGGCTCTTCTTCCGCTCTGCTTTTCTGTCTTTGTTTGTATATCTCATTGAGTAATTCTTCGCTGGTTTTAAGGCTCGGCGATTTTTCCAGGGCCTTATTAATCATCATCCTGGCCTCGGATTTTTTGTACTGCAGTTGCAAGAGTACCGCCAGGGTATCTTCAACAATATCCTTCCTGGTTCCCTGCTCTCTGATAAACTGCGAGTCCCGGATTAAACCGAATTTACCAACCTTGCCTTGAAGCTTGGCTACGATTTCTCTGGCCCTCTGCTGGCCGATTCCGGGAAGAGAACTCAAAAAGACTATGTCACCCTCATGGATGGCCTGTGCGATTACCGAAATAGGCTTGTTTAAAGCGCGCAAGGCTGCCCGGGGGCCTATTCCGGAAACCGTAATGAACTGCTCGAAGAAATCCCGCTCAATCTCATTAAGAAAACCGATAAGCACGGGCCTGCTCTTAGAAGGCTCTACCTGAAGGTAGTAGTAAGTAACCAAACTTATGTTTCCGTCGACATTCTGATTTTCCTTCACCCTCTGCATAACCGCCTGGGGCAGAAACACCTCGTAACATATGCCGCCGACTTCAATCAGTAAATAGTCGGATTCTCTCTGGACTACTTTCCCGGATATGCGGCCTATCATTGGCTCTCTCTTTTTTATTCTCTTAAATGCCGCTTTGATTTTGCGATATAACTGTGAGCGATGGCAAGCGCCAAAGCGTCGGTTATATCCTCATACCTCGGCAATTCAGTCAGCCCCAAAATACCGGTAACCATTCTCTGAATTTGGGACTTGGACGCCAGGCCTCTGCCGACTATCGCCTTCTTAATCCGTGTCGCGGCGTATTCAAATAAAAACAAATTAGCCTGGGCGCTTATTAAACAAATAATGCCGCGCGCCTGGCCTAAAACATAAGCGGTAGTGGGATGGCGATAATGTACGTAAAGTTTTTCCAAAACCAGGCAATCCGGACCAAAATTTTTAACTATCCGAAAAATCCCTTTGTGAATCTGCTCCAGCCTTTCGGGCAGAAGAACATTAGATTTGGTCTTTACGATGCCGGCGTCAACCAAGCGCAGGCTTGTATTTGTCTCGTCAATAACTCCGTATCCGGTAATGCTCAGGGCCGGGTCAATTCCTAATATCCGCATCTCGCTCGCTACAGCCTATTCTGTCAGCTGTCAACTAAGAGACAGTGCTCTGCTCTAAGATTTCATCGGGAATATCGAAATTAGAATAAACGTGCTGAACGTCGTCGTGTTCTTCTAACGCCTCGATTAGACCCAGGATTTGTTTTGCGTCGTTGACCGAAGCGACCTTTATTGAAGAAGAAGGTATCATTGTCAACTCCGCCACTTGAGGAGCTATTCCTTTATCGCTCAGCGCCTTCTTTACGCCTTCTAAATCTTCCACCGCGGTGGTAATCTCATAATTATTATCCGAAGATTTCATATCTTCGGCCCCTGCTTCCAAAATTATATTCATTAATTCCTCTTCTTTGGAAGCGTCCTTATCTACCAAAATGTAACCCTTCTTTGAAAACATCCAGCCGACCGAACCGGTCCCGGCGATGTTGGTTCCTTTCTTTGAAAAAATGTTGCGCACCTCGGCGGTAGTCCGGTTTTTATTGTCGGTAACGGCTTCCACTAAAATCGCCACGCCGGCCGGGCCATATCCCTCGTAAATTACCGTCTCGTAAGTAACTCCGGGGAACTCGCCCGTCCCTCTTAATATCGCGTTTTTTACATTATCTGACGGCATATTGGCTTCTTTTGCCTTCGCAATTGCGGTTCTTAACGCCGCGTTAGTGTCCGGATTTCCCCCGCCTCCCCGGGCAGCCAGAGTAATTTCTTTGATAACCTTGGTGTAGACCTGTCCTTTTTTAACATCGGCGGCAGCTTTTTTGTGTTTTATACTTGCCCATTTTGAATGACCAGACATAATTACCTCCTC
>JBDRMR010000065.1:0-6247 GCA_043812035.1 Candidatus Omnitrophota bacterium
AGGGCTTGGCTATCGGCGCCTGGTTAGTGAAGAGCTTTTAGCTGGAGTAAATACCTTCTTTGACTATCAGGATTTGAACAAGCATTACCGAACCGGCTTTGGCCTGGAGGCAATCGGCAAGAAGTTGGAGGGAAGGCTAAATACCTACTTTGGGCTTTCCCCAACACGTACAATCTGGGAGACTTCCAGCGCTGCCCAGTATGAGAAGGTGGTTGACGGTTTTGATATGGAGTTAGGCGGGCCGGTTCCCTATCTTCCCTGGCTTAAGCTCTTTGGCAGTTACTACCAGTATGATTATAAAAAATTTAGCGATATGAAGGGCTGGAAGATGCGCGGAGAGATTAAGCCGTTTAAATGCCTCACCGTTAATTTAGAAACCTACGACGACAATAAAGGAG
Organism: Candidatus Omnitrophota bacterium; assembly: GCA_043812035.1. Classification (GTDB taxonomy): domain Bacteria; phylum Omnitrophota; class Gorgyraeia; order Gygaellales; family JAHJCI01; genus CAYMKG01. The sequence goes on from JBDRMR010000065.1 coordinate 399, forward strand.
ACCAGGAATACCGCCTGGATGCAAGATTTAGTCTTGCCTTTGATAACTTTACACCAAAGAGTATCCTTTCGGCATTTGCCTTAGCTAAAGAGCCCTATCCTGAGGTTGACTTAAAAGAGCGCTCCTTAGATAGAGTAGAGAGAAATTTCAATATTCAGGTGGAGAAGTGGGTTGAGACAGCAGGGATGACAATTGAGATAGGAAGAGGCACTTGATAAGGAGGATTAAGCAATGAAAAGAATTTTATTTTTAACACTATTGTTTTTTATATCGTATATTAATTATAGCTTTGGAGCCACAGCAACAGCTACTCCAACTGAATATATAGTTACTATTAATAAGGTCGAGTTATATAACAGCACCACCTCTACCTGGGAAACCGTGGCAGAGGGGGATTTGACCTTTGACATAGCTGGGGTTGGTGCAGGCGCGGTTGCAGGAAATTACGCTAGCGGTGCGGCAATCCCCGAAGGGGTTTATACTCAGGAAAGAACCACTGTTTCCAGGACGTTTTATATAACCGCAAGCGGCACCCCAACCACAACAACTTACTATACAGATGTCGGTACCGGACCAACATTTGAGACGGATGGTATCTCTGCAAATACTAAAGCCACTGCTCCTGCAGTACGGGGTACCTGTGTTGTTCCTGTAACAGGGTTACAGGGAGTTGGATTTACTATGGTTCCAGGAAATAATTATTTTTATCATCAGGGAGCCGTACCTTCGCCGATAACGGTTAAGAAAAAGTCCACTATGAAACTCAGAATAAAGTTTAATGTATTAAATGCGGTGGAATTTAACGATAATCCAACTATTTTATGTTACCCTCAGCCTCCCACAGTTAGTTTTGAGGTGGTAGATTAAAGATTTCGTGCTTGACAAGCTCTAATATATATGCTATTTTAAATTAGTTATAAAGTCCTTTAAACCGGCCCCCGCGAGGCCGGTAAGGAGCGAAGATGTTAAAATCGTCAAGCCAGAAATTAATTGCCCAACTGCTAAAGAGCGGTTGGGCTTTTTCTTTAGCAGGAGTATGAATATGCGAGAAAAAGCTAAAATCCTGGACAAAGACACAATCAACCGGACCCTGATGCGCATTGCCCATGAGATATTGGAGAAGAACAAAGGCATAAGGGATTTATGCATTGTCGGTATAAGAAACCGTGGCGCGCATTTAGCTAAGCGCTTAGTGGATTGCATTGCCAGCATCGAGGGAGAAAATATCCCCGTAGGCATTTTGGATATCACTTTATACCGAGATGACTTAACCCAGATTGGGCCAAATCCGGTTGTGCATACAACCGAGATAGAGTTTGACATCACTGATAAAAATGTTGTCTTGGTTGACGATGTTTTATTTACGGGCCGGACCGTGCGCGCGGCCCTGGATGCATTGATAGATTTTGGCAGGCCCAAGTCAATCCAGCTGGCAGTGTTGATAGACAGGGGGCATCGGGAGTTGCCTATACGGGCAGATTATGTGGGCAAAAACATTCCCACCGCTAATAACGAGATGGTAGAAGTACGCTTGGCAGAAGTGGATGGAGTTGACGAAGTGGTAATTGTAGAGAAGGACTAAAGTTATGGTCTGGACAAAAAAGGATTTATTAGGCTTGGATGATTTAACCAAAGAGGAAATCGAGCTTATTTTAAACACTGCGGAATCGTTTAAGGAAGTCTCCACGCGTGAAATCAAGAAGGTTCCCGCGCTGCGCGGCAAGACCGTGGTGAACCTGTTTTACGAGCCCTCTACAAGGACAAGGGTCTCTTTTGAAATAGCCGCCAAGAGGTTGTCCGCAGATGTAATCAATATTATGTCGGAAACCTCCAGCGTTAAAAAAGGAGAGACCCTGATTGACACCGGAACCAATATCCAGGCCCTTAAGACGGATATTATCGTAATAAGGCATAACTCCTCCGGAGCGGCGGCAATGCTCGCCCGGCACTTGAAAATAAGCGTTGTCAACGCAGGCGACGGATGGCACGAGCATCCCACGCAGGCCCTTCTGGATATCCTTACTCTAAAAGAGAAATTCGGAAGAATAGAAGGTTTAAACGTAACAATCGTCGGGGATATCGCTCATTCCCGGGTGGCCCGTTCCAACATCTGGGGCCTGACAAAGCTGGGAGCGAGGGTAACGGTTTGCGCCCCAAAGAAACTCATACCCGTGGCCATCGAGCAGATAGGGGCGAACGTAACCTACGATTTAGACGAGGCTTTAAAAGATGCGGATGCGGTGAATGTTTTGAGGATGCAATTTGAGCGCGACGAAAAGGACGCCTTTCTCAATCAAATCGAATACCTCAAGAAATACGGCATAACCAAAGACAGGCTTAAAAAAGCAAAGAACGATATTGTCATAATGCATCCCGGTCCGCTTAACCGGGGAGTAGAAATATCCAGCGAGGTCGCGGACGGAAATAATTCGGTGATATTGGAGCAGGTTACAAACGGCATTGCCGCAAGGATGGCAGTGCTGTTTTTAGTCTCTCAGGCCCAAGAGAAGAGCTATGAGCATTCTGATTAAGAACGGCCGCGTAATTGACCCGGCAAATAACATCGACGATATACAGGATGTCTTAATCGAAGCTTCCAAGATCGCCAAGGTATCAAAGAACATAAAAGCCGATGCGGAGGAGATAATCGACGCCGCCGGCAAAATAGTGATGCCTGGCATTGTTGATATGCACGTTCATTTAAGAGAGCCTGGCAGGGAAGACAAAGAAACGGTTTTAACCGGGACGCAGGCTGCTTTAAAAGGCGGGGTTACCTCTGTTCTGGCTATGCCGAATACCCAGCCAGCCATTGACTGCGTGGAGAGCGTCAGGCTGCTAAAGGAAATAATTAAAAAAAGCGCGAAGAGCAACGTGTTTATTGCCGCGGCGATTACCAGAGGCCGCAAGGGCTCGGAATTAACCGACATTCCGCAATTAAAAAAGGAGGGCGCTATCGCTATTACCGACGACGGCTCCTCGGTTGACGACAGCGAATTATTCCTAAAGGCCTTAAAGAAAGCCAAGCAATGCAGGGTATTGGTAATGTGCCATTGTGAGGATAGTTCGCTCTCAAGGGACGGCGTGGTTAATTTAGGGATTATCTCAACCCGCATGGGCTTAAGAGGCATTCCCAAGGAGGCGGAATACAGGAGAGTAGAGAGAGATATCCGGCTGGCGCAAAAGACGTCCACGCCGGTTCATATCGCTCATGTAAGCTGCGCCGAGTCGGTCGAGATTATCGCAAGGGCCGTGAAGGACGGCGTAAGGGTGGTTGCGGAGACAGCCCCGCATTATTTTTCTTTAACCGAGGAGGAGGCTGCCGGATACAATACCAATATGAAGGTTAATCCTCCGTTAAGGAGCAGGGATGACGCAGAGGCTATAAAGCAGGGCCTGAAAAGCGGGACAATCGACGTAATTGCTTCAGACCATGCGCCGCATACCGAGAATGAAAAGGATATCGAGTTTGAGCACGCTGCGTTCGGGGTTATCGGGCTTGAGACCGAATTGGCAGCGAGTATAACCGAATTGGTCAAACCGGGCGTGTTGAGCTGGGCGGATTTGGTTCAAAAATTAGCCGCTAATCCGGCCAGGATTCTCGGGCTGGACAAAGGAACCTTAGCGGTCGGTAAAGACGCCGACATAATTATAGTTAACCCCGACAAAGAGTGGGTGGTTACGAGAGATTGTTTCGTATCCAAATCTAAAAATTCGGCATTCCTGGGAAGGAAATTGAACGGAGTGGTTGAATATACCATTTGCGACGGCAAGATTGCCTATAAAGGATGAATTCCGCCAGAACGCAATTTATCCTGACGCCCGAGCTGGGGAGGCTTGCCAAGTGGTTAAGAATTTTGGGCTACGACGCGGTTTATTTTTCCCGGGCCAATTTCCCCTCTCTGCTTATTCAGGCGCTAAGGGATAACCGGATTATCCTCACCCGCAATTCGCGGTTTATTGATAAGGTAAGAGCGGCAAAAAGCCTGCAGATAAAAAGCGACGAGGTAAGCCGGCAATTAAAACAGGTTCTTAAGGATTTAAACATTAAGCCGGAGCCGGGAAAGATGTTCAGCCGCTGCATAATTTGCAATACCGAATTGCGCGGGATTGAAAAACAGCAGGTAACGGATAAGGTCCCCGAATACGTCTTCAGAACTCAGGAGGAATTTTTTACCTGTCCTTCCTGCTGGAGAATTTACTGGCCGGGGACGCATTGGGGCAGCGTCAATAAGACGTTAAAAGAGATAAGCGATGGAATCCGCGCTTGATTTAAACAAGATTTTTAAAATAACTTATGTATTTTTAATCGGTTATATTTCTCTGCTCCCCTTTTATTACTTTCCGGCGGTTTATATTTTTGGCCTGCGCCTGCCCCTGGTTAAATATTTGCCGTTGCTGTTAATAATGATTATTTTCTTTATTTCTCTGTTGAGGGGCAGTATGGGAATCAAGGTTATTAGAGGACAGCGGCTGAGCCTGTACATATTAACGTATTTCTTTTTAACCCTTCTCAGCGGCCTGGGCACGGCATATTACCGCGTCAGTGTTTTAAAGGCCGTATATTACGGCCTGACCGGAACGCTGCTTTATTTTGCGCTCTATTCCTGGAAGAAAAGCCCGATAGATAAAATATCGATTTTCAGGAGCGTGGTTGTAATCGGATTCATTGTAAGCTCCTACGGCATCGCGACTTTGGTAATAAAAAAGGATTTTTTATTCGCAGGATTGCAATACGCGAAGAGTAATTTAATAGACCCTAAAATACTGCTTGATATGGGCAGGATTTCTTCTTCACTCGGGAATCCTCTGTTTCTGGGAGGTTTTTTGTCTGCGATATTTCCGCTCTCATTTTTTTTGTATTTATTTAATTCACAGCAAAAAGAAAGGCCAAATTTTTTTACCGCAATAATGCCTGTTGTAATATTCATAGCGATAGCATTAACTTTTTCTGTAGGGGCATTTCTGAGCGCCATTGCCTTCTTTATTATTTATCATGTTAAAATTAGAAAAATTTGTAATTATGATATCTTGCCCGCCTTTAAAAGAGCCCAAAGATTATTTCTCGCAGGGGTGATTGTGTTGTCGCTGGTGCTGTTTATGATGACGGCGAATGTTTTTTCGCAATACTACACAGAGGGTTATCTTTTCGGAAGTGTTTTAGGCAGATTTGATTTTCAAAGATTGGCCAATCCGCAAGCGGTTTCCTCGCGTTTGGAGGGCTTGGAGGACGCCGCCGGTTTTTTAAAGACAAAATTTTGTTTTTTCGGCATCGGGATAGGCAAGATAGGGTCTGGGGATAACCGATTTTTGAGGGTTGCCATGGATAATTATTATTGCCTGTCTTTGATAGAGAGGGGCGCGCTGGTCGCTGTTTCTATGCTGGTTTTGTTCTATTTGATAATAAAAAAAGCGCAAAATCAAATTAGCAGCCCGGTTTCCCTGGAAGAAAAAAGATTGAACGCGTTTTTAATGGCGAGCCTCGCCGCTTTCTTTATAAATATGTTGTTCTGGGACACGCTGAACCATCCGACATTGAGAATCCTGTTCTGGTCTTTTGTCGGATTGTTGGCGTAATTCGTCTAAAAATATTATGGAGTTCATAGCCGATTTCCATATTCACTCCAAATATAGCCGGGCAACCAGCCGGGATATGGATATTGTCCACATCGCCGAATGGGCAAAATTGAAGGGCATGACCCTGATGGGCACGGGCGATTTTACCCACCATCTGTGGCTGGAGGAATTAAAGGCGAATCTGGAGGATTTGAGCAACGGGCTGTATAAATTTCGCGACGTTTATTTTATGCTAACCGTAGAAATCAGCAGCATCTATTCTAAAAACGGACGGG
>JBDRMR010000066.1:0-30855 GCA_043812035.1 Candidatus Omnitrophota bacterium
AAAATCAGCCGCATCTTGATAAGAAGCGATAAAATATTCCCGGAGGAATCTGTTCGGTTAGCTGAAACGATACTGAACTCAAAAGACAGATACAAACTAAAGGAATCCGACGCCAAAAGTGCCTGGGTGATTAATTGCCCCAAATGTCAACGGCAAATGCACAGGCAATTCTTCGTGTATTCTTATCCGGTAGAAATAGACCGCTGTGTATATTGTTCGGGTATATGGTTTGACAAAAGCGAATTGGAGATATTGCAGTATCTTTACGAACATAAGGAGTTGCTTTATAATATAAAGAGTTATTAACGCAAAGGGGGGCACAAAATATGCCTGTAATGGTCAAACTTATCGGTTTAATTATTGTGGGTATGGGGGCTATTGTTTTATTGAACCCCGCAACAATGAGATGGCTAATAGCCTTTTGGAAAGAAGAAAAGAGACTTTACGCTGCCGGCCTCTTAAGGCTCTTGCTCGGTATTATACTCTTATTGGCTGCGCCGCAATGCAAACAAACCGCGGTAGTAACCGTCCTGGGAATCTTAATTCTTATAGGAGGAATTTTGATTTTCCTCCTTGGACTGGAAAAAACAAAGTCTATACTGGAGTGGTGGAACAAAAAGCCGCCCGCGGCATTGCGTCTTATGGGCCTTGTTACCTTGGCCATCGGTTTGCTGCTTTTCTATTCAGTATAATTTTAAATAAGGAGGTGGAAAGATGGTAAAGTGTGGACTATTTTGCCTTATCCCTGCCGTTTTCTTGCTGGCCGTAAGCTTTTTTGTGCTGTTTGCGGTTTCAAAAACAGATTCCAGGGCCCTGAAGAAATTTGGAGTGACGATTGCGGTATTGTTCTGGATTCTCACGGGCTTGCTGTTAATTCTCTCTGTTTATTTCGGAATCTCCGGCAAGTCCGCCATATGCCCTTTAGAATACCCCTGGAGACACCATTGGGGATACCAGCAAATGATGCGGTAGCCGCGCCAATAAAATGAACCCTCTACGCGTCGCAATAGCAGCCGCAAAAAAAGCCGGCAAAATCCACAAGAAATATTTTCGCAGCGACATACCGGTAGAGACAAAATCATCCCCGTTTGACCTGCTGACCGTCGCCGATAAGGAAGCGGAGGAGGTAATCGTCTCTATGATAAAAAAGAGCTTCCCCGGGCATAATTTCATCGCCGAAGAACAAAGTTACGAAAAGACCGGCTCCGAATATACCTGGGTTATTGACCCCCTGGACGGAACGAATAATTTTGCCTGCGGACTGCCGATTTTCTGCGCATCCGTTGCGCTTATGCGCAGCGGCGAAGTGGAGGTCGGCGCTATCTACGACGTGCTCAGAAACGAGCTGTTCTACGCACAGAAAGGCCGCGGCGCGTTTTTAAACGGAAGCCGAATCAGGGTTTCCTCCGCAGACACCCTTGAGAAGTCCCTGCTTATTACCGGATTTTATTACAGCAGGGGCGAGGAAATGATTCAAACTCTCGAGACGATAAAAAGATTTTTTCTGAGGCGCATTATGGGGTTGCGCAGGCTGGGCGCAGCTGCGCTGGACCTATGCTACATTGCTTCCGGGCGCGCTTCCGGATTCTGGGAATTTGAGTTAAGTCCCTGGGATTTTGCTGCGGGAAAGCTGATAATTGAAGAGGCGGGCGGGAAAGTTACCGGAAAAACCGGAGAAAAAATCTCGCCGACCGGTAAAACTTTTGTTGTGGCCTCGAACGGAAAAATTCACGAACAAATGCTCGCAGTCCTCAACTCCATAGTATCGGGGCCAACCCCATAAGCTCGGCCTTTTCCAGTCGAATACCGACTCGCAGTTTGTCTTTAGCGGCCGATGCCTGTGACCAAACAACCTCGCCTCGCGTGTAAAAAGGCCCAAGGTTGCCGGGCAATTCAAGCCACATCTCCAATCGGGTATTTGGAGAAAGTTTTTTATTGCTCTCGATACCAATCCCGTGTGCGCTGATGTCCACTGTCTCGGCCTTGCACTCTTCATCTTGACCGGCAGCCAGGATTCGAATTGGGAGCGCCCTGCGAATACGGGCAAATATGCGATGGTCGCCGGAGTTATTTATTCGCATGGCTGATTTTTCCTTTCTCCGTGGCTTTATGTTGCGTTTCAACACCGTTCACATTTATTTTTGTTAAAATGTTCGCTCCAAGTTTGCTTATTTATATCATAAACTCCGTAAAAAGTCAACCCCGCACCTTCTTTCCCTACACCTACGCTACATTGTTGAAGGTGCGGGGTCAACCGCGCATGAGATAAAAGGCTAATGCTTGCTTGAGATTTAAGTCAAGAAATGATAAAATGTAAAATAAATGAGTATCCCGGAATATCTGAATATCTATAAACGCATACGGCAATCCAACTGCAGCTTCAAGGCGAAAGTCCACGCCATTATGAAGCTTTACAAAGAGCTGGACAGGGAAATCGAGCGCTTTAAAAAAGTGACGGGAATAAGGTGTGTTCCGGGTTGCGGACAATGCTGCGCAAGCTCAAAGGTTGAAACAACTATATTAGAGATGTTTCCTCTGGCTCTGGCGTTATGGCGAAAAAAAGAAGGGGAGCATTGGCTTAAGAAAGCTCAGGACGCCGGACTATCCGGTCCCTGTGTTTTTTATCAACCCGATTCTTCCCTTGCAGGCAAAGGGCGTTGCTGCGTATATGCATGGAGGCCTCTTCTCTGCAGACTGTTCGGATTTTCGGCGGTAACGAATAAATACGGGCGTAACGTTATGCTGACCTGCTGGGTTGTTAAGGATTTTTCCCGGCTGGAATACGAAAAAACGCAGAAGAAAATCGGGGAGGGGCTGCCGGTTCCGAGGACGTCGGATTTTGCAAGCAGGCTGTGGTACATAGATTTTACTTTGGGCGTCAAACAACTCCCGATTAATAAAGCTCTTGCGGAAGCCCTCCAGCGCATCGCTTTTTCGTTAGATTGCTCGAAAGGAAGGATATGACTACCGCCTGCGAAAACTACGCAGCTGCAAACGGCGGGAGCTATCCAACGGCGATGTCTGACTTAACCGGAACCGAATAGAGAGAAATGAGAAAATCGCTTTATTTTCTTGTAATAATACCGGTAATCTGCGGCGTATTTCTTATATATAAATATACCGTCCGCTATATAAATGAAAACAAAATTTTAAAAGAGGTCATTTACAGGCTCGAGGCTGATTCCCGCATAGCGGAAGCGCTTGTTACCGACGTCAGCGCCGATGAGAGAACCGGCAAGAATTTAACCACGATTAAATTCTTAGAGTACGATACGAAAGGCAGGCCTCTTAAACCCAAATATTTCACCTTTCCGGGCAACATCATCCAATTCCAGTCATTGGTAATACGGTTCGATGACCTCTACATAAGAAAAAAGGATTTATTAAGGGGGCGGAGCGCATATCTTTTCTGGAAGGCTTTTATGCTTGACGGCGCCAACACCGTAGAATACGAAATAACAAGAGTTAATCATATCCCTCAAGGATATATGATAGAGAGCGCTAATAGCCCGTTTGAGGAGAGGCTATGGAAAAGATTCTGGGAATACGCGCTGAACCCTGAAGAGGCAAAGAGGATGGGCGTAAAAAACGCCCAGATAGAGGCTCCGGGGACAATGTTTATTCCCGGAACTCTCTATACCATAAAAATAGAACATGACGGCGGCATAAGAATCGACACTCGGACTCTGCCGGCCATTTTAAGAGGAGAGAAAATACCCTGAAATAAGCGGGAGCGGTCGGCATATACAAGGAGGGACCGGAGATGGCAAAAAGTATTTTGGTAATTGACGACGACAAATTAGTGCTGTTGACTGTAAAAAGGCTGCTGCTCAGAGAAGGATACGATGTATCTACGGCTCTAAGCGGTGCGATAGCGCTGAAGAAGATGGAAGGGGCGGACTTCGATTTAATTGTTTCGGATATAAAAATGCCTAATATGGACGGCATAGAAACAGTCAGAAAAATCAGAGAGCAATTATCGCAAAGCGGCAAAAAGCCCGTTCCCGAAATCTTCATCACTGCCTATGCGCAAGAAGACATATATCACAAGGCCCTGACGCTGAACGCCGCCGGATATATAGAAAAACCCTTTGATGTAAAAACGTTAGTGCAGACAGTAAGAAGAGCTATAGGGGATTTAGACTCCGCTAACGCCGGCCCTCTTTATAATTAGGCTTAAAATTACAAATGATAAAAAATTTCAGACACGCTTGTATATTAGTTAGTGACTTAGACAGAGCTTTAAAGTTCTACGGAGATGTTTTAGGCCTGAGAGTCTGCAGATTTTCGAATTACATTGTCTGCTTCGGCTACGATCCCGATAAGAATTTAATAGAGTTTGTGGAAGATTTGAAGAAAAAATAATTATAAAATAAGGAGGTATGGAAAATGGACTGGGGAATGAAAAGGCGTTTGAGCCGACTTATTCAACCTGACGGGCATTGTTTCTTTTTACCCATAGACCACGGATATTTTCAAGGACCGACCCACTGCCTGGAAAAGCCCGGCGAAACCATCAAGCCGCTTCTTGAGTTCTGCGATGCCCTGTTTGTTACCAGGGGAGTATTGCGTTCTTGCGTGGACCCTGTCAACGGCAAGCCTATAATCTTAAGGGTATCCGGAGGAACCAGCATGGCCGGAAAAGACCTGGCAAACGAAGGCATCACCGCTTCTATAGAGGAGATTATCCGCCTTAATGCCAGCGCCGTCGGCATTTCCGTCTTTGTAGGCAGCGATTACGAGCGTGATTCGCTGCTGAATCTTGCCAAGCTCGTTAATGAATGCGAGGATTACGGCATACCGGTAATGGCTGTTACGGCTGTGGGTAAAGAGACGGAAAAACGGGAGGCCCGCTACCTGGCTCTAAGCTGCCGCATTGCTGCCGAGCTGGGCGCCCGGGTCGTAAAAACCTACTGGTGCGAGAAAGACTTTGACAAGGTCGTAAGCGGCTGTCCGGTCCCGGTGGTTATGGCGGGCGGACCCAAATGTAAATCAGAGCTGGAGGTGCTGGAATTTGTCTATGACGGTATGCAAAAAGGCGCTATCGGCATAAATCTGGGAAGAAACGTCTGGCAGAACCCTCATCCGGCGGCTATGGCTAAGGCCCTGCGTGCTATTATTCACGAAAATGTTACCGCTGAAGAAGCTTACGAAGTATTTAATGGCGCTAAAAAATAGACGATAAAACAGGTTAAGACCTTATATAAGAAGCGATATTATGCGCGTGGCAGTGTATTATAACAACCAAGATGTGCGGATAGAAGAATTACCCAGGCCGCAGATTGACACAGGGGAAGTATTGGTAAAGGTATTAGCCAGCGGTATCTGCGGGACGGATGTTATGCAATGGTACAGGATTAAGAAAGCTCCCCGCATTTTAGGCCATGAGATAACCGGCACAATAGTTGAGTCTAAGTCGGAAAAATACAAAGTCGGCCAAAGGGTTTTTGTCAGCCATCACGTTCCCTGTAATAAATGCAAATATTGCCTGGCAGATAATCATACCGCATGCGAGATGCTGCACAAAGGCAATTATGACCCTGGCGGCTACAGTGAATTTATCAGAGTCCCCAAGACAAATGTAGAGAGGGGGATTTATGTATTGCCGGACAACGTTTCCTGCGAAGAAGGCACGATGATTGAGCCTTTGGCTTGCGCAGTAAGAGGCCAACGGATAATTAACGTAAAGGAAGAACAGGTTGTCTTGATTCTGGGCAGCGGCGTTTCCGGTTTATTGAATATTCAATTAGCTAAATTAAAGGCGGCGAGGGTCATTGCAACCGATATAAATGAATACAGATTAAATAAAGCGAAGGAATTCGGCGCAGATAAAGTCATAAACGCAGGCGGGGACCTCAATATTAAAGCAGACAGGATAATAATCTGCACGGCCGCTTTGCAAGCCGCCCAGCAGGCATTCCATTGCATAGACAGGAAGGGCGTCATACTATTTTTTGCGATCCCCGGGAAAAATATCAAGATTCCGGTCGAGGATTTCTGGAGGAACGAAATAACAATTACTTCGTCCTACGGAGCAGCTCCTGTTGACCTGGAAGAATCGTTAGCTCTGATTAAAAACGGAAAGATAAATATTAAGGATATGATAACGCACAAATTGCCGTTAGGGGAGATTCAGAAAGGCTTTAAGCTCGTTTCGGACGCAAAGGAATCCTTGAAGGTCGTATTAGAGCCTAATAAGCAGTATGATAACCATCTATAATCTTTCCAAGAACTACGGCAGTAAAGTCCTCTTCGAAAATATCTCCTTAAGCATAAACAGGGGAGAAAAGATCGGTCTTCTCGGACCCAATGGCGCAGGCAAAAGCACGCTTTTCTCAATGATTTTAGGCCAGATAGAGCCTTCCTCCGGCTCAGTAGACATCAAAAAAAATGTCCGTATCGGCCACCTTCCCCAGGAATCAAGATTTAGTTCAGAGCAGACCGTTCTATCCGAATTAATCGAAGGCGATGAAGAGATTAGCCGCCTTAACAAAGAAAAAGATGAACTCGAAAAGAAAAACCTGGCGGATTCAAAACGTTACGGCGGGATTTTAGAAAGGTTGGAAGTGCTGGGATATTTCAGCCTGGAACACAAAGCAAAGAAGATTCTTATGGGTCTTGAATTCAGGGAAAACGATTTTAACCGCCCGATAAAACAGTTAAGCGGAGGATGGCAGATGAGGACTTTATTGGCAAAGCTTCTTACCTGCCATTACGATATCCTGCTGCTTGACGAACCTACCAACTACCTTGATTTAAACGCCGCGCTCTGGTTTAAGGATTATTTGACGTCCTTTAAAGGCACATTTATTATCATTTCGCACGACAAGGCATTTTTGAATGAGGTAACAAACTATACCCTGATTCTTGAGAACGGTTCCATATTTAAGGTCAGGGGCAATTACGAACATTACGAAACCATAAAAGAGGAGAAGCGAAGGTTTCTTATAAAGCAGTTTAAGGAACAAGAGAAAAAACGGCAGCAGCTGGAAAGGTTCATTGCGCGCTTTCATGCGCAGCCGAATAAGGCTTCGCAGGTTCGCGCCAAAAAGACTGCTTTGGAAAAGATGGAGGAGATTGTAGTCCCTCCTGACCGGCGCGAAAGCATCAGGGACTTCCGCTTCCCGGAAACAAGGAGAAGCGGTTACAGGGTAATGACTCTTGAGAAGGTATCTAAATCTTACGGGGATATTAAAGTTTATAAAGAACTGGATTTTGAGGTCGCAAGGTTTGAGAAGGCGGTTTTAGCCGGAAAAAACGGAGCCGGAAAATCTACCCTTCTTAAAATCATGTCCGGAGCAATCGACATCGACGGCGGTTCGCGTATTGTCGGGCATAATGTCGAAATCGGTTATTTTTCCCAGACGCGCTTGGATGTGCTCAATCCGGCAAATACGGTATTGCAGGAGGCGTATTCGGCTGCCCCCGGCTTTATGTCTCAGGCATCGATACGGACTATACTCGGCGCATTCTTATTTACCGGCGATGACGCAGATAAAAAGGTCGAGGTGCTTTCCGGAGGAGAGAAGAGCCGGCTTATCCTGGCAAAGCTTCTGATTAACCCGCCGAATTTTCTTCTGCTCGATGAGCCGACTACGCATCTTGATGTCGACGCCGTGGATGCGCTGATAAGAGCTTTAAGCCAATATGAAGGCACGATAGTATTCATCAGCCATGATATTCATTTTGTCCGATCTATCGCTAACGCTGTCTTCCAGGTAGAGGGAGGAAGAATAAGAAAGATTCCCGGCAACTTTGATTACTATCTGGAAAAGAAAGCGAGAGGCGAGATTTCAACAGAAGAGCCGGGAGCGAAGGCCGAAGCGGAGGAAACTGTTCTAAAAATAGACCCGGAAAAGATAAGCAAACTTAGAGAAGAAAAGCAGCGCAAGGAGCAGGAGAAAAGACACAAAGAACAGCAGAAGGAGAAGCGCAAGGCTCATAATAGAGAAATCAGAAAAAAGATAAAAGAGTTGAAGAAGAAAAGAGAGAAACTACATCTTGAAAGATACGCCAAAACGCGCGTCTTATCCGGACCGCGCCGGCATCTTCGGGATGAGCAAACTTTAAAAGCATACGAGCAGCGCGTCAAGGTAATAGAGAAGCTGATTGCCCAAGCCGACAACGAGTTAGAAAAGCTGGAAGGAGACCTTAGATGATAAGAGAGGGCGTTGTTCCCATCCGCGGCTTCTTGCTGCATTTGACTCATTACGACCCGAGATGGTACGCAAACAAGTCAAGAGAAAAGCCGATTGACCTTAATTTGGCATTAGAAATCGTCGACGCAATTGCGCAGGTAGGCTTCAATCTGTTAATCATTGACTGCGCAGACGGAGTTCGATACAAATCGCATCCTGAATTAAGCCGCAGATACTCCGTTACTATGACCTCTCTCAGAAGGATAGTAATGCGCGCTCAAGTAAACGATATCGAGGTGGTGCCGAAATTGAATTTTTCCCAGAGCAGATATTATAAACATAATCATTGGTTCAGGCCCTATAATAAGCTTTTTGATAATAACGAATATTGGAGAATTGCTTTTGATTTAATCGACGAGCTTATCCATACCTGCCGGCCTCCTCGCTTTTTTCATATAGGTATGGATGAGGACCACGACAGAACCACCTCGCAATACGTTAAGGCTATTTTGACACTCAGGTATAGACTTAAGAAGAGGGGGCTGCGCACTTTAATCTGGAACGACTCCCCTCATAGGGGATTCGCATCGGTGCATGCAAGGAAATCCATGGCGGCAGAGAAGATGATTCCTAAGGACATTGTGCAGATTGTATGGGACTACCGCAAGGTGCCGCCAGCGCATATTCACCGCCTTGTTAATCAAGGCTTTGAAGTATGGGGGGCTCCGGGGTGGGACCCTGTTCAGGCCTTCAAATGGAAACAGGCAATCCTTAAATACGGCGGAAAGGGTCTGATTATGACCAGGTGGATTGCCTGCCGCCGGTCGAATCGCTCCAAGATGCTTGATTTGATAGGAGCTGCCGGACCCTTTTATTGCTCAAAATATATTAACACAGGGCTGCTCTAATATCCTGTAGATAAAAATAATTCAGGGGGGGAGTATGAAAGTAAAAGGAGTGGTATTAATTGTACTTGGCGTCTTGGGAGCTATATTTGTATGCACCTACGATATAATTACCGGGAAACCCGTAAACGACATAACCGGACCCAAATCAATATCTGCCCTTGTAATCAGCGGAATATTTATAATAACGGGGATCCGCTTCCTGCTGACAAGTTCAAAAAAATAATATTGCGGTATTTTCTTTAGGGTTTCTACATTTCCTGTAACTGCTTTATCTTATCTATCTGCCTGAGCGCTGCTTTCTCGCCTTCCTCTATAAAGTAATCGATTCTTTTAAATTCCGTCCATAGCACATTTCTGAATTCCGGGTGGATTACCACGTCGGATAAAGATATCGCCGCCTGAATGAATTCCCTCTGCATCGCTTCAACGCTGCCGAATATAAAGTCCAGAATGTTGAGTTTTTTATAATCCAAATTTTGCGCATATGTTTTTTCTATCTCCTCTTTTGACGGCGTTACGTTTACTGATATAATCTTTTTAATTCCTTCCTTTACCAGGCAGCCCACAGGCAACGGGTTAAGAATTCCTCCGTCCAGAAAGAGGTCATTCTGATTCTTAAGCGGCTCAAATACTCCCGGCATGGCGCAACTGGCCAACACGGCATCTTTGATTAATAAATTCTCCTGGGAAAAAATATGCGGCTGCCTTCTGATGAAATCGAAAGAGACAATCAAGGCCGGCCTCTTTAAATCGTATAGAGTAGAGTTGCCGAAAATCTGCTTAAGGATTCTTCTGAGGTGATGTCCCTTGAATACGGAGCGCTTTGAAAAACCGATATCCAAAAAAGAAAACACCGGGAAGTTTTCGAATTTATAAACCAGCTCTTTTATTTGCGCCCAGTCTTTACCCAAACCCCAGAGAGCGGCAATCATAGAACCGAGGCTTGAGCCGGAAACTATATCAACGTCAATGTTATTCTCCTGCAAAACCTTCAGCACTCCGATATGAGCTAATCCAAAAGCGGCTCCGCTTCCCAAAGCCAGGCCGATTCTAACCGAGGACAACTCTCTGGCAATCCTTCTTATGGTTTTAGCGTAGGAAGAGAGGGGGTACGTTTCTATTATTTTTACGGCATTCTCTTCAAAATGCGGCAGCGTAGCCAGAATGCCTTTACTCGGAAAATCCTGCTGAGAAAGGCTAGACGGCTCTCTTACGATTATCTTGATTGCGTCCTGTTTAATTTTGTAATTATTTTTTAAATCCTCGATTGTTTGTTGAAACTCTCTAGAATGACCCGATTCCTTACCGGAAAGAAAGTGAATAAAATCCGATTGAAGAAGAGACATAACTATTAAAGGGTCCCGGGGACTCGGCAGGTCTAAGATTATAAAATTGTAAATCTGGGCAAGGAAGCTTAAGAATAAAGGAATGTTCTTCGACGCGTAACTCGATTCGGGCCGGTAATATACTCTAACATAATCAATCTCCCACTTCTTCTCTAAAAAATTATCGAAGGTGGATTCGCTGAATTTTCTGACCTCAAGGACTCTATCCGAAGAAGGGAAAAAGAAGGCCTCTTTATCATCTTTCAATTCGATTACAATTACGTTTTTTCCCGATTCTCTTCTTAAAGCGCTGGCTAAGACCAGGCTGTAGCTGGTCTTGCCGGATTTCTGCCTATGGCTATAAACCGAAATTATCAGACTCTCAAATATATTTTTATCCTTATCCGTCCTTTTTTTAACCCTGCGGGAAAGCAGCTTAGAAAACTCTATGGCCAGAATAGGGTATTTATTTAAGAATTCGCTGAATTTATCTTTGGGGATTAGCGCTATCAAGGCGTCGTTGGCTGCTTCAGCGACAACCGAGTGGGACTGATTGGTCAAAAGGGAGATTATCCCGAAACAGGTTCCCCTGTGGAGATACTCAAGGACCCTGTTTTCTTTTAAGGAGGCCTCGGTATAGGTTTTTATCCTGCCGGAAACAACAATATAAAGATTGTCGGGAGGGTCGTTTTCTTTATAGATAATTTGACCCTTTTTAAACTCCTTCAGATAAGATATATCCGCCAGCTCCTTAAGCCCTTCTTTGTTCAGAGGAGAAAAAATGGGAAATTTGGGTAGGATGTCTTCCAGCTTGAGCATACTCATTCCGACAAGAGTCCAGCCATTGAGAAAAAGAATATCACGATTCTTTAGCGTTGTCCAGCACTTTCAATATCAAGAAAAATCGCCGGAAGCTTCTCCGAAGGCGATTTTTCTTGACAACCCCCGAATATAGTGTAAAAATACCTCTAATAATTAGAACTTTCGCTAGAAATGGCGAAGGTTTTTAATTTTTATAGGCGGATGAAAAAAATTCTACTAATTATCTGCGTTTCTTTTTTGACGGCTTTTATGGGATTGAAAATCGGCTTGTCCTCACAACAGGCGATAGTAACCGGCGTGTTTTCTATGTCGGTTCTTGGAATATTATTTTTCTGGGAATTAAGGCTTAGTTTTGTTTTCTTCGGAACGGGACTTTTGCTTATCACAAGGTCGATAAATTTAGAGGAGTTGTTGAAATTCGCTTCGCTCGACGTAATACTCTTTCTCATAGGAATGATGATTTTGGTAGGCATGTTAAACGAGGCCGGATTTTTTCTTTGGATTACAACCAAGTTATTAAGCATCAAGAAGATAACCGGAAAGAATTTATTTCTATTATTAATGACCATATCGGCTCTATTCTCGTCTCTTATGGGAGAGGTTGCCTCTATTATAATAATGGCGAAAATTATAATCACAATTTCGGATTTCTTCGATATTGACCCTGTTCCTTTACTGATCTCCTCGGTGTTGGCAACGAATATAGGCTCTTCCGGGACAGTATTGGGCAACCCCATAGGCATACTTATTGCCGCCAGAGGCAAACTTACCTTTGAAGACTTCTTGATTCAGGCTTTGCCCATTACCGTGCTTGTCCTTACGGTTACGGTCGCGGTATTGTTCTTCTGGTTTAAAAAATACATAGATAGACTTAACCAGAAATTACTTTCGCTTGAAGAGAATACGTTTTTCTTATCGCTTATTTCGATTCCCGCCGACAAGAAGGTAAGAGTGAGCATACTTATTTTCGCGGTTACTCTGATAGCTATTGCATTACACCACCGGCTGGAATTATTATTTGGCTTGGAGGAAAATACGCTGTTATTGATGCTTCCTATAGTTTCAGCGGGCGTTGTTATGCTTTACCGCCGTGATAAAATGCGCTATTATATCGAACATGAGGTGGAATGGCCATCCATATTATTCTTTCTATTTCTTTTTGCCCAGGCCGGCGTTATTAAATATACCGGCATATCCGATTTTTTTGTTGAAAGATTTGTAGCGAAAGTCGGCACTAACCCTGCCTTACTCACCGGCCTAATGTTATACTCCAGCGGATTTCTTTCCAGTGTTTTAGATAATACCGTGGTCGTGGCATCGTACATTCCTATAGTGCAAAGTTTGGGGCTTCTATATAATATATCTCTTAGACCGCTGTTCTGGGGGATATTATTCGGCGCCTGTTACGGCGGCAACATCACCGCAATAGGGTCTACGGCTAATATAGTCGCCGTGGACATCCTGGAGAGAATGGGAAATAAGAAGATAAGCTTTTCCTATTGGCTGAAAATCGGCTTAGTTGTCGGTATCCTCAGTATGACGAGCGCATATGCATTAATACTTCTTTTCGGAATACATAACTCTTAGGCGCTCTTCCTGTAATAAACAAGGAGAAATAATGGAAGAAATCATTACGGACGATATATAGGCCTTCTGCTTAGTATAGTTATAATTGCATTGCTTTTCTACCTGGTTCTTAATACCTACTTCAAGAAGCCCTCCATTGATAAAGAAGCAGAAAAACCCTTATCAGA
Source organism: Candidatus Omnitrophota bacterium (assembly GCA_043812035.1). Classification (GTDB taxonomy): domain Bacteria; phylum Omnitrophota; class Gorgyraeia; order Gygaellales; family JAHJCI01; genus CAYMKG01. Next base: position 12,948 of record JBDRMR010000066.1, read on the forward strand.
ACAAGGTATAGATGCCACAAACTACCAGACAATCTTGGATAGCACAAAAAAGAAGGTCGAGGATATCAATAAACAACTGCTGGAGCGCGAAAAACAATTAAAAGACCTTGAGTAAGAATAAACTAGATTTCAGCGACACCTCTTCCATAGATGATAGAATAAAGATATAAAGAGCAATTGTTCTTTCTCAAATCTATAAGAACTTAAGGAACAGTTGTAAATGCTCACTAATTAGGTAACTCTTTTGGTATAATGTATATAACCAAAGGAGGCAATACCATGGAGATGATTCCTCAAGGGGTAATTGAACAAAAAATATTTCTGGTAAGGGGGTATAAGGTAATGGTAGACAGAGACCCGGCTGAATTATATGGCGTAGAGACTAAATTTTGAGGAAATAATAATAAGATCTGCAAATTAACTTCTATTAAAAGTAATTTTCTGCGTTGTCTTGAGGCTGGAATCCTAATTTTTTTCTGGTTTCGCTAAGATCAAAGACATTGTGAATGTTGTTGCTGGTGACGAAAGCAGCGAGAAATTCCGTATTCACCTCGAGGGCTTTATCAAAGGCCTGTACAAGATCTTTTTTACTGCAGAAAACCGCACGCATATAATCACCGCCGTAGACCGCAGGGTTATCCTCGGGGACAGTCCAGCCGATTCTCAAGGCCACAAACTGCATACCCAGATATGACAAATGCCGGCCGAGATTTTCTCCGAATACCTTTGATTCTCCGTAGAGTGAAATCGGGCTCGGGGCCATATCAAGGGTGATGAGGTTATGTGAGCTTCCCTGCAGAACTTCCGAGATTGCGGCTTCGTGGTAAAAATTGGAACTGGCATAAACTATTTTTTTGATTCCCGCTCGCCTGGCTTCTTCAAAGACGAAACTGGTGGCCACAAAATTATTCCGGAAGGTCAGATGGCGAGGGGCGTCCGGCCGCGGGTTTCCTGCCAAATGTATAAGCGCATCCAATCCGTTAAAGATACCATCCAGCTCGGTCTTTATCGCGAAGTCCACCTTGGTGAATGGCGCATTACACAGGGGGGTTGTTTGTTTGATGTCATAAAGGCAGAGGTCATATTTTTCACCAAGCCCTTTTTGCAGCGTTCTCCCGATGTTGCCTGCCGCGCCGGTAATCCCAACCTTCTTGATTTGAGAGTGTGTTTTATCCATGTCATTAGTATTGTATAAAAAAATAAGAGGACGGTCAAGGAGTTTGTAAAAAAGTATTAAGTTAGGCGAAAACTACTTTACAAATTGCGGCTGTATTATATAATACCTGCGAGACGGAAGTTATTCCCTTCCACAAGTTGTGCCATGCCAGAGGAGACTGCATTATGAAAAAGTTTTTGGTTAGTTTTTGTATGTTTGTGGTATTATTATTCTCGGCTGCCGTAGTTAATGGCGCGGAAATCCATGAAGCCGCTAAAAGCGGTGATATAGCAAAACTTAAATTGCTCTTAGATGAAGAGCCCGGTCTTTTGTATGTGAAGGATGAGGTGGGCAAGACTCCTCTTCACTGGGCAGTGGGCAGAGGCCAAATTGAAGCGATAAAACTGCTTCTGGATACCTACCACGTTGATGTAAATGTCCGCAACAATAATGATGGAACACCTTTACATGTCGCGGCTTCTCAGGCTCAACCGGAGGCGGCAAAAATCTTAATTGCGCACGGTGCTCTGGTTAATGCGCGGACTAGGAATGATTCAACCCCTTTGCATTTCGCGGCATACAAAGGAAGAAAGCCGGGACATATTGAAGCCGCGAAAATCCTTATCGAGAATGGCGCTGACGTCAATGCCAGGACCGATACCGGTGCTACGCCTCTTTCAATGGCGATGTTCAGACAAAACAGCGAAATTATCGCTTTGCTTCGCCAGCATGGAGCAAAGCCAGGCTCAATGCAGGGCGGTATGCGCCAGGGAGGAATGCAGTCCGGCAGGGGAAACTACTATATAGATGAGTGATTTAAAACACGGCAGTGTTTAAAAAAATGTTGTATAATTTTTTAAAAATGTTATCATATTACTCTCGGTGTTTTTTTTACAAACGAAACATCTGTCGGATGAGGGGGTTATGCACCTCAGAATAAAAACTTTCGTCCTAATAATTCCTTTTATTTTAAGCTGAGACATCCAAGTCTCAGCTTTTTTTATTGTCCGCAATTTAAACACGAGATTCTAAACCGGAGTTCATCTCTTTAAAAAAAGGGGCAGAAAAATGAATGAGCTTAAATTTGAGTTCTCTGATACAATTGCCGGCCATGTAACAAGCTATGACCGTGAAGAAAGAATATTCGGGCTTAAGACCTCAGATGGCCGTGAATTTTCCGTGAAGCTTACTGCTACCACTTATGCGCGCGGTCCCCGTAACTTGGAAGAGCCTTATTGTGATTACACCGGAAAAATGGAATCGTTGCTGGTCAAAGACCAGTATCTTCTTACCATCGGGATTTTTTATCCGGAAAAAGGAGGCCATACCTTTGAGGCAAAAGTCCTGATTTTTGCGGGAGAAGGCATAGATAAGTATCGCTTTGAGGAGCCTAACTGGTGGATTAACCAGGCCAGAAGCATCGCGGATTTTTACATTAAAGCCCAGTTTGGCGGCCCGGAAACAATCGATTACAGCAATTACCGCACGATGTTGTCCTTGACCGGAGAACGCAAGAAGGACCATCGCCAAGAGACAGATACCATTTCACGTATGATTTACGGAATGGCATCCACGTTTTTACTCACCGGAGAAGACCGATTTTTGGAGGCCGCAGAAAAAGGCACCAAGTATTTGCGCGACCATATGCGTTTTTATGATATGGATGAAAATGTCGTTTACTGGTATCACGCCATTGATGTCAAGCACGGCCGTGAACACAAAGTTTTTGCCTCGGAGTTCGGAGACGATTATGACGCTATACCGATGTATGAGCAGATATATGCTCTGGCCGGCCCCACGCAGACCTATCGCGTCACCGGCGACCCGGCAATTATGAAAGACATCAAGATGACCATTGATTTGTTTGATCGGTTTTTCCTTGATAAAGAGAAGGAGGGGTATTTTTCTCATATTGACCCTATTCACCTTGATCCCAGAAACGAAAGCCTGGGCAAGAACCGTGCCCGTAAGAATTGGAATTCCGTGGGTGACCATGCGCCTGCTTACCTGATTAATTTATGGCTGGCTACGGCTGAGCCGAAATATAAGGATTTCCTGGTGTATACCGCTGATTGTATCACTAAATACTTTCCTGATTATGAGCGCAGCCCGTTTGTTAATGAACGCTTTTTTGAGGACTGGAGCCACGATAAGACTTGGGGATGGCAGCAGAACCGGGCAGTAATTGGCCATAACCTCAAGATCGCCTGGAATCTGATGCGCATTAACAGCCTTGCGCCGAACGAAAAATATGTCGCATTCGCCAAAAAAATCGCCGAGATTATGCCCAAGTATGGAATGGACCTTCAGCGCAGCGGCTGGTATGACGTCATGGAACGAGAATTACAGCCCGGGGAAGAGTGTCACCGTTTTGTCTGGCATGACCGCAAAGCCTGGTGGCAGCAGGAACAGGCGATACTGGCTTATGAAATTCTTTATGGTGTTTTGAAAGAACAGCAGTATCTGAAATTGGCCAGGGAGTCAGCGGCTTTTTACAACGCCTTTTACCTGGACCATGATGACGGCGCAGTATATTTCAATGTCCTTAATAACGGACTGCCGTTTCTGCTGGGTACCGAGCGTTTAAAGGGAAGCCACTCGATGAGCGCGTATCATTCCGTGGAACTGGCTTATTTGGCGCAGGTATATGAAAACCTATTGCACACCAAACAACCGCTTGACCTTTATTTTAAGCCTTTGCCGCAGGGGTTTCCGGGAGATATTTTGCGGGTTCAGCCGGATATCCTGCCTCCGGGCAGCGTGCGCATATCTGAGGTGTGGGTTGATAATAATCCCTGGAAGAATTTCGACGCCCAGAAACTTACTGTGGAATTGCCGAATCTGAATTACCGGCCGAAGATTAAAGTCCGGCTTGTCCCTGTAAAATAGCTAAAAGGAGAATAGTATGGAAATAAAAACTAAGACTCAAGACGGCTCGACGATTATTCAGATATCCGGCAGCCTTGACGGGAATACCGTCAATGATGCCCAGGAAAAGATACTTCCGCTTCTTTCCTCTAAAATGTCATTGGTCCTTGATCTTGAGAAGTGCGGGTATATCTCAAGCGCGGGGCTCAGGCTTTTATTAATGGCCGCCAAAGAACTTTCCACACAGGAAGGCGTCCTGGTTTTAAGCGGCCTTTCCGATGAAATTAAGGATGTGATGGATATGACGGGTTTCAGTAATTTCTTCAAGGCTTTTGACAGCGTTGCCGCGGCCTTAGAGGCGCTGCGAAAGGAGGACTAATGTTCAGGGTTGACCTGCATCCGACTCATGTCAGCGAATGCGGAAAGTTCCGTTTGCGTGTAGGCAAACCCCTTCCTTTTGGCGCTTCCATTGTTCCAGGAGGAGTGAATTTTTCGGTGTATTCCCATTCTGCCACCTCATGTAAACTGGTGCTTTTTAACAAGCATGAACCGAAGCCTCTTTGCGTGATTCCCTTCAAGGATGAGTTTCGTATCGGCAATGTTTTTACGATGGTCGTTTTTGATCTTGACTACGATAATCTCGAGTATGGATTTTATATGGACGGCCCCTTTGCCCCACACGAGGGCCACCGTTTTGACAAGACCAAAGTGCTGATGGACCCTTACGCCAAGGCAATCGGCGGCAGGGATATCTGGGGCAAGACCCCGGATTGGAGTGATATGTATCAGCACCGCGCGCGTATCTGCTTTGATGATTTTGACTGGGAAAATGATCATCCACTGGAAACCCCCATTGAGGACCTGATTATTTACGAGATGCACGTGCGCGGGTTTACCCAGCACCCTTCTTCGGGAGTTAAACACCCGGGCACCTTTGCCGGCATCCGGGAAAAAATACCTTATCTTAAAGAGCTGGGTGTTAACTGCGTTGAGCTGATGCCCATCCACGAATTTGACGAATTTGAGAATTCACGCATTTCTCCGAGCACGGGAAAGATGCTTATGAATTACTGGGGATACAGCAATGTCGGTTTTTTTGCCCCCAAGGCGGGATTCGCCGCAACCGGCAAATACGGTATGCAGGTGGACGAATGTAAAACGCTGATTCGGGAACTCCACAAGAACGGCATTGAGGTTATCCTGGACGTGGTCTTTAACCACACCGCTGAGGGCAATGAAAGAGGACCGTATATCTCATACCGCGGCATTGATAACAAGATCTATTATCTCTTAACCCCCGACGGATATTATTTTAATTTCTCAGGATGCGGCAATACCTTAAACTGTAACAATCCTATTGTGCGTAACATGATTCTTGACTGCCTGCGCTATTGGGCAGCAGATTACCATATTGACGGTTTCCGTTTTGATCTGGCTTCTATTTTGGGCCGCGACCAGAACGGCGCTCCCATGCACAGCCCGCCGCTTTTGGAGACGCTGGCTTTTGACCCGGTGCTGGGCAAATGCAAACTCATTGCTGAGGCCTGGGACGCAGGAGGGCTTTATCAGGTCGGTTCTTTTCCTGCCTGGGGCCGCTGGGCAGAATGGAACGGTAAATACCGGGATGATTTACGGAAATTTCTTAAAGGAGAACCGGCAATGGTAGGAGCGGTGGCACAAAGGCTGCAAGGTTCTCCGGATTTGTACCAGTGGGAAAGCAGGGGAGCCTGCGCTTCCGTAAATTTTGTCACTGCTCACGACGGGTTTACCCTGAAAGATATGGTTTCCTACAATGGAAAGCATAACGAGGTAAACGCAGAGAATAACAGCGACGGCTCAAACGATAATTACAGCTGGAACGGCGGCTGGGAAGGGGAAACCTGCGACCCTGAAATTAACCGGTTGCGTATTAAACAGATGAAGAATGCGCTGGCTATGCTCTTGGTGAGCCAGGGCACGCCGATGATTCTTGCCGGCGATGAAATGGCAAATACCCGATGGGGTAATAATAACGCTTATTGCCAGGATAATGAGATTTCCTGGCTTGATTGGAGTCTCCTCGATAAAAACCGCGAGCTTTTCAATTTTTTCAGCAAAATGGTCGCCTTCCGTAAGGCCCACCCCGTGCTCAGGAGCAGGGGGCATTTTCAAAACAGAGACTATATAGGCAGCGGTTTTGCCGATATTACCTGGCACGGTACCCAGGCCTGGGACGCCGATTGGTCAGCGCAGAGCCGCGTGCTTGCCTTTATGCTTTGCGGCAGGCATGCCAAAGGAGGCACGGTAGATGATAATTCCATTTATGTTGCCATGAATATGCACTGGCAGATGCACGGCTTCCAACTGCCCAAGTTGCCTAATTATATGTCCTGGTATGTGTTTGCCAATACTGATGCGCAAAGACCGCACGATATTTGGGAACCCGGCAAAGAGGTCAGTTTGGAGAATCAATCGGAATTTTTGGTAGGACCCCGGTCAGTGGTGATATTGTTGGGCAAAGATACGCGTTAAATACGGGTTTATCGAGAGGAGACACAATTTATGGACTCAAAATATTCGGTTTCTTGTAAAGATGATGTCGTGAAGGTTGAGCTGGTCGGACGCTTAGACGCCACGAATGCCGAAGGCCTGCAGGGGGAATTAAAGAAATTCACCGGGCAGAAAATCGCAAAGTTAGTATTTTTCGCCAGGGACCTGGAATATATTTCCAGCGCAGGCCTGCGCGTGATTATTTTCGCCAAGCAGAAAATCGGGGTGGACGCCCACCTTTTTCTCGTCGGTGCACAGGAAGTCATCCTCAACGTAATCAAGATGACCGGCCTGGATAACTTCATGACCATTCAAGACGCCTATACTGAATAAATCTAGAGATGAAACGTTTAGTCATTCCGGCAAAACTGGGGAATCTGGAGAAAATGTTCGCCTTCATCAGGGAGGCAGCTGCGCTGCAGGGCTTCGAAGAAGAGAAGGTCAATAAAATTCAGCTTGCCTGCGAGGAGACCCTGGTCAACGTCATCAATTACGCCTACCCTGACAAAAACGGCGAGCTGGAAATAACGTATACGAACAAAGAGAACGGTCTGGAAATAGAAATCATCGATTCCGGAATCGCCTTTGACCCGCTTTCCCTGCCTGAACCGGATATCAACGCGCCCATAGAAAAGCGCGGGGTTGGGGGCCTGGGGGTATACCTGATGCGCAAAATTATGGATGAGGTTACCTACAAAAGAGATGGCCAGCGCAATATTCTGACCCTGGTGAAATATCAACCTAAAAAATCAGCCGGCATACCTATTAATAATTCGATTGAAGTCCCAAAAGTAGAGACGCCCAAAGAAGAATGTTGCCCTTGTTTCCAGTGGCCTACCGCCTTTATGAATAAAGAGATATTCAAAAAGGGCGATAGTCTTTTTAAGGCAGGAGACATTGCTGACCGGATGTTTTATATCAAGAAGGGCGCAATCAAATTAGTAGAAATAAATAAAGTTATCAGAGCAGGCGAAGTTATCGGGGAAATGGGGATTTTCTCTCCTTTTAAGGTGAGAACGGCGTCTGCGATATGCGAAGAAGACCTGGAGACATATACGATGGGCGGGGACGAAGTAATCAAGCTTTTCGGACAGGAGCCTGCCCTGGCGATTGAATTAATACAGACAAGTATCAAGCGCTTTATAGAGAATCTAAAGGCGGAGACAGCAGCTCGGGAACGTATTGAAAGCGAATTGCGTATTGCCCAGCAAATCCAGGCCAGCATGCTGCCCAGCGTTTTTCCCCAGAGAAAAGAATTTGAGATTTTCGCCCTGATGGAGCCGGCCAAGGAAGTGGGCGGTGATTTTTATGATTTTTTCTTTGTAGACGAAAAGAAGTTGTGTCTTGTGATCGGGGATGTCTCGGGCAAGGGGGTTCCGGCAGCGCTGTTTATGGCTATCAGCAAGACGCTTATCAAGACCGAGGCAAAACAGGGTCTTTCGACAGATGAGATTCTCTCCGTGGTGAACAGTATTCTCTACCCCGATAATCAGGCATGTATGTTTGTGACTGTTTTCTGCGCCATCCTGGATATCGAAACGGGTGAATTAGAGTTTTCCAACGGCGGGCATAACCCGCCGCTGGTCTGCGATAATACAGGATATTTTGATTTTATCAAGGTACACAGCGGTTTTGTAATAGGGGTTATGGATAATTTCAGATGTGAGAATCAGCGGTTACAGCTTAAGCCCGGGGATACGATTTTCCTTTATAGCGACGGAGTGACTGAGGCGATGAACCCCCAAAGGCAGATGTTTACTGAGGTGAAACTAAAAAATTGTCTGGTCAATCTGAAAGATAAAAATATAAAAGAGATGATAAACTTTATGCGCCAGGAAATATTTTCTTTTGCCCAGGGAGAGCAGCAATCCGATGATATAACGATGCTGGGATTAAAATATAAAGGAGCGAAGTAATGTTAAAAGGCAAAAAAATCGGTATCTTAATAGAAGGGGATTATTACGAGCCTGAGATTTGGTATTATAAACTGCGTTTCGCCGAAGAGGCAATGGAAGTGCATTTCCTTACCCGCCTGTGGGGCCAGCCGGCTTTGACCTTTCAGGGACATGAATACCATCTTCCTCTTGAATGCCGCGAAAGCTTTGAAAATATGGATGATGCTACTTTGAAAAGCTATTCGGCGATTATCGTGCCCGCAGGCATGGTGGCTGACCGCCTCAGGTATACCGAAGATGTCAATAAGCTTGCGCCGGCGGTAGAGTTTTTAAAGCGCTGCTTCGCCGAGAAAAAAATTATCAAAGGCATCATCTGTCACGGTATGTGGCTTCTGGCTCCTGTTCCTGAGCTGGTCCGGGGCCGCAAGGTGGTAGTGCATAATAATCTTTTAGGCGACGCGAAAAACATGGGCGCGGTCTATGTAAACGAAGACGTGGTGGTTGACGGTGATTTGGTTACTGCACGCACAGGTGGGCATTGCAATTTATTTGCCAAGAAAATTATTGAATTAATTTCTAAGATGAAGTAATTTAAAAACCTTATGTCCGCATATGTAATCTTGAATATAGATGTAAAGGATCCCAATGGGTATGAAGAATACAAGAAAAAAGGCGCCTCTACAATTTTGGCTTACGGAGGAAAACCATTGGTAAGGGGTGAGAATATAGAGGTAGTAGAGGGAAACTGGAGACCCAGACGGCTGGTCATTATTGAATTTGAGAGTATGGAAAAGGCAAGGCGTTGGTGGAATTCACCAGAATACAATGCCGCCAAAAAACTAAGACAAAAATCTGCGGACACCGATGTTATTTTTGTGGAAGGCTTGTAGTTCTTTATTGAATAGAAAGGAGGTGATATGTTTGTTTTTCGTAATAAGTTAAAAAAAATAGATATGGGTGAAGGGGTTATCCGGCAATATCTTGGTGAAGGTAAATTAATGAATGCCCAGCACTGGGATATGGCAGACGGAAGCGTAGTGAAACTCCACACTCATCCTCAAGAACAGTTTGGGTATGTGATTAGCGGCGGGTTTAAGATGCTCATCGCAGATGAGGTAAAAAACCTTGGTCCAGGCGATGCCTATTTTATTCCGCCGGATGTCCCGCATGAATTTACTGCGATTGGGCAGACAGAGGCGATTGATATATTCAGCCCGGTGAAATTGGATTTTCCGTGGATGAAAAAGTAATGTGGAGTAATAAACCAAAGCCATAAACAAAGGAGGAAAAAATGGCAAAGAAAAAGGTGTTATTGATAGCACCAAACTATGGCGGTTGGGGAGAAGAGCAGCAGGCACCCTGGGATATTTTCAGGAAGGCAGGTTTTGACGTGACGCTGGCAACGCCTCGGGGCAAAAAGCCTTTACCCTTTGCAATAAGCGTTGACCCGGATTTCGTTGACCCCATTCAGAATTATCACGTTAATCCGCCCGAAGTATGCAAGAGGGTAAAAGAATTGGTTGACGGCCATGAATGGGAAAATGCGATAAAGATTAATGATGCCAAGATGTCTGATTATGACGCTATCGTGCTTACCTGCGGGCCCGGCGCTATCCTGGATCTGAACGGAAGAAAACATGTCCATGATATGCTGATAGAAGCTACTCGGACAGGTAAAATAATCGGCGCTCTCTGCTATGCAGTAGCTGGGCTTATTTTCGCCCGTGACCCCAAGAATAATTATAAGAGTATTATCTATGGAAAGAAGATTACCGCACATCCGCGCTCCTGGGATTTCCATGATGACCTTGACCATAGTTTCCTTTACGGCATCACCCCGGATAATCAACCCACCAATGTCGTCACGCCCGGGTTTATTTATCCGTTGCAGGATTTAGCTATTGATGCAGTCGGCCCTGGTGGTAATGTCGCTGATGCCGATAACGCATCCCGCGAAAATCCAAGCGTTGTCTACGACCACCCGTTTATCACTGGTTGCTCCGTAGAGTCATCCATCGCTTTTGCTAACAAGATTGTCGAGGTTCTGAATAAGCAGAAATAAGTGGAGCAATACCTCTTCCGCGCAGCTTAAGCGCGGAAGAGGTAACGCCTTCATAGATAATTGTTCATGGTGTGGGAAAGTATAAAGCACTTTCCCAACCACTGAAAATCGCTTAGAGTTATCGCCGAAGGCGATTTTCTTGTCGGTTATATATTAATTGCTTCTATTAAAAAGGGGGTGCGCAATGCCTGCCATTATCGTCCATTCCTTAGAGCTTACCGACGAGCAAAAAGAAATACTTGCCGATAAATACATCACTATCTTTTCTGAAGTTTCCAAAGTGCCGAAAGACCGGATTTATCTTTTTTTCGACGGATACACGCTTGACAACGCTGCCTGCGACGGAATACTTTTTTCTAAGAGACCGCCTAAACTTGCAGTCGGCAAATTTAGCCAGAAAAAAGAGGGAGAGTAGTTATGGATACCAATGAGGCGATTGTTAAAACTTTGGAAACTGTGGGCGTTGACCACGTGTTTGGAGGTTCGGGCCAGGTAAACGGCTCGATGTTGCTGGCGCTAAAGCGCTCGCAACAGATTAAGACGGTGATTATCCGCAATGAGCAGGGCGCGTCATTCATGGCCTGCGGCTACTCTATGTTTTCCGATAAGCTGGGGGTTTGTTTTGCCACCGGCGGTCCGGGAGAATTTAATCTATTCTCGGGTCTGGCGGTTGCCTATTCCGATTCCTTTCCTGTGTTAGGAATCTCTGGTTATACATCAGGCCACGACAGGGGAAAAGGCGCTCTTAATGAAGCCACCGGCTTAAGCAGAACACCCGATGGTCCGAAGATGTTTAACTCTACGGCCAAAAAATCTTGGATTATTGAAGACCCCGATCAAACTTGTGATATTTTGGAAGAGGCAATTAATCTTGCCTATGAAGGTCGTCCTGGACCAGTGCATATCCATGTGCCCAAAGATGTCACCATTGCCAAGGTGAATAATTTTAGAGAGATTAAATTGGATATAAAACCTGTTCAGCCTGACCCTCTGCAAATAAAACAGGCAGCAGAGGCTTTAGCCAGGGCAATCTCTAACAATGAGCAGATTATGGCGCTTTTGGGTTATGGTATAATCCGAAGCCACGCGGAAAGAGAAACGCTAGAACTGATTGATAAATTCCAGATACCTTTTGCCACCACTATGGATGCCAAGGGAATTTTGTCCGAAGACCATCCTTTGTCATCGGGGGTTTATGGCACATCCGGAGACCCGGGCGCAAACAAATATTTTGCTAATTCTAAATTAGTTTTTGCCATAGGTAACTCCTTTGCCCAGAATGCTACCTTTGGTTTTAAGCCTGATTTATACCAAGGAAAGACCTTAATCCATATTAATATCGACAGGCACGAAATAGATAAAGTCTACAAAGCCGATTATCCGGTATTAAGCGATGCCAAACCTGCTATTATCGCAATTACACAAGAACTCTCTAAAGAGATTACTAAGGTTGTGCCAAAAACTATCCAGAAAGAAAAATGGTATGATATGCCCGTAAGCGGTGTCAGTGAAAAGATTCATCCAGCGGAACTGGTGAAGGCAATATCGAGGAATCTACCTCCTAACAGTTATGTCATGGGAGATGCAGGTTCGCATATGCTCTGGCTTAACTGTTATCTGAAACTTACCCAAAATCAGATTTACCAGAATCCGGGTAGTTTTGGTCCTATGGCAAGTCACGTTAACGGTGCAATCGGCGTAAAATGCGCGCATCCGGATAAGACCGTGGTCTGCGGTTGCGGTGACGGCGCTTATCAGATGGCGGGTTTTGAGTTGATGACCGCTATACAGTATAACATTCCTGTAGTGTGGGTAATCTTTAATAACGGCGAGTTTAATGTGATTAAAAAGTTTCTCCTTAACCTTTTCGGCGAACAGGCGTTTATGCAGTTTACCAATCCTGATTTCGTCAAGTATGCCGATGCCTGCGGGGCATTCGGTGTGCGGGTGGAGAAGCTCGAGGATTTTGACGCGGCATTCAAGAAAGCGCTTACCTGCGGCAAGGCAGCGCTCATTGATGTTGTGGTTGAGTCTGAAGTTTATCCGCCGTTCAGCCTGGCAAAAGTATAAAAATATCTTTATAAAAAGCGATACTGTCTTTGTTAAAAATAGGTCATATAGCGTTAAGTGTTTCTAATTTAGACAGCTCCATAGATTTTTATAAAAAAGCCTTTGGGTTTATCTGTACGCACAGATATCCTGATGAATCTGCGGGGCTGGAGATTTGCCTATTAAAAAAGGATGAGGTTACGCTTGAGCTGTTTGGTTTTAAGGATTTCAAACCCCTGCCGGAATACCACAGTAACCTGGACAGCGATTTGGTGACCCTGGGGGTTAAGCATTTCTGCCTGGGGGTGGCAGATATAGAAGAGACTTACAATAGATTAAGGAAATCTGATATTGAATTTATCACGGATATCCGTATTTTTGAGAACGGCTCAAGATACTTCTTTATAAAAGACCTTGATGGAATTTTAGTTGAGGTTATGGAAACACAAGACGGAGGCAGGACCGATGAAAAATCAAAAGAAATTTAAATTTCCCGATACCGGCCAGGACAGGTGTTATGATAAGCAAGGCAAGGAAATTTTTCCGGAGCCTGAAGATGAACTCTTTGGCCAGAACGGCTGTTTTATTGTAAATCCGATGTCTTTTACAAAATTGGATAAAAAAGGCAAGGAGCTAAAGAGTTCTGCCGGCTGGGGCCAAGGCCTGCGCATGGTCAGGGATAATAACACCGGATTAATCTGGGAGGTGAAATCTCCCAAAGCCAATGAGGTAAATTTTTGCGAACATATATATTCCTGGCCTGATGCCTCAAGGGTATTTATAAAGAAGATGAATGCCAAGAAATACGGCGGGCGCAGTGATTGGCGGCTGCCTAATAAGGATGAGCTCAGGTCGATTATAGATTACAGCAGGACCAATCCGGCTGTTGATACAAGGTATTTTTCTCATTGTAAGACTGCCTTTTACTGGACTTCCATACCATACCGCATGCAGCCTCCGTTTGTCTGGGGTATATTCTTCGGCCTGGGCGGCGGCATTCCCTATACCCCGTCGAGCTTGCAATACGTGCGCGCGGTCAGCGGCGGCTATAGTGAAACCTTTGGGCATTCTGATAAAGCCAGGTTTAAAGATAACCGCGACGGCACAATCACTGATTTGACTACCGGACTGATGTGGCAAAAGGAAGAGAACGAGCGCATGGACTGGTATGAGGCGCTTAAATATTGCAAGGGAATGAGGCTGGCAGATTATTCTGACTGGCGCCTTCCCAACATCAAGGAATTAAATACGATTCTGGATTTGCGCCATAAAGACGGTTGGTGGTATCATAAGGATTTCTTTCCTGCCAAGGGCCTTACGCCGCCACTGCTGCATTACTTTTCCTCCACCCCGTATGAGAAGATCTATGCCTGGGTTACCAATTTCTGTTTTGGCTATGATGGTTATTATGCCAGTAAAAATGCCAAGTTGCTTTTCAGGGCTGTGCGTAATCTCGATGCCCCCAAAAGAATAATCAAGGTTTTTAATCTTCCTCATACCGGCCAGGTGAATTGCTATGACGATGAAGGTAAAAAAATCCCCGCCCCTAAAAAGGGAAAGAGGTTCTATGGTCAGGACGCAACCTGTAAGATTAACCCGTTGTCATTTACCAAATTAAGCGAAGATGGCAGGGAGCTGGAGGATACAGCCACCTGGGATAAGGGGTATCGTATGGTCAGGGATAATAATACAGGCTTAATCTGGGAGAAGAAATCTCCCAACAGGGAAGATATAAATTTTAGAGACAATAAGTACACTTGGGAAGATGCCAAAGAATATATTGCCCTGCTGAACAGACGAAACTATGGGGGATTTAATGATTGGAGGCTGCCTAATAGGGAGGAGTTTCGCTCTATTGTTAATTATAACGGCGATATCCCTGCTGTGGATACAAAATACTTTTCTGATTGCCTGCCTGCCTTTTACTGGTCAGGCAATACCTTTGCCAAAGATACCTCATTTATCTGGGGGGTTTATTTTGCTTACGGCTGTACTATTTGCTACCTGAAGGATAATCTTTATTATGTCAGGGCTGTGCGCGGGGGTTATAATCAGGATTTCGGCAATCCCGGCAGTTATGCATTCAAGGATAACGGGGACGGCACAATCACAGACTTAAATACAGGCCTGATGTGGAAAAAGGAAGAGGGGCCGGATATGAATTGGGAGGAGGCGCTTGGGTATTGCGAAGATTTAAGATTAGCCGGTCATTCTGACTGGCGCCTGCCCAATATTAAAGAAGTAGCAACCATATTGGATTTATCCTTTAAAGACTCCTGCTGGTTTAATAAAGATTTCTTTCCCAATGTGAAAACTGCTCCCTTGGGTTTTTACTGGGCTTCTACCACCTACGGCGATACCTTTGGCTGGGGGGTTAACTTCCAATTTGGCTACGACGGCTATTATGCCGGAAAAAAACTTGGCCGTTATCCATTCCGGCCGGTGCGCAGCATTAAAAAACAGGAGAAAAAATGAGAAAGATTCTCTTAATCTTAATCCTTGTATTTACTGCATACAGTTTGCAAATCGGGGTTTATTCTCAAGCGATTGCCCAGACCAACAAGGTAGTGATGATTATTGCCGAGAATAACTTCCAGGATGACGAATTTTTTATACCTAAAAAGGTTTTAGAAACCAATGGAATAGAGGTGACCGTAGCCTCAACCAGCCTTGATGAAGCAACCGGGATGCTGGGAGCAACGGTAAAACCGGACATCTTAGTCGCTGATATAGAGGTAACTGATTTTGATGTCATCCTGTTTGTAGGCGGCAGTGGTGCAGTGCAGTATTTGGATGACTCACGGGCTCATAATTTAGCCTGGGAGGCCATCAGGGAAAATCGAATTGTTGCGGCAATTTGTATTGCTCCGGTTATCCTGGCGAATGCCGGCATCTTAGAAGGAAGGCAGGCAACGGTTTGGCCTTCCGAAGGCAATAAGCTCCAAGCCAAAGGTGTAATCTATACAGGTCAGCCTGTTGAAATAGACGGAAACATCATTACTTCTTCGGGTCCAGCCGCAGCGACAGAGTTTGGAGAAGAGATTGTGAAGGCGTTGAATAGATAGATCAGATGGATAAAATCCCAGTGTTTAGAGTTTATTCTGAATATTATAAAGGGAGGTATGGATTTTATGAATAGGCCATCGGTTAAATTGAGCATTCTTTCCATTTCTTTATTAACCGTTATGGCCTCTGCCGCAATTTCTCCGGCATTGGCGAAAATCAGCCAGGCATTTCCAGGCGCTGATCTTACTCTGATCAAATTAGTTCTGACCTTACCTTCTCTGCTTATCATCCCTTTTAGCTTACTTTCAGGCTGGCTTGCTTCACGGATGAAGAAAAAGCATATTTTGCTAATCGGCCTTTTTATTTATTGTCTTGGAGGGATTGGGGGCGGGTTTGCTCGCAGCATTGCAGAACTTCTGATTATTCGTGGTATTTTTGGTATTGGTGTAGGTTTGATTATACCTCTTTCCACTAGTTTGATTGCAGATTTCTTTGAAGGAGAAAGAAGAACCAAAATGATGGGGTATTCTGGTGCGGTATCGCACATAGGCGGGGTGATTTTTCTTTTGATATCTGGGTGGCTGGCATGCTTTAGCTGGCGCTATGCATTTGGAGTTTACGGATTAGCTTTAGCTACCGCTTTAATGATAATTTTTTGGCTGCCGGAGCCTGTCTATAAGCGCGCTCCCGGCCTTAATAAGTCAAAGCTTCCCCGGGAGGTGTATGTTTGTGCCTTACTGGGCGCATTGATGATGGTTGCCTTTTACGCAGCACCTACCAATCTGGCTATGTTCATTGAGAAAGAGAGGAAAATGTATACCAGTCAAGCCCCTTTGTTTAAGGGCAGAGAAGAACTTCTATATCATTTAGAAAGAGGAACTGTTTCAGAGGTTACACGCCAGTCTTTTAAGAATAACGGGATCCTGCTTTCTGATAGAGCTTCTTTAGCGGTTGAACAACAGGGTAAGGGTTGGACCATAATCGACAAAAACAGGAAGTATATTGTTAAAAAACAAGATGATAAATTGGTTATTTACACAGAAAGGCTGGGAAGGCCCGGGATTGCCGGTTATTTCCTTTCTACAATGACTCTAGCTGGAGCAGTATCTGGACTCGTATTAGCAGTGCTAATTAGATTATGCGGGTCTTATTGTTCGGTTCTCGGCATTGGCTTAATGGGTATGGGGTACGTACTGCTTGGGCATACAACATCTTTAGTTGGAGTTTTCTTTGCGATGTTATGCATTGGGTTCAGTGCAGGCGTTTTAATGCCGCTTCTGTTGTTGCGGGTGGCCAAGATTACGCCAGGAGTTTCACGCGCGCTGGCTATGGCGGTGGTAAGTATTGGAATATATTTAGGGCAATTCCTTTCTCCGGTGGTTTTGAATGGTGTTGTCGCAGCTATTCCTGCACAGGATGCTTTCAGGTTGCAATTTAATTTTCTTACTCTTGGTCTTGCCTTGGCCACTTTGATAGGAATTGGTATCGCCATTAAAAATTTAAACAGGATTAAATCTCAACCAGCAAGTAGCTCTGGAGAGCAAGGTTTTATGCATCGATAGCGTGGCCAATGCCGGTGAAATCCACGAGGCTGCAAAGACAGGAGGCTTAAAAAGGGTAACGGCGCTTCTTGATAAAGATTCCAGCCTCTTGTATGTAAAGGATGAACAGGGCAAGACTCCTTTGCATTGGGCAACCGGCAGGGGGCAATTGGAAGTTATTCTATTATTATTAGAGACTTACCACGTGGATGTAAACGTCAGAAATGACAACGGCGGCACGCCTTTGCATGTCGCAGCTTCTCAGGCCAAGCCAGAAGTAGCAAAGATTTTGATACAACATAATGCTATGATTAATGCCAGGACCAAGGACGGGGCAACGCCTCTTCATTTTGCAGCTTTTAAGAGGCGCAAGGGCCATTTAGAAGCAGCAAGAATTCTCTTAGAGAATAACGCAGATGTTAATGCTAAGATGGACAATGGCGCGACTCCCTTATCCATGGCTTTATTCAGCGGCAATACTGAAATGGCAAATCTTCTTCGTCAATACGGAGCAAAAGGACAACCAGGGGTACCAAGATAACAAAGAGGAGGGTTAGACTTTAACATGTGAAACAGCCTTGATGATTTTTAGTTCTTTCTCAAGTTTGTAGCACTAGCACGCAGAGGGGTACAGTGGTGTAATAAACTAAAACAAAAGGTAAAAAAGACATCCTATAAGGAGTAAAGATAAATTTTAATAGATTTTCAAAGAGCAGTCGTTCTTTTAAAACTAAACGTAACTAAATACCCGGGCAGGGTTATAGTCTTGTCCGCTGTGAAGCATGCTTAGGCATAAATGGGC
>JBDRMR010000067.1:0-2134 GCA_043812035.1 Candidatus Omnitrophota bacterium
AGACGACCTTACCTACGGAATCTCGACACTACGCACGCGCGCGGAATGCGAGAACTCAGCGAAACAAATAAGGGAGGCCGAGGCTTTCGCGGAAAATATAATTGAAAACGCGCAATCGATAATTATAGTTTTGGACAAGCAAGCAAACATAGTGAGCATAAACCGCTTCGGCGAAATTCTTTTGGGATACAGGAGAGCGGAATTAATCGGTAAAAATTGGTTTGCCGCCGTTCTGCGCAGCGAAGACAGAGGGAAGGCAGAGGAGATATTCAGGAACATCCTTGCTGGCGTAAGAATGGAAAGTTACGAGAGAGTAGTAATAACCAAAGACAAGAGGGAGCGTATAGTTTCCTGGGACAGCACGCGGTTACAGGATGGTGAGGGAAAGACTATAGGAATTGTAGCCGTGGGGCGAGATGTCACCTCGTTAAAAAAAGCAGAGGAGTCTCAGCGGCTCGCCGAATTGGGAAAGCTGGTAACCAGCATGGCCCACGAGGTAAACAATCCCCTTATGGTTATTTCAGGAAGAGCCCAACTTTCTTTGATGGAGGATATAAAAAACGAGGAGCTAAAAAAGAATCTGGGCACGATATTTGAGCAATCTCAGAGGGCAAAGGATATCATTCAGAGGCTGCTTAAGTTTTCCCGGCCGAGCAAGGGCGAGGTTAAAGAAGCGGATATCAATAAGAGCATAGAGGAGATAGTTTCTATAATAGAACACCAGTTTAAATTGGGCAACGTAACCATAAAAAAGAATTACGCCGAAAATTTACCTGCGGTATTAATAGATGAGAAGCAGATTCAGGAGGTTTTAATGAATTTATTCAACAATGCCCGCGACGCCATATCCGGCGAAGGAGTCATTGAGATAACCACTTCCTCCGAGGAAGATTCCGTAAGAATTGATATAAAAGATTCAGGCAGCGGTATGGACGAGGAAACTTTATCCAGGATATTCGAGCCGTTTTTTACGACCAAGGAAAAAGGAACGGGACTGGGGCTTCCTATATGCTACAGCATAGTGAGGGACCACGGCGGAGAGTTGAAATTCGACAGCGCACCCGGCCGGGGAACCACCGCTACCATACTTTTGCCCGTCGAGGACAAGGAGCGAGGGTAATGCATAAAATTTTAGTAGTGGACGATGAGCCCCAGATAGTAGAACTTCTGGAAGAACTTTTGAGAAAGTGGGGTTTTGAGGCAATGACCGCTGCGGACGGCGAAAAGGCCATCGAGATTATTCGGTCCGGAGAAAAAATAAACCTGATGATTCTGGACATAAAGATGCCCGGGATAACCGGCGTCGGCGTATTGAAGGAGATGCGCCGGTTAAACAGAAAGATACCGGTTATTATCTTGAGCGGCTCGCTGGATTTGGATACCTCCATTGATGATTTGAAAAAAATGGGCTATAATAATATAGTTAATAAGCCCATTGACCTTTTCGCGCTTTTAGATATGATTAAGAAGGAGCTGGGTGAAGGAGCGGGATAAGTTTATGCAGGAGAAGATATTAGTAGTAGACGACAGCGTAGAAGTCAGGGGCAGGTTTTATGAGATATTTTCTTCCCTGTGGTATAAGGCAACCTGCGTTCCGTCGGGGAGTGAGGCGCTCATATCTTGGTGGTCGATGATAACTCCGAAGTAAGGGGCATGCTGGAGAGTTTCCTGGTTAAATCGGGCTATAAGGTTTTTACGGCTTCCTCGGGCGAGGATTCCCTTATGAAGGTAAAAGCGGAAAAACCGCGCATCGTCCTTTTGGATATAAGGATGCCCGGTATGGACGGCATAATTACCTTGAAGCGCCTGAGAGAAATTGACGATAAAGCAGGGGTGATAATGATAACCGGCGCAAAAGACCAGGCAGCTTTTGAGCAAGCGAAGAAATTAGGCGCTTTTGAATACATTGTCAAGCCTTTCGACCTTAATTACTTAGAGACAAGCGTGATGGTGAAGGTTTCTCTCGTTTCCGCCCTGTTGGATTAAACTTCCCTATGTTTTTAAAATCCTTCGGATTAGTTTCGCAGGCAGTCGGGCAAATCTTTATCCTGGGAGCCATAGGCTTTTTCCTGGTGAAGAGAAGTATTCTAACCAGGCAGGGTATGGACCTCATCAGCCGCCTGGTTATTGGGAT
>JBDRMR010000068.1:0-5746 GCA_043812035.1 Candidatus Omnitrophota bacterium
TATCCGCTAAACGCTAAAAAAGGGAGGTGTATAACAAGATGAGTAAAAAGTTTTTACTTCTTTCGGTTGTTTATTTGTTTCTTGTCGTTCCGCTCGGTTTCGCTCAAGAGGCGATGAAGGAGGAGACCGGGGTTTTCGCTATTTATAACGACAAAGGCTCGCGCGAAAATCATTACATTCCTTCGGGATGGATGGGTGATTACGGCGACATTAAAATGAACGACCAATCCTTAGATAATCCCCAATCAGGCAAGACCTGCATCAAATTCGAATATTCAGCGAAAAAATCCCAAGGGCAGGGCTGGGCAGGCGTTTACTGGCAATTTCCGGCTAACAACTGGGGAAGTAAGAAGGGCGGTTTTGACTTAACCGGGATGACCAAACTTACCTTCTGGGCAAGGGGCGAGAAGGGCGGCGAGATTATTCAGAAATTCGGAGCCGGCGGAATCGGGCTTAATAAAGACGTGCCTTACCCGGATTCGTCAGTTACGGAGACAGAGCCTATCGAGTTGACCGACGTCTGGAAGCAATATACGATTAACCTGTCAGGCAAAGACCTTTCTTACATCAACGGAGGTCTGTTCTGGACAATTACCGCCGATTCTAACCTCGAGGGAGCCACTTTTTATCTGGACGATATAAAGTTCGTCGCCGACCCTGAAATGAAACCCGAGACCAAGAAGCGGGAGGCTATGCCGTTTTATGTCTATTCCGACCGAGGTTCAATCAGCAACCACTACATTCCTTCTGGCTGGATGCCTGCAAGTGCTTCTCAGGATTTGAAGTATGACCAGAGCTGGAAGGAGAACCCTTATCTGGGCGATACCTGCATCAGAATTACTTACAACGATAATTCCGGAACGCGCTGGGCAGGAATTTACTGGCAGCAGCCGGCTAACAACTGGGGTACGATAGACGCCGGATACGACTTATCCGCTGCCAAAAAATTAACCTTCTGGGCGCGCGGAGAAAAAGGCGGAGAGAGAATCGAGGAATTCAAGGCCGGCGGAATAATGGGAGAATTATCCGATTCGGATGCATCCAGCATCGGCCCCGTAATTCTCAATAAAGAATGGACACAATACACCATTGATTTAAGCGGCAAGGATATGTCCTATATCATCGGGGGCTTTTGTTGGGCAACCAACGTCGACGTCAACCCCGAAGGCGTCGTTTTTTATCTTGACGAGATAAAATACGAATAATTCGTTTGCCCTTGACATCTCTGATGTCAAGGGCAACGAGTTAACAAACAGTGAAGAGATATTATTTTAGCGCAGGGATTTTTTTTGTCTTATTAGCTATAACCGGCATGGCTCTTAGGCCCGCGCCTAAGGTGTACATCCGCAGATATAGCGGCAGCCGCTACCGCCTATTTGTACAAAGCAAACCCTATATAATAAAAGGAGTTTGCTACAATCCCGTGCCTATAGGCGAAAATCACGAATACGACGTGTTCTCTGACCCTAACAAGCCCTGGTTGACGGACGGAAAGCTTATGAAGGAAATGGGCATAAATACGGTCCGTTTTTACGAGGTAGGCGATAGCCCCGAACAGGTTAAGCAGGTTATCCGGGATTTGTATCGCTTGTACGGAATCCGCAGTATTCTGGGCCACTGGCTGGGGTTTTGGGAATATCCTTGTCCTCGCTACGCAGACGCCGATTTCCGGGAGAGGATAAAGCAAGAGGTCCTGAATATGGTTAACCTCTATAAGGATGAACAGGGGGTTCTTTTTTGGATATTGGGAAACGAAAATAACTACTCCTTTTCCGGCCAGGTCAACCCCTGGACTACCGATGAAATTGAAAATGAGCCGGACCCTGTCAAGCAAAGAGAGATGCGCGCCGGCATATATTATTCCTTTGTAAATGACTTGGCCCGGGAAATTCACAAGATTGACCCGAATCATCCGGTTGCACTGGGTAACGGAGAACTCCTCGGGCTTGAGTTCGCAAATGAGTTCTGCCCGGATATAGACCTGGTCGGCTGCATTATCTATCGCGGCAAGACTTCCGGCAACCTGTTTAATTCTCTTAAGGCGACTTTCGACCGGCCGATAGCCATCACCGAGTTTGGCTCAGATTGCTACGATGCTTACAGAAACAGAGAGGATCAGAATATGCAGGCCTACTTTCTGGAATCGCAGTGGAGGCAAATATATAAGAATTTATACGGCGATAAAGACGGAGCGGGCAATTGTTTAGGCGGCACTATATTTGAATGGACAGATGAATGGTGGAAGCACAATGAGTATTCACCGGAGTCCTGGTGGGTTCACGACGCCGGAGCAGGCTGGTCCAACGGTTCCTATTATTTTGATATCCGCGCAGAAAACAATATGAATATGAATGAGGAGTGGTTCGGCATTGTGGCTTTATCTCCCGAATTAGAAGACGGGACAAACAAACGCACTCCCCGCAAGAGCTATTACGTTCTGAGGGAATTCTGGAAGAATCCCGCCAGGGAGCCGATAGTCAAGAGCCCGAGTTTAAGATGAGGACTAAATCCGCTAAATATTCAATTATCTTTCTATCCTTATTATTTTCGGCATTTATTTCCAATTACCGATTGCGGTTTACGAATGACGAACTGCATGCACAAGAGAACTTAGAGCAGCTTAAACAAAACTACCTCAGCCAGCATAAATACTCTGAATTTATAGATTATCTAAAGGGCGCCAGAGACCAGGAGCCTGCCCGGGTAAGTTATTATATCGCTCTCAGCCGTTACGAACAGCTGGGGTATTTGGAAGAAACTCAAAACTGGGAAGAATATTTTGACAGAGGAGAGGATTACCGGCGGGAGTTTATCCAGGAAGCCCGCAGAGCCGTAGAGTTAGCGTCGCAAGTCAGCCCGGTTTCTATTTACGCCAGGTGCCTTTTATGGCGGTTTCACAGCGATATGCTGGATGAGCAGCAGGAAGAAGCGCTGCGGGATTTATTGAGCGTCGTAAAGCAATATTCTGAATTGCCCGGCGCAGATTTATCCGCCATTAAATTCGTCGCGGATAAGCTATCAGGCAACGGGGAGCGACTCGATTCCCAGAAAGTTTACAAAATTTATCTTGAGAGGTTGACGGCAACTCTTTCGGAAAATAAAGAGCCGAATTTAATTTCCCTCGCAAAAGAATTGGCTTTCAGCGAAGACGGGCGGGGCAATCCCTTTTTTGCCGAAGAGGTTTTTAAAAAATTGCAGGAGATAAATCCTGACTTCGTTCTTGACGGGCAGACTCAATACCTGCGCGCTTATAATTTAGAGAGGATCAAACAATACGAAGAGGCCTATAAGCAATACGGGATTTTGGCGCAGCAGCACCCCCGGGATCCCCATTATAAAGAAGCTCTTTTTAAAATGGGGGTGATTTGCGCGTATGCATTGGCGGATATCTCCTCCGCTCAGGATTACTTTACGAAACTGATTAAATCTTTTTCTCAAGAGCCGCAGGCTATGTACGCTTTGTATCACCTCGGCCTGATATCTCAATACCAAGGCGATATTCCCGAAGCCCAAAGATATTACAACTCCCTGAAGGAAAAAGCCGAAGAGACTTCCTGTTGCGATGATTTGGTTAACAGAGCAAATGCCAGATTAAAAGAAATAGAACAAGGCCGGCCTTTGGAATTTAATCTCCGTAATTTTATGGATGCCTTAAAACAAGGCGATGTAGGTGCGTCCAACGTCGATATAGCAGCCGAGCATTTTAAGTTATCCCCTCAACAGGAGGTCCGGATTTCTTCGTTTGTTTTGCCTGCGGAGAGCGGTTGTATGCCGGTCCATTTGGAATATTTCTGGTCAGGCGACCTTGGTATCGCTACCCCCGGCAGCGACCAGGCCAGTTTTGTTACTCACTACTCTGGCCCCGGCACGAAATTGATCCAGCTTACGGTTATCGTCCCTTCGGGCGTTTTAGGCCGCGATTTTATCTTTCTGGATGTAGCCGAAGAATAACTAAAATTTTCCGGACAAGATGACAGGCCCCACCACTATATTAATCGTCGAAAGAGAAGAAGAATTGCGCCTTTGGATGGCCGATATTTTGCAGCGGGAAGGATTTAAGATTTTCTCAGCCTCCACTTCCGAAGAAGCCTTAAAGATGGTGTATGAGCACGTGCCCAATCTGATTGTTTTCGATTTTTCTTTGACAAAAGACGGCTATAAGTTATTTAGAAACTTAAGACAGGATTTAATGCTCAGCCATATTCCTTTTGTTGTATTAACCGAGCGCGACAATATCGGGAATAAGACGTTTGATGCGGAATTCGTGGCGGATGATTACATCTTTAAGCCGGTTGAAGAGGTGGAATTATTAGCCCGGATTAAAATGGCAGTGGGGCGCACTCATTTGGAGCTGGATGTTAATCCGCTTACCCGCCTTTCCGGCCACAATTCAATTCTAAGGAAATTGGAAGATATTTTGAGTAAAAAGACGGCCTTTGCCGTTTGCTACGTGGATTTAGACAATTTCAAATCTTTCAACGATAAATACGGATTTAACCGCGGCGATGACGTAATAAGGTTTACTTCCGGCCTGATTTCAAAAGTGGTTAAGGAATCCGGAGACGCCGATGATTTTATCGGGCATATCGGCGGCGATGAATTTGTGGTAATCACCAAGCCGGAGAAGGTGGATAAATTCTGTTCCAAGATAATCAGCGAATTCGATTTGGCCATTCCTCAATTTTACGATGAAGAAGAGCGCAGGCAAGGTCATATAATAAAGACAGACCGCCACGGCAACTCAATAAAGACTCCGGTTATGTCCGTTTCCATCGCCGTGGTGACAAACGAAAAAAAAGAATTGTTTCACGTCGGTCAGATAAGTAAGCTGGCGATGGAGCTAAAGCACTATGCGAAATCTTTCTCCGGAAGCATTTATTTTAAGGATCGCCGGCAAGACAGATATTCTATCATTTCAGGCGTTTCCCAGGAAGAGTTGATCAAGCGCTACGAAGAGATGCGAAAGGGTGCCAGGAAAAGAATTGACCAGCGGACAAAAAAAATAGAAGCCTTGAGAAGAATTATCGAACAGGAGGATATAAATATATTGTTCCAGCCGATAGTTTGTTTTCGCACCAAATCCATTATCGGGTACGAGGCCCTGACTCGCGGCCCGAAGGGCACGGAATTGGAAAGTCCGGAACTGCTGTTCGATTTGGCCAGAGAGGGAAACATGCTTTGGCAGCTTGACCGCCTTTGTCGCAAGAAGATATTGTCTTACGCCGGAGATTTCAATAATAACCTGTCTCTCTTTTTAAACACCTCTCCCGAATCGATATACGACCCGGAGTTCAGGCGGGCTCAATTCCTTGAAAATTGCCCTTTAAAGCCGGAGAATCTGGTAATAGAGGTTACCGAACGGGGGATGGTCGAAGATTTTGCCGCATTCTACGAAATTCTGAAGTCTATCCAGGAGAAGAAAATAAAAATTGCCATAGACGATGCCGGAAGCAGTTACGTGAGTTTGCGCAACGTAGCGAAGCTGAAGCCCGATTACATCAAGATAGATATATCGGTAATCAGGAACATAGATGTAGATAAGTTAAGGCAGGATGTGCTCTCCACCTGGTTTACTTTTTCCCAGAGAATAGACTCGGTTTTAATCGCCGAGGGCATAGAGACAAAAGAAGAGTTCGGTTTTCTTTTCGCCATAGGGGTACCCCTGGGGCAGGGATACCTTTTTGCCAGGCCGGGGAATCCTTATCCGCTTGCGCAGGACTTTTGATATATAAAAGCAGATTCTTCG
>JBDRMR010000069.1:0-12016 GCA_043812035.1 Candidatus Omnitrophota bacterium
AAACAAAAAAAAATGCGATAAAAATAACCCAGACGCTTTTATTCATTTCTTAAAATTTTGAATTGTTATTTAATTCCCTCCTCTATCTCCTTGCGCTGCTGGATAATTTCCTCTTGTCTTTCTTCCAATGTTCTTAATTTCGAGTTTAAATCTTGCCCGACCTCTGCTTGGGATAATGCCTCCCTGAGGGCGGAATCCCTTGTCTTCTTTTCTTCAGGTAAATACTCTGAAAGCTCCTTTTCTTTCTTTTCTCTCTCCTGCATATACCATTTGCCGATGCCCATTTTTTCCTCTGTAGCCATTCGGGTTAAAACCTGCGGAGTTATGATTGTGGGTGAGACAAAAATGAGTAGCTCTGTCTTATCCTTAATATCCCTTTTACTCTTAAAAAACCATCCCAGACCAGGAATATCGCCTAAAAGAGGAACCTTGGTAACTCCTTTGGTTATTTTTTCTTTAATTAAACCACCAATTATCAGAGTCTGACCATCGCCGATAATCACCTTCGTCTGAGCAGAGCGTTTGTCAATTATCGGAACAGTATAAGGCACCTCGATTTCTCCCTGAATAACCTTTAGCTCGTAGTCTCCGACCTTTTCGCTGACTTCCGGCTCAAGCACCATAGTAATTTTACCGTCCTCGCTAATTGTAGGCATAGCCTTAAGGACTATTCCTACCTCCTCAAAATTTACGCTCCAGGTTATAGCTATCCCTGCGTCGGACATCTCTACCTCCGGCTCTGCCCAAGGCAGCTTCTGCACAACCTTAATTTCCGCCTCGCGGTTATTTACGGTAGTCACTCGGGGCGCAGAAAGTATATTGGTGTTCAACGAATTAGCCAGAGCCTTCAGGACAATATTAATATTCTCATCAAAGATGGTTACGGTAAACGGAGACTCCTCTCCGGTAACTGTCTGCGCAGGAGGGTAGTATGTAGGCTTGTAAGGAATTGTCTGCTCTAAAGCTCCGCCGGCAGTAGAGCCAACCCGGAATTGCCCCATCTCAAAGCCGCCTTTTTCAGCAAATGCCGACCAATTTATACCTAAGGCGTGCTCTCCCTGCAACTTCACCTCCACAACCCTGGCTTCGATAAGAACCTGCTGTGCCGGAACGTCAACCATTTCCAGGTATTCCTGTACCCTTTGAATATTCTCCGGATAATCTATCACCATAATTGAATTCGGCTCGCTGCCGAAAAGAACCTTTCCCTGGTTGGACAGGAGCACCTGGACGTCGCTGGCAACCTGCGTCTCGGCATAAGAGCGCGCGCAAACGAGAAAAAGCAGAAAAACCGCCCACGTCACTAAAACTTTTATTTTCCTCATTTCTCCCTCAAAAAACATACTCATTCCGAAACCACTCCTACCTCTTCCATCGCTACTGCTCCTTCGCCGGCCACCCCCTCCGCTACCTCGCCCGCCTTCTTCTTACCCTCGCCTGCCAACTCCGAGGCGCTTAGATATCTAAGCTTAAAGATTCGCGCTTGCATTCTTTCATCGGCCATCTTAAGAAATACCTCTATCTTATCGATGTTTTCCTGATAATCAATCACCATAATTGAATTTGGCTGAGAGCCGAGAAGTATCCTTCCATTCTCGGAAAGAAGGTCGGATACGGAAGTAGAAGGGCCTTTCTCAAACAATTTTTCAGCCTCGATGTGTTTAAGTTTAAAAGTTCGAGTAATTAAATTTGGGCTGACCTTGATAATATTTCCTTTCTTTTTTAAAATGAAGTTCTGATTTTCCGCAATCGCATCTATTGCCTCTTCTAAGGAGATATTGCTGAAACTGGCGGTTATCTGGCCCTGGACTTTCTCATCCATCAGTATATTGAGTTTGTAATCATGGGCTAAAACCCGGAATAGGTCTTTTAAATCAACGTTCCTTAATTCAAAGGAGTAGAGAGGCTCTTCGGTCTCCAGGCGCTTTATCTGCATAACTGCCGGCTCTGTGGCAACCTCTTTTTTCTTGCCCTCTTCAGGCAGCTCTTCTTCAATCATCCCTTCTGCTAAACGCTCATTTAAACGCTCAAGCGGCTGCTCCTCTTCTGGCACCGGCAGGGCCTCTTCTGAAAACACTGCCTGAGGAAAGAATTGCAAAAAAAAGAATAAAATAAAAATAAATCTCATCTGGTATTATGGCGAATTTCGCCTAATCTCAGCACGTATTCGCCCTCTTCGTCTTTTAGAATAACGCTCTCCCCCAAAATCTGAACAATCCTCTTGTTGTCAACGCTGTCGCCTTCGCCCAAAATTCTGCCGTCTATGATTGCCCGCCGCCGAAGAGGGGAATAGAGTATAGCCGTAAGGTGAAAATCTTCGATTACCTCTTTGCCTTCACTTTGACTAAAATATTCCGCTTCCTCCGGAGTTAAAAAGGGGTTTGTCTTTATCTCGATCTCAGCCAGGGGAATTCCTGCTTCTACGGCTTCTTCCTCCTTGAACGGCATCCCTTCAGGAAGAGAAACCGCCCCTTTTTGGATAATCCTTGCTTCTTCTCCGGCGCACCCAGAAAGCCACGGCGAGATCAGAAAAAAAAGGAGAAGTATCTGCCTCATTCTGTTAGGTCCTTCCGAGGGCCTTTCTTAACTGACGCAGGTCCGCCTCGGTATATTCCCGCCAATGATTAACCAGGTTTCTTCTCGGCTTAGGAAAGATTTCCCGCTTCTCGTAGCGCAGAACCGTCTGTTTGGAAATACCCAGTTTTTTAGCTACATCCTTTATTGTAAAAATCTTATTACCCATAGCTATTGATCGACTTTGATAGTATTTGATGTATTTTGATGGTATCTTAGAGTGTTTGTTAGAGTTTGTCAAGAAAAATTTCGAATTTTTTAAGGTAGGGCCTTTAAGGAGAGCTAAGGAGGGTATAAGCAGCTAACTGAAGAGAGATTTTTTGCCTGGGTAAAATTTCTTCTTTTCGCTCTATATTTATGCCGTCTACCGAGACCGGCATCTCCAAATTAGAAATTGCCTCCAAAAATAAAACCAATTGCCTAAACTCGCCTTCCAAGTTCATGACAAAGGGTAAACGGTAAATATCGCCTTCTTCTTTCTGTCTCTTCTGAATAGCAAATTCGATTGACTTCAACCCGTGCTGCTGGGCCAGGAGCGTCAATTGCCTAATAAGCTCCAGCGGCTCCTTCTCCTGCCGGGAAACCTTCTGAGAGAAAAATCTTTCCTTTTCTTCGAGCTCCCCAATGAACTTATCTGTATTACTCTGCATTTGCTCCCTTTGTTGAATCATGCTACGTATGTCCGCTAATTTATTGTTTAATCGCGAAACAAGCCTTGTTTGCATTAAAAAAAGAGTAGCAACTAAAGCCAGAAGAATTACCAGAGTTAACGCGAATACAAGCCTTGTCTTTTTCATTTTAATTGAAGCCTTGCACTCAAAGAGAAGCGCCTGTTTTTGACCTCGGTAAGGCTGAGACCTTCTTGCCCCGGCACTCTCTTGGGTGAAATCTTCTCTAATTCAGGAGGCTTAACCTGGATATCTTTAATATAAGAGAGTCCCTGCAGACTTTTACTAAAATGCTCAATCATCTGCAAAGCCCTTTCATAGTCAGCGATAATTTGCCCTTTAATCTCTAAAGTATACTCATCCCTTTCCGACCCAGCAACCTCCATCCTTTGCTCCCTACGCTCGGCTGACATAGCGGGCTCCTCAAAGGCAGAGCCACCTTCCACTCGCCCCTCTGCGCCAGCCCTCTCTTGTTTTTCGAAGGAAACTCCTTTTGCCTTAATAACCATTTGCGTTAAAACCATATCCGATGGCATAACTCTGCTTATATCGTATAAAACAAATTTAAATTGAGGGGTCTGCTGAATTATTTCCCTGAGTATCCTTGTATTTTCATCCAGCCTTCTTTTGTGCTCGGTTATGCTCTGATAGTCTTTCGTTAACATTTCGATCCTGTTTAGCTTAGATTCTTCTCTGCCTAAAGAGATTCTCACCGAGCGCCACGTGAACAACTTGTTCAACCAGCCGACAAAGAGGCCGAAGATAAAAAACAGGGTTATCAATATTAAAATCGTATACCTAAAGGTAACAACTTCTTTGGTTTTTAATTCCGGCGGCAGGAAGTTAATAATCTTCTCTTTTTTCTTCGGCAGAGTGCCCAAGGCCAAGCCCGATGCAGTAGCAAACACTGGGCTCTCCTGGATAATGTCCTCAAATTGACTGCTTCTTAAGCTGACCTCCGTATCTCTAAACAAGGTAAGAATTCTGCATTGGCCGCCGATCTCCTTGGATAAGGCCGGAATCAACCCGGTAAACCTGCTGCCTCCGCCAAGAAAATAAATATGCTCGACCCTTCTTCCCTCTGACTGCTCTTTGTAATAAGCAAAGGAGCGCCTTAGCTCCTGTATAATCCTGTCAATGGCCGACTGCCACCGCATCCTTAACTCTAAAAGATTGACCTCCGCTTCCGCTGCACCTTTTGTCTCTGTGGCTTTGTATTTCTGACGCATTATCTCTTCGGCAATCGCCACCCTGTCCCGTAGATCAAAAGCGACTTCGGGAATACCCTTTTCTCTTATCGCCTGCTCGGCTTTCTGGTCGGTTATGCCCAACTGCCTGGCGATGTCAAAAATTATGTCTTTAAAACCGAAAACTATATTACGGTATAAAAATAATTTTCCTCCTCTGGCAATTGAGACGCTGATTGATTGATACCCTAAATCCACAAAAGCTACGTCCTCCTCGGGCCAGAAATCCTTTTTTAAAACATTAAGAATTGCATAGCAGGGCGGGCTGATCATCTCCGGAGCAACATCTTTAAATAGCCGGAGTCTATTTTCTATATCTATCTTATCAGCCCTTACTACCGTTATTTCGTAGCGGGGTATTTTAGCGACTATCCGTTCTCCCAGAATAAGGTATTCAAATACATTGCTTGGATGAGAGACCGGTATCATCTTCCGTTTTGCCTCGGCCACGGCTGCGGTATCCAGCTCCCTCTTACTCATCTTAGGCAGGAGGCTGAACATTATGTTTATCGCCTCTGAAGGTAAATTTACTCCAATCTTGGCTACCTTCAGTCTCTTAAGAGGAATTACCCTGCTGAGTTGATTCTGAAATTGCCCGGTATCGAGCCGGACCAATGGACTCTCTTCTTCAGCCGATAAAATGGGGGTCTCAAACAGGAAGGCATTAATTAAACGCAGCTTTAGCCCCGGCTCAAACTCCACTACCTTCACATAGCGGCTGCCGATATCAATGCCGATTAACGTAGGCATCCCGATCATCCTCCGATTAACTGGGCTACCTGAAACATCGGTAAAAATATGGAAAGGGCAATCCCCCCCACTACCACACCCATCAGAACAATCATTATCGGCTCAAAAAGCGCAAACATCCTCTTTATCGTTGCCGGAACCTCTTTGTCATAAAACTGGCAGACTTTGTCTAAAGTCTCGGATAGAGCTCCGGATTGTTCTCCTACCCCAATCATTCTAATTACCAAAGCGGGGAATTCGCCGGAAACTTGCAAAGAATTCGCCAATTTCTCTCCCACATTAACCGCATCGCGGGCTTTTACTACAGAACGTTCTAACCGACTGTTCCCCATTACATCTGCAGCCATATCCAGAGCGCCAAGTACATTTACCCCTGACCTCAAAGCCAGAGCAAGGGTGTGGCAGAAGCGGGATAAGGCTACTTTACGGAACAAATTCCCAAAAAGCGGAAACCTTAATTTTAAACTATCCATCCGATACCTTCCGGACGGACTTTTACAATAAAACTTGTAAGCCACAAACAAAACAAACAAGCTTGAAAGAACCACATACCAGAATCTGCGCACTAACTGACTTACTCCCAGAACGACTTGGGTAGGCATAGGAAGGTTTGCTCCTGCCTCTTGAAATATCGGCTCAAATGTAGGAATAACTTTAATCACCAAAAGAGAAACCACCGCCACCATAACACAAAAAAGGATAATTGGATAGGTGGCTGCCTCCTTTACCTTTGCTATTAAATCCATCTGCCATTCAAGCAGCAAAGCCAGATTATGCAAGGCAGGCGCCAGTTTACCCGTTCCTTCACCGGCTCCTACAATGGCAGTGTATAACTTGGAAAAGCTTCGCGGATGATAGGACAATGCCTCTCGCAAAGAGCTGCCCGACTCTACCCGATAGCGAACGTCATCAACAATCCTCTGAATATTTTCCTTCTCCGCATCCCTGGCTAAATCTCTTAGTCCGTCTAACAAAGGCAAACCCGCGTCTACCAAAGTAGCAAGATGTATGGTGAAATTCAGAACGTCTCTGAACTTCATCCGGGCAAGGTTAAGCTCCGCTTCGGCTGTGCCGTGGTAAACCTTGGCACGGGTAAGAAAATAGCCGAGCCTGCTTATCTTATTGGCCAGATCAACTTCATCGTCCGCCATCATAAAGCCTTTGACCCGCTTGCCATAATTATCTCTTGCTACGTAGGCGTACCTCTGCATCCCTCTATTTCTCCCGCCAGGACCAGGGAATCGGATGATAATCATAAGTAGGTGGTGGTCCAGGATTAGTTTCTTCCTTCTCCAATTCAATCCGAATAGCTCGATGAGAACCATTTATCCAACCGTGAGCTTCTGAGGTGGCTCGCCGGTGAGCAGGGTCAGAATCATCTCTGGCAACTATGTCCACCCAATAATATCCTCCGCCCATAGATTCTTTTTCGCTATTATCTGCTACATCATCATTATTTGTATCCATACCTATCCAGTCCCAGTCAGTCTTTAATTCGATCTTAGCGCGTTCTATACCAGCTTGTGCCAAATAAAAGGCGCCCAGACCTTCCTTTTCTAATGAACGAACCCTTATTTCTGCTTGCCACATGGAGGCAAGAGCGCTAACCAAAATTCCAACAATAAGTAAAAGCAAAAAAACTAATAGCAATGCTTGCCCTTTCATCAATCCCTATTCCTCGGCCTTACCTGGGTTCTTAAGGTATAAGAACGGTTATCTCTTTTAACGGTTAACCGGATAGTAACAACGCCGCCACTTTCTTCAAAGATTGGATAAGGATTACCCGTTAAGGGATTAATTGGATTATCAACAACAAAGTTTGCTAGCTGTTGTCGGGTAGGATGCGCTTGGTTGTTGTTATCGCCGACACCTCGATAAAGATAACCTAAATACCCGTCAACGATTGCATCTGAAGAAGTACCCCCACGCCAATATACTACTCGCGTATCAGGAAGATTATCTCCATTGGTATCTATTCCAACACGTAAAGTTCTTCCATTATTTTGAACGACAATATCTCCCCACCCTCCACTAGCTGTGGAATGCCTTATCCCATTTGTTATTATCTCCGTTGCCCAGCGGGCATTTTGAATTCGATCAATTGTTGCCCTTTGCCTTTGCCAAGCGCGTTGAACCGAGATAAAACTACCCCCTGCTGCAATCATTACCAGGGTAAATACCGTTATTGCTACCATTACCTCTACGAGAGTAAAGCCGTATTTGCTCACTTTTAGTAATCTGCTTTTAAAGTCACAAAAGACTGCGAATCTTGGTCGCTATTCCAATACACGTTTACAGTTATAAGCTTTAATTCGCCTGGAAAAAGATAATCACCGACATTTATTACCCGTTTAAAATCAGAGAATTCAGGAATCGAGCCATAGTCTTCAGTAATGGTTCCATTGGCAGGCAAAGGAATCCTACTGTATTCCTCTAACTTCTCCCTGGCTAAACTATAAGCTATTGTTCTTTCTTGAGATTTCTTTTCCGCAACAAAACCCTGCCAGAAAATACCCAACATGCCGCCTAAGATTAAAGCCAGCAAAGCAACTGCTACGCTAATCTCAATCAGGCTAAAACCTCTTTTTCTCCTATTCAATCTTCGCATATCCGGTCTCTTCAAAAATACGAATACTCTGGTTTCCTTCGGATAAAGTAATTACTAATTCACCGCCTGTGCTCTCCGCGCTATAGGCGGTCCCTCCCACCCGGTAAGGTGAATCATTAAAGGTATAAAAGACTAAGTCAAAAGAGCACAGAGGCGGAGGTGGAGCACACGCAGGAGGCGGAGGAATACACGGGGGCGAAGGCGGAAGACACGGCGGAGAGGCAAGACACAAAGGATTAATGATTGTTACCTCCAGCTCCTCTCGCTTGATAAAATTAGCCGGGTCAATTGAGGTATGGAAGACCTCGTAAGAATCCGAAGCAAAACGAATCCAACAATCCTTGTTCTGGCTAATCGCCATTTCTCTGACCCAGCACAAATCTCCTGTAATCTTTATTGCCTCTGCCTCCGCCCTGCTTGGGCCAATAGTAGAAAAAGAAAGTGCTGCCAGGCCGGAAATTACTGCAACGATGATGATTACAATCAATATTTCCACTGTGGTAAACGCCGTCTTTCTCATTCACTTTCTCAATTGAATCTGCTCTTCACCCTATGAGAGTCTTTATCCAAATAATAACCCTTGCCAAAAGGATCCTCGGGAATTTCATCTAATATTCCAGTTTTTACTAATTCCTCCAATTCTTGCGGCCAAAATCCAAAGGCTTTTCTAAATTGACGCACCTTCTCTTCCAGATATACTATATTATCAAGCCACCTCAGCTTGGTCTCTATCCACTTCAGTTGCCTGGAATCTTCTACCGAACGCAGAAACCCTTCTAAATATACCCGGCCCAGATCCGGCCGGCCGGCTTTATAATAGAGCATTGCCTGGTTGCTCTTCAGATAATCAGGCGCCCCTGGCAAAAGGGAAGCCCGCTGATAGAATTCTATTGCCTTAAGATAATTCCCCAATTGATAATAATTAAAGCCGAGCCAGTAAGGCAGCTGCCATTCGTCCGGATTGCGCCTGAAGCCTTTTTCTAAAAATTGAATACCTTTATTTATACTCTCCTCATCCCTGCCAATCACCACTCCGGCAAAGAAGTAACTCTGGGTTAACTCAGGGTCTAAGCTCGTGGCTGTCTCAAAATTTTTCTGCACCCAATCAACCCAGGTGTCGGTATCTTCGATTTTCTCAGCCACCGCCAAAACTCCGCGTATATAAAACATATCCGCACAAAAACTCCTGAAGCTGCCGCTTACTATCTTAAGGTAATCCAGAGGGGGAACGTAAAAAAATTTCCTCTCCGGAAATGTCAGGATATTCTCCATAAAAAAAGAGCAGAGGATAACAAAAACGAGCAGGCAAACCCAGACAAAAGAAAAATAAAAGCGGGCTAATATTCTCTTCTTGTGAAAATAAATCTGGCTATCAGCCATAAAAATAAAATATAACCAAAACTGTAAAGGCTAATCAGAAGAAAAAAACTTAGCTCTGGTAGCCTTCCGTAAATCGCCAAAGATTTAATGTCCAGCTTATTCATGTTGGGAAGCAGATAGTAAAGGCATTTAAATAAAAATACCTTAACCTCACCTGCTTCCAGGCCAATGACTTTTAATGCCGGGTAAGCAGTCTCGCTGGCAAAGTATAAAGATAGGCTGGATAACAGAGCAATTACCGGCGAGGAGAACAGGCAACTGAACACTAGACAAAAGCCGACAATTATGGACAACTTAAGAAACAAAGGATACAAGCCGATGATTGGCTGCCAGAGAAAGGCTCCATAAAAACAAAGGAGGAGAATATACCCGATGGCAGAGAGCGCGAGGTAAAAAACAGAGATTAAAAGATAACCGCCTAATTTGCCGCTGATATAAGCGGTGCGGCTGAAATTGGAAAGGTAAATTTCCAGCATACGGCTGTCCTTTTCCCTGTAGAAGCTAAATGTGAGGCTGAAGACAACCAGTATAAGTGCACTCAGTTCTATCCCCGCCAAGCCCGCGTTTCTTAAAACCTTTCCTGTCTCTCCGGGGGAAAGCTTTCCCAATAGCGCGCAGAAAGCCAAAAAGAAGACGAAGAAGAAAATCACACCCAGAAAAATCCTGTCCCTTATTGCCTGCTTGAAATTAAGCAGAGCGACAGAAGCTATTTTCCTCATGCCTGACTTTTAATCGTGCTTAAAAAAGCCTCTTCTAAAGATGCTCTATTCTGTTTTTTAAGGAGCTCCTCTGTTGTGCCTACGAACACTATCCTGCCGCAGTGAATTATTCCTATGCGCCAGCAAACCTTTTCCACCTGAGAAAGGATATGTGAAGAAAAAAAGACCGTCTTGCCTTGCTGATTGAGGTCTTTAAGAAGTCCGAGTATTTGACTCTGCCCGAGCGGGTCTAACCCCAATGTCGGCTCATCTAAAATGATAACTTCCGGATTTTTAAGTAGCGCAACAGCCAAGCCTAAGCGTTGAATCATTCCGCGCGAATAAGCTTTTATATATTTGTCCTTCTGCTCGCTAAGGCCCGCCTGCTCAAACAAGGAGTCAACCTTAGCGAAATTCTGGCCCAAGCCCCAGGCTAGAATTCTCAAGAATTCTTTACCGGTAAGATTCCCGTAGGGCTGGAAGTTCTCCGGCAGAAAGCCGAAATTTTTTTGGATGTCGTCGCTTCTTAAAGCATCCCCTTTAAAAAATATTTCCCCGAAATTAGGTTTTATTAAACACAGGAGGCAGCGCAAAAGGGTAGTCTTGCCTGCTCCGTTAAGACCTAACAGCCCAAATATTTCGCCTTGTCTAATTTGAAGATTCAACCCCTGCAAAGCAGTTACCTCTGGAAATTGCTTCGTGATGTTATGAAAAGAAATGATAGCAGCAGACATTCTATAAATAATCAGATTCCATGCTAAAAATCTACTTATGAAGATATATAGCTATGTCATCTGCGGTGCAATTTAGATTTGTCAGATTAAAACACTCGAAGCTTCCGTTTGGACCAGCGGAAATAAAACTTGCCTGGCCCGGAGTGGATGTGGTCCATTCGTTTGGATGTCCATCGTAGTAATAGTCTCTTCTCCAGGAATCCAAGCCTATTGCCCTCATCAAATAGGGACCTTCCCAGAGAGGATATCCATCATTACAAACTAATCCATACCTGCAGTCATTGAGCCCCCTTCCCGTTGTATCGTCCATCCAGCCGCCGTCTCTTTCTCCGGGAACTCTCCCCGTATCGGAAAGCAAGGCATACATTGCCGTTACAATGTTTTTAACTTCGCCTTCTGCCCTTGTGACCCTTGCTTTTTCAACCAAATTTCCTACCTGGGGAAGCAAGATGGCTGCCAAGATACCAATGACTGCTATAACGACCATCAGCTCTATTAAAGTAAATCCTTTCTTCATTACTTAGCCTCCTTTGCATTTTTTAATATTTCTCTTTATTCTTCAGGTATAAATATCTTTGCGCCCGGTTCTATAGAACGTACCTGTTCGACCGTTGAAGGCACCCTTGCAGGTCTCATGCTGACTATTACCCTTATTATTACTACTAGACACAGAACCAGAACCACAGCAGCCACAATCCCCACTATTTTATTTTGGCTCCAATTAGCCATCGTTCCACCTCCCTTCCAATTATTTTCAAAAATAGAACGATTTAATTTATAAGAGTTGTGCTTCGTAGTAAAAATTTCTCAACTTTAATATATACTGCTCACTTTACTTGTCAATGAAAAAACTTTCTTAAAGCAGCCACCCGGTAATCAGAGAGATAAACAAAAGTAAAGCCATTAAATTTACCACATATTTGCTGAATTGCCCGAAAAGGTACCATTCGTGAATTTGGTCTAAGAATTCGGCAAGGTATATCTGGCGGGAGGATTTTATTATCTCTGCGGTGTAAGCGTCTATTACGGTAGGATTTCTCATACCTTCTTCTGACTCCACTTCCCAGATTAGCGTCTCATATTCGTGTTCGTACTTCAGCATCGCCCTCCTTAAAATTTTTGCCTGGGAGAATTGATTTTGAAAAATTTCAACTGCTTTTTCGGAAGAAATAGGCAGTGAGTCATACTTAAAATCCAAAGGAGGCATTTCCGTAGGAGAGGAGGATACGTATTTTTTGGTTAACCCCTCCAACCTCTCCTCGTGATTTATCAGTATCCCTGAAGTAGCGGTAATCAAGAAAGGAATACTCACGATTAAAGACGAAAATACATGAATTTTTCTGGTAAGCGTTCCCGA
>JBDRMR010000070.1:0-5246 GCA_043812035.1 Candidatus Omnitrophota bacterium
AACGGAACGCACCCCCTCCGGAAACACGCATATTAATTTGTTGTGTTCGAGCACGAAACGCGAAGCCTGCAGCGCCTCGGTCAAATGAGTGACCGGGTCAATGGAGATTAAACGCGCAATCTTAACCGCCCATTTAACTAAAGGGTGCTCAAATATATTTGCGTGCCCTGTAAAAAAAAGGTTATTTGCGCACCTTAAGGGAACGCTGGCAAACAAAGCAAAACCGTCCAAATAGCTGGCGTGATTGGGGCAAAATACATAAGGTCCTTGGGGTGGAATCCAACCTTTGCCGCTTACCTTTAAAGACCAGAATATCCTAAAGATAAATTCAAACACATTCTTAAACAACCAGGTCAGGATTTTATCTAAAAATTCCGAAGTCACTCTTATCTTCTCAAGCACATCTTTGGGCGGCTGCTCCTTTAGAATCTCTTCCCAGCTCTTCTGCTTTTTTCCAGCCGAGGGCTCCCCCTTAGCTTCAACGCCCCGGATAAGGCGCTGAATATTCACAATCAGCTCCCTGACGGTCAGGACATTGTCTATAAATTCCTCCGGAATCTTAATTGATAAAAGCGACTCTAAACCCAGCCCCAACTCTACCCTGGCAAGGGAATCTACCCCTAAATCAATCTCTAAATGACTGTTTAAGTCGACCTTTTTATTTAATTGCGAGGAGAGATATCCGATAATCCTCTGAGCGATTTCCGAGTCTAAAATGCGCCTATCCTCCTCGGTTATGCCGGGCTTTTCTATTTCCTCCAGAGGGACGTGGCCTAAAAATCTCTGGTAAACTTCATATCGCTTAATCTTTTTTAAGTGCGTGCGAGGCAGCTCTTCTTTTGTAACCGCAAAACCCATAATCCGCTTGTACGGCGGCAGATGGGAAGACATATTCTCCAACTCCCAGCGAATTTTTTCCCGGAAATTTATCACCTTAAGCTTGCGGAAATATCCGAAATCAGGCACAACTACGGCAAAGAGTAATTCCGCTTTCTGGCCGAATCTCTCTTCGATTTTTTCCAAAACGCATATCTCCTTTATGTAGGGACTCTTGCTATAGTATTCTTCCAGGTCCTCGGGGTAAATATTCTTGCCTGAGCTGAGGACAATAACGTCTTTTTTTCTGCCCGTGAGAAAAAGGTACCCTTCGCTGTCTAAATAACCCAAATCCTGAGAGTTGAACCAGCCGTCCGGCGACATAACCTGTGCCGTCAAATCGGGCCGCTTAAAATAACCCGGCATAACGTTCGGGCCCCGGATAAGCACTTCTCCTGCGCCTGAGCTATCGGGGTTAATAATCCTGATTTGCACGTCCGGAACCGGCTTTCCTACCGAGCCAAACTTCGGATTACCGGCAGGATTTAGAGTCACTACCGGAGATGTTTCGGTTAGTCCGTAGCCTTCTATGGTATTAAGCCCCAATCTCTTCAACCCTTTGCCGACCTCTGGCTCAAGCCTCGCCCCCCCGCTGACAAAAAGCCTGAGGTTCCTGCCGAATCCGCGGCGCACTTTCTGTCTGATCAGCGGCATTGCCAAAAATCTGGAAAAACGCGGAACAGCTTTAAACTTCTCTGATATTGCCCTGTAAATAATGGAAAAAAGCTGCGGGACGCCCGCCAGGATAGTAACGCCGGCTTCTTTGATAATTCCGGATAAATCCTCCGGCTTGAGGCTCCCTGCGAAAGTCACCTTTGCTCCCGTTAAAAGCGGGACCAGCAGAGTAACCATAAATGCGTAGGCATGATAAAGAGGCAGAATAGAAAGGAAATTGTCTTTTGAGGAGCAGATTCCGAGTTTATCGAGACTGCGGAAATTTGAGCAGAAGTTGAGGTGAGTGAGGACAACCCCTTTGGGTTTTGCGGTTGTTCCGGAGGTATATATCAGGGAAGCAGCGTCTGAGGGGAAAACTTCGGGAAAAGAAATACCTTCGTATTGTTGTTCTTTAATTTCAGCGAATTCGTCCGAATCAACAATAATTACTTTTGACTTACGATAACCGCTGCGAGCGAATTTCTTCTGGAAAATATCGGCGGAAGTAAAGGCAATCGCGGGACGGCTGTCCCTGAATATGCCGTCTATTTCCGCCCCGCCTAGTTCATAATCAATAGTAACGCAAGTGAGTCCGGCATACATTATCCCCAGATAAACTATCGCCCATTCAGGGGAATTTTCCAGAATTAAAGCGGCGCGCTCGCCTTTTCTGTATCCCTGTTGAACCAGAAACGCACCTATCTTTTGGGCAAGAACCTCAACTTCATTATAGGTAAACCTCCGCCAGCGGGAATCCCCCCTTATCTGCAATGCTACGCTGTCGGCGAATATACGAGAAACCCGGCCAAACAGCTTATGGATAATCAGCTCCTCTTGAGTCATTACAGCTTTGCTATTTTACCGTTACGTTAAAACCAGTTTGATACGGCGAAGATAGAAAAAGCCGGGCAGAAGCAGGAAAAAAAGACACAACATTGCCAGTCTGTAACCCAACGCTCCTAAAGGCGAAAGGAACCAGAGCAATCCTCCCCAGAAAAGTGCGCCGATTATCGCAGAAAAATATCCGACAAAGCTGAACAAACCGAATGCCTGGCCGATATTCTGGACCGGGACGATTCTAATGGCCAACGCGCGGGAAATCACCCAGGTTGAACCGAAGGCTACGCCTACCAGCGGGCCGATAACCCAATAAAACACCATATTCCTGGCGAAAGAACCGAAAAGCAGACAAATTGCCCATAACAATAATACCGCGGCCAGGCTCCTTTTATAGCCGATTTTATCGCTTATAAGACCCGAAAGTAAACTGCCGATAATGGCAAAAATTGTAGAAAAGAGAATGAGATTGATTATCTGTACTTCGCTCAAACCAAACACCTTAGTGGCATAGACCGACATAAAAAGAATTATGACATTTACGATACACAGGCAAAAAAATATGGCCTTTAAAAAATCTGACATTCCGCTTATTCTTATCAGATAAAAGTTTTGCTCAATAAATTTCCTGAAAGAATATAATACATTGTATCTGTTTAAAAAAGATGATAATTTTAAATCCTGGAGAGGCTTCCTGTCTTTAACAAACAACATGCAGGGCAAAGCAAAAAACAAAAACAGCAGTCCGCTCGGAATAAATGCCGCGCGATATCCTCCCTCCAGCACCAAAGGCCGTACAACATACAACCCCAGCACGGCTCCGCAATAGCCCAGCATCTTGCCTATTCCGGAGACAAGCCCGATTTTGCCTCTGGGTGCGATATTAATCAGCAGCGCATTGTAGAAGATGGTTGCCGCCTGGCAGCCGAAATTGGCAACGGCAAAAAATATCAAACTCCAGAATACGCTTTCGGTAAAACCCAGACTTATTGTAAATAAAATACTTAACAGCGTAAAGGAGATAAGAAAAAACCTGTGCTTGTAAGTTAGGTCCGAAATCGTGCCAATAAAAGGCGCAAGGCAGGCAACCAGAAACATCGAAAGCCCGAACGAGACGCTGTAGAATATCTCGGGAGCTTGCTTCTCGATGGTTATCCATCTAATGAAATATAATGAGACGATATTTAAGGCAAAGAATTGATTAGCCATATCATACAGGCCCCACGACAAAATCAGAGCTCCTTCTCTTATTTTGTTTTTCGGCACGGGTAAATTCATCATAAAAATTTTAACACATATATGAGCGATTACAATAAAAAATCCCGTTAGATGTTTACTATCTAACGGGATAAATCTCTTTTATAAAACGGGAAAAACAAGAAAATCGCTTCGCGATAACTTCAATGAGCGATTTTCAGTGGTTAGGAAAGTATTCTATACTTTCCTATACCATTAAAAATTTATATGCATTCTAAAAGAACATCTACAACTTTTGGGTCGTAGTGGATGCCTTTATACCTTATTAATTCCTGCTTCGCCTGGTTAAAATCAAGGCCTTTGCGGTAGGGGCGTTCGGTAGTGATTGCGTCGAAAGCATCCGCTACGGACAGGATTTTCGCTTCCGGGGAAATCTCGTTGTCCTTTAAGCCGTCGGGATAACCCTCGCCGTTTACCCGCTCATGGTGATGACGTATAGGGTCTCTTAACTGGGAAAATCCGCGCAGCGGTATGATTATCCCCTCTCCGATAATCGGGTGTTGCTGCATTATTTTTTCTTCATCTTCGTTGAGCGAGTCCGGCTTCTTCAATATTTCGTCGCTTATGCCTATCTTCCCTACATCGTGCAGCATCGCGGCCTCTCTTATTCTCTTAATCTTCTCTTCGCCTAAACCTAATTTCTGGGCTATCTTCATCGCGTATTTACTTACCCTGTCGGAATGACCGCGGCTGTAAGGGTCCCGCGCCTCCACCGCCAGAGCCAAAGCGGTAATGGTTTCCAAATAAGTCTTTTGGGCGTCATGATTCAACTTCGCATTCTCTATGGCCAAAGCAATCTGGGATGCGAGATTGGAAAGAATTATTAATTCGTCTTCCTGAAAGTTGCCGTCCGCCTTTTTGCCGCTGATTGAAATTACCCCAACCACCTTATTCTGGAATACCAAAGCGGTGGAAATGAGCGGAGGCCTGAAAGCCAAATCAGCGCCCTCTATTTTAGAAGGCTCTTCCTTATGCACCCGGGGCACTATCAACGACTCTTTTTGTTTTACTACCCAGCCGGCTGCTCCCGTATCCGCGGGAATGCGCTGGCCCTTGGAATAAAAATTAGCTCCCGGGCCAAAGGAGCTTTTTACAGTTAGTTCTTTTCTTTCTTCGTCGTCGCAAAGAAGGAGCAGGCCGGTTTTTGCGCCCAGGGCACCGACGGTTGTCTCCAGGATTAAATCCAGGAACGCATCGATATTCTCCGCGGAAGAAACCCCGCTGGCTATCTTTGTTAATACATCCTGAAGCAAATTCTTGGATTTCTGAAGCTCCTGAATATTCACTTCCAATCTTTGAACGATTTCGTTGAACGCGCGGGCTATCTGGCCAACTTCGTTATCCCCGGCAGCGTTAATATCAATGCGGTCCGGAATACCGCCCTTAAGTATGTCCTTAGTGCCTTCCGATATTTTGATTAAATTAACCAGCGTCCTGCGCATTAAGAAAAAACCGACCAGCGCGAATATTCCGACTAAAAAAGCCGACCAGAAAATCAAATTTAAATTTAACTCGGCGCCTCCCTTTATAAAATAAAAAAATAAGACAGCCAGAATTATAAAA
Organism: Candidatus Omnitrophota bacterium; assembly: GCA_043812035.1. Taxonomy (GTDB): domain Bacteria; phylum Omnitrophota; class Gorgyraeia; order Gygaellales; family JAHJCI01; genus CAYMKG01. The sequence continues at coordinate 5,188 of JBDRMR010000070.1, forward strand.
GGAAGGAACGACATCAGGCTGAATAACACCGAAAACTTCCTTATAACAGAAGTGTCCTC
>JBDRMR010000071.1:0-2383 GCA_043812035.1 Candidatus Omnitrophota bacterium
TTGTATTCGTCCCATTCCATTTTTTTGTTGCGGATAAAGAAGTTAAACAGTTGCTCGCCCAAAGCTTCTTTTACTAATTCCGATTTTTCGGTCAACTTAATTGCCTCCAATAAATCTTCGGGCAAGGCCTTAATCCTGGACCGCCCTCTTTCCTCCTCGGTCATCTTATAAATATTGTCGTTGGCCGGTTCGGCCGGGCGGTATTTATTCTTTATGCCTTCGAGCCCGGCGGCCAGCATAACCGAGAAGGCAAGATAAGGATTGCAGGCCGGGTCAGGCGCGCGGTACTCAATGCGCATCGACTTTTCCCTGCCCGGTTTATACATCGGCACCCGGATTAAAGCCGAACGGTTCATCTGCGCCCAGCAGATATACACCGGCGCCTCGTAGCCGACAATGAGGCGCTTGTAAGAGTTTACCCACTGATTAGTTACCGAGGTTATTTCGGGGGCGTGCTTAAGTAATCCGGCAACATAATATCTCCCGATGTCGGAAAGGTGTAATTTGTCTTTTCTATCGAAAAAGGCGTTTCTCCCGCCCCGGAATAACGATTGGTGAGTATGCATCCCCGAGCCGTTTATCCCGTAAACCGGCTTGGGCATAAACGTAGCGTGCAGCCCCCGCTGCTGGGCTATCTCTTTTACCACAAGACGGTAAGTCATTACGTTATCGGCCATTGTGAGCGCGTCTGCGTAGCGTAAATCAATCTCGTGCTGACTGGAGGCCACTTCATGATGGCTATATTCTACGATAATGCCTAAGCTTTCAAGAATCTCCACTGTCTGGTGGCGGACATCCTGAGCTATGTCAAGAGGAGTAAGGTCAAAATACCCTCCCCTGTCCAGAATAATCGCGTTTTTAGGATTGTTAAAATAAAAGTATTCTAATTCCGGGCCGACATAATAGGTAAAACCCATCTTTTTTATCTTCTCCAAGTTCCTCTTTAGAATGTAGCGGGGGTCTCCGGCAAACGGCTTTCCGTCAGGAGTATAAATATCGCAAAACATTCGGGCAACCGGCCGGTCTTTTGACTCCCAGGAAAGCAACGCAAAGGTGCTTGGGTCGGGGCGGGCAATCATGTCCGATTCCTCAATGCGGGCAAAACCTTCGATGGAGGAGCCGTCAAAACCCATTCCGTCCCCCAAAGCACGCTTTAATTCGTTCACGGTAATCGTAAAGCCTTTCAGGAATCCCAAAACGTCGGTAAACCAAAGGCGGATAAACTTCACTTTATATTGTTTGACAAAACTTATTACTTCCTGTTTTGTTGTCGGCTTATTTATTCGTTTCATTTCCTACTCCTCACTTAAAAATTTTTTGATTCTGGCAAATGCTTCCTTAAGATTTTCGTAACTCGAGGCATAAGATATGCGGATGTAATCCTCAAACTGATTTCCGAACGCACTGCCTGGCACAACCGCAACCTTTTGCTTTTTTAATAAATCCCGGCAGAAATCCAGCGACTTCATTGCGGTACTTTTTATGCACGGGAATACGTAAAAAGTGCCCTGGGGCCTCTGGCACTCCAAGCCCAGCCGTTTTAGTTCTTCAACAACAAACTCCCTCCTTCTATTGTACTCGCGTCTCATTTCCTCAATCGATTTACTCCCGCTGTGCAATGCCTCGCAAGCCGCCATCTGGCCGGTTATAGGAACGCACATAATGGTATATTGGTGAATCTTTGTCATCGCGGCGATTATCTCTTTCGGCCCGCAGGCAAAACCTACGCGCCAGCCGGTCATAGCATAAGCCTTGGAGAAACCGTCCAGATATATAGTGTTGTTTTTGGCGCCGGGCAGGCCTGCAAAAGGAGTATGCCCGAAATCGTAGGTCAACTCCCCGTAAATCTCATCGGATATGCAAAGTATTTTATGCTTTAGAAGAACTCTGTCGATTTCGCTCAATTCCTTTTTGGAATAAGAGATTCCGGTGGGGTTTGTCGGGTAATTTAAAATGATAGCTTTGGTCTTCTTGTCAATGTGTCTTTTTAAAACATCGGGCGTGAGTTTAAAATTCTGCTTTTCCGTATTAATATATACGGGAATTCCTCCGGCTAGTTCCGTGACCGGGCCGTAAGAAACGTAACCCGGAACAGGTATCAGTATCTTGTCCCCCGGATTTATGATTGCGCGCAACGCCAGGTCCGTTCCCTCGCTCACGCCGACGGTAATTAAAATTTCTTCATCGGGACAATACTCAAGTCCGTGTCTATTTTTTAAGTAGCGGCTTATACTCAATCTTAATTTATACAACCCTTTATTTGACGTATAAGAAGTAAAGCCCTGTTCCAGCGAATATATCCCCGCCTCGCGAATCTGCCAGGGGGTTACGAAATCCGGCTCCCCTACCCCCAGGGAAATCACGTCCTTCATCCCCAGGACCA
>JBDRMR010000072.1:0-58357 GCA_043812035.1 Candidatus Omnitrophota bacterium
ATTGAATCAAGAATATTTAAGAAATTCACAAACATTCCCTGGGCAGTTTCGGGTCTTAAATATACTTTCTGAGCAGTTTCTTTGACAGGTCCAAATAAAGTTTCTAACATTAGATTTGCTGCCATAGATTCTTCGGGTAAAGGATTCCCACAATTGGGGCAGGGGGTTCGAGCTATGCCGTCACGAGAACAAGCGATTCTCCCCACGTACGTCTTAAAGTCAAACTCCACTCCACCAAATTTATGGTTTAAATCAGCAATCCAAGAAACAGTTACTTCCGGGTCTTTAACAAGGTTTAAGTTAGGAGCTAATGACTTTCCTTCTGTTTTAGCCCAGCGCAATAAATAAGAACTATCTTTATCTCCCGTCATCGTTTCCCTAAGCGAGGTAAACCAAGAACTATTCCAAATCTCGTCCCAGATTTTATCGAACCTAAAAAATTTTGCACAAGCAGGACATTTTATAAAAGGATCGGCGAAGCTGTTTAGGTGCCCCGAAGCTTCCCAGACCTTTGGATGCATCAATATCGCCGCGTCCATTCCGTACATATCATCCCGGCAATGGACGTTTGTCTGCCACCAGGCTTTTTTTACGTTGTTCTTAAGCTCGACGCCAAAAGGCGCGTAGTCCCAGGTATTGCTCAGGCCACCGTAAATGCCGGAGCTTAAGAATATAAATCCGCGCCGCTTACACAGCGCTACAACCTTATCCATCAAATCATTCATCATTCTCAGGGACGTTCATTTTTAGGGACGTCGAGCTTTCTAAGTTCTTCTTCTTTTATTGTGAAGCTGTGCTCCTTCGCAGGGAATTTACCTTCGATAACCTCTTTTTTATAATCTTCGATTGCCTTTTGAATTTGAGAAGACAGATTGACATACTGCTTAACGAATTTTGGCTTGAAGCGCTCAAAAAGACCCAATAAATCGTGGGTCACCAGCACCTGGCCGTCACAATGAATTCCTGCTCCAATCCCGATAGTGGGTATGTTCAATTTATCTGTAATAATTTCGGCTATCTTGTCCGGCACGCACTCAAGAACTATGGAGAAGCAACCCAATCTCTCCAAATCCTGAGCCTGCTTGATTATCCTCTGAGCTGCCTCGGCATCTCTTCCCTGAACCTTGAATCCGCCTAATTTATCCGCGGTCTGGGGAGTAAGCCCGATATGGCCCATCACCTTAATGCCTGCCTTTATTATAGCCTCGGTTACCTCTAAACACTTATCAAACCATTCCAGTTTTACCGCATCGCAGCCGGCCTCTTCGATAAATCTTCTGGCATTTTTTACCGATTCGCCCGGATTTACCTGATAAGACTCATAAGGCATATCGCCTATAAGTAATGCCGATTTTACTGCCCTTGCCACCGCCTTGGAATGATGAATCATCTCGGCCATCCCGACCTGAGTAGTTGACTCAAGACCCAATACGACGTTTGCCACGGAATCTCCGACAAGAATCATATCAATGCCGGCACGGTCAATAAGAGAAGCCAGCGGAAAATCATAAGCGGTAAGCATGGTGATTTTACGTTTACCCTTCATTCCCCGAATATCTTGAATTGTAATTTTATTATTTGCCATTTTTAGCGGATAGCGGATAGCGTTTATTTTAGCGTTTAGCGGATAGCGTATAGCGTTTAGTATTTTCTATACGCTATACGCTCTACGCTCTACGCTAATAAATATACGCTATACGCTAAACTATGCGTCCTTTTTAATATATCTATCTATTTCCACCGCCGCTTTCTTTCCCGCGCCCATTGCCGAGATCACCGTATCGGCGCCGGTAATTATGTCGCCTCCGGCAAAGACACCGGGAATCGATGTCATCAGGTTCCCGTCTACCCAGATTGTGCCGTTGGGATTGATGGTTAGGCCTGGCGTAACCTTGCCGATTAAGGGATTCGGCTTCTGCCCTATGGCAACTATTACCGTATCAACATCAAGGACAAAATTGGAATCTTCTAACGGAACCGGCCTTCTTCTGCCCGAAGCATCCGGCTGGCCCAATTCCATTTTTATGCATTCCAGTCCGCTTGCGAAACCCTTTTCATCGCCGAGTATCCTTACCGGTTGAGTAAGCAGCCTGAATTTAACGCCTTCGGCTCTGGCGTTCTCAATCTCTTCCCGGCGCGCGGGCATCTCTTTCGCCGTGCGGCGGTAAACTAATTCCGTAACCCTGCCTAATCTGAGAGCGACTCGCGCGCAGTCAAAAGCCACATTTCCGCCGCCCACAACCGCAACCTTATTGCCGATATTTATCGGCGTGGCATATTCCGGGAAGCGGTACGCCTTCATCAGGTTTATCCGGGTAAGGAATTCGTTCGCCGAATAAACCCGGCTCAGGTTTTCGCCGGGTATATTAAGGAACTGCGGCAGCCCTGCGCCGGCAGCCAGGAATATCGCAAGAAAGCCTTGGGCAAATAAGTCATCCAGATTAAGCGTGCGGCCTATAAGAACATCAGTTTGAATCTCAACGCCGAGACTCCCGACATAATCCAATTCCTTTTGGACTATTTTCTTGGGCAATCGGAATTCAGGTATACCGTATGTCAATACCCCGCCGGCTATATGCAATGACTCAAAGAGCAAAACTTGATATCCTATTTTAGCAAAATCTGCCGCTGCTGTCAAGCCGGCCGGCCCGCTACCCACAACAGCAATTTTAGTTCGTAGTTTGTAGTTCGTAGTTTGTAGTTTTTCACTATGAACTATGAACTCTGAACTATGAACTATTTCGTAGTCGGCTGCGTATCTCTCCAGCGCTCCGATATTAATCGGCTCTCCCTTTTTGTTAAGAACGCAAAGTTTTTCACACTGGTCTTCCTGGGGACACACCCGGCCGCAGATAGCCGGAAGGTTATTCTTTTCCTTTATCTTCTTGAGCGCTTCTTTTCGTTTATCCTGGAGAATAAGTTTGATAAAAGCAGGAATATCTATTCCGACAAGACAGCCCTCGATGCATTTAGGTTCTTTACACTGAATGCACCTCTTTGCTTCTGCTTTGGCTTGCTCGTCAGAAAGACCGAGCGAGACTTCATTAAAATTATTCTTTCTTTCTTCAGGCGGCTGCTGTCTGACCTTTTGCCGATTGTTTTTTTTCATTCTGATTCTGTATGCCGATGGGAACACTCTTTCGAACGGATTTGAAACAGGCTTCCGATTGGGTTAAAGGGTGTCCCTGATTTGTTGTTCTTGGACTTTGTATTGGTTGATTCTTTTTTCGAGCTCCTGGAAATCAATCTGGTGTGCGTCAAAGTCCGGGCCCTCAACGCAGGCGAATTTAGTTTCGCCCGCGATAACGCAGCGGCACGCTCCGCACATACCCGTTGCGTCCACCATAATCGGATTAAGACTAACGACGGTCTTTATCTTTAACGGCCTGGTAATCTCGGATACCGCACGCATCATCACCAAGGGACCGATAGCGTAGATTAAATTTACGGTTGACGGTTGACGCTTGACAGATAGTAAATCCTTCAATACGTCGCTGACAAATCCTTTTCTGCCGCAGGAACCGTCGTCGGTGGTAACGTAAAGCTCGTCACAAACCCGGTTCATTTCTTTCTCCAGAATGAGCAATTCCTTGCTGCGCGCTCCGACTATGCCGGCCACCTGATTGCCCGCTTCCTTGAACGCCCGTGAAACCGGAAAAACCTCGGCAATCCCGACGCCTCCGCCTATGCATATCACCCGGCCGAAATTTTTAACTTCCGTAGGGTGACCGAGAGGGCCGAGGATGTGCCCGACTGCATCGCCTGCATTCTTGACGGCTAATTTGCGCGTGGTAAAACCGACCTCCTGAAAGATGAGAGTAATTGTTCCCTTGCGCCTGTCCCAATCAGCCAGGGTTAAAGGAATCCGCTCTCCCTTTTCATCGGCAATCAAGACAACAAACTGTCCTGCCTGGGCTTTTTTAGCAATGAGGAGCGCTTCCACGCTGATTCTAACTACATCTTTGGCTAATTTCTCTTTATTTATTATCCTGAACATCTCTATATATCTTTACCTCAACGTTAAATCTCTTAGCCAATTTTCTGCCTTCTTCGTCACCCAAAACAAAAATGCTCGTTGCCAGGGCGTCGGCTGTCAAGCAATCGTCGGCAATCACGGTTACGCTGGCAATCTCCGTATCCGCCGGCTCTCCGGTCCGGGGGTCAAGAATGTGGCTATACCGTTTATCTCCCGCGAAAAAATACTGTTCATAATTTCCTGCGGTCGCCACGGCTTTATCCTTTAATTCCAGATAGCCGGCAAAGCCTGCCTCCTGCCCCGCCTTTATCGCTATGCGCCAGGGCTTGCCGTTTTTGCCCCCCAGGCAGTAAATGTCTCCTCCGGCATTTATGAGCGCGCTTTTAATCCCGGCGAGCCTTAATTCCCTGAGCGCGCAATCTACCGCATAACCTTTGGCGATTGCCCCCAAACTCATCTTCATGCCTTTAATTTTAAATTCAATAATATTACCACTGATTTTCACTTTGTCAAATCCAATCAATTCCAACGCTTCTTTTATTTCGCTGCGCTCCGGCACGCGATAGTTTCCATCGCGGAATCCCCACAATTCAAGCAAAGGAGCCACGGTAACGTCGAAAGCGCCGGCCGTTTCCTGCCAAAACTCGCCTGCCTTCTTTATAACAAAAAGGGTCTGGGGATTCGCCTCTATCTTGCCTGTCCTGTCCAGACGGGAGATTTCGCTGTCATCCTTGTAAGAGCTCAGCAGATTCTCGATTCTCTCTATCTCTTTGAATGCTATCTCGGCAGCCCGCTTATCAGGAGAAACAACTTCGACTATCGTCCCCATCATTATCCGGGCGCTCCTATGCAGGGGCTGTCTCTGGCAGCCGCATAGTCCATAAACCAGAAACCAGAGCACGGAAACCAGAAAAACAAACTTCGGCTGTAAATTGTAAACTGTGAACTGTAAACTTTTTTTCATTTTTTTATTGCTTTCAAAAATTCTTCAACCGGGAGGCTGTTCAGGAGGTCTTTTTTCTCTAAGCCCGCCCGCCTGGCCACGGACACGCCAAGCTGCATTGTCTCTAAACCGCCGATAGAATGAGCATCTGTACCTATGGCTAAGCGGACGCCTTTAGCTTTTGCGTGGCGGGCATTAGCGTCGTTTAAATCAAGTCTGTCGGGCATAGCGTTAATTTCCAGAGCCGTATTGGTCGAGCGGCAGACTTGCAGAATCCGCTCGAAATCAAGCTCGTATGCGTCGCGGGTGTCCCAAAGCCTTCCCGTGGGATGGGCGACCACGCGGACGTACCGGTTCTGACAGGCCTTGACTATTCTCTGGGTAAGCTTGGCTCTTGACTGCTTAAATCCGGAATGAATTGCGGCAATAACCAAGTCAAATTCGCTAAGCACCTTATCGGAGTAGTCGAGTTTGCCCTCCGAATCTATGTCTACTTCGGCGCCGTAAAGAACCCGGAAATCTTTGAGTTTACTGTTTATTTTCTCGATTTCTGCTTTTTTCTTTTTGAGCTCCCCGATACTCAATCCGCCGGCGACCTTAAGCCCTTGAGAATGGTCGGTAACAGCTATATAGGAGTAATTCCTGAGCTTTGCCGCCCGGACAAGCTCTTCTATTGGATTGGCCCCGTCGGACCAGACGGAATGCACGTGCAGGTCGGCCAGAATGTCGCCGGGCTCAACCAGCCCGGGCAATTTATTTTTCCTGGCTAACTCTATTTCTCCGGTATCCTCCCTTAATTCCGGAGGAATATAACTCATCTTCAATAATTTGAAAATCTCTTCCTCGCTGTGTCCGGCTAAGTGCTTCTCTTTCTTAAACACGCCGTATTCGTTAATTTTAAAACCCAAATTAAGGGCGATTGTGCGAAGCTTTATGTTGAAACTCTTTGAACCCGTAAAATACAATAAAGCGGCGCCGAAAGATTTTTCAGGCACCACCCGGCAATCAACCTGAATGTCCAGTCTGCTGAGAACCGAGGACTTGGTCTCTCCTTTAGCCTGAATCTTCTTTACTATAGGCAGCTGCGTAAACTTATTCATAACCTTATTCGGACTTGAGGACACTATCAATATGTCTATATCTCTTACGGTTTCTTTCTGCCTCCTTAAGCTGCCGGCGGGGCTGATTTTTTTAACAAAAGGTAATTCGGACAAAGGCTCGATAAATTCATTTGCCGCATGAACGGCTTTTGCCAGATGCATCCGCTCCCTGCCTCTTTTAATAAGGGATATCCCCTGCTTGATATTCTGAATCGTCTTTTCCTTTATCCCGAAGATGCCGGTTAACTTATCGTTCTCAATCGCCTTTTCCAAATCCTCGATGGTTTTTATTTTTAGCTGTTTATATAAATTCCATGCGGTTTTCGGCCCGACGGTGGGAATCTTAAGCAAATCAAGCAGGCCCGGGGGGATGGCCTTCTTTAGGTCTTCGTAAAATTTAAGTTTTCCGGTAGATACTATTTCTTTAATCTTGTTGGCCAAATCCCGGCCGATGCCGGGGATCTCCGACAGCCTTTCTTCTTCGGACAGGGTCTGTATATTTTCGGAAAGGTCCCTTATGTTCTGGGCAGCCTTCTCGTAGGCCCGGATACGGAAAGGATTCTCCTGCTTGATTTCCAAAATCTTCGCTATATTGCCGAAGATTTCAGCAACCCCCTGATTCTCCATCCTCTTTTAATCGCCTAAAATTAATTTGATGCGCTCTCTTAACTTAGCCGGCGGCATCCTGTACTTGATAAAACAATCCAGAGCCCCCATTGCCTTTACCTCTTCTATCTCCTGCTGGGAGTCCCTGGCGGTAAGCACTATCACCGGTATGCTTTGAGTTGCGGGATCGCTTTTGCAAATAGTCAGGAAACCAAAGCCGTCAAGGCCGGGCATAATCAGGTCCAGAATTATCAAATCAATCTTGATTTTTTTAATTATTTCTATGCCTTTTCCCCCGGACTGTTCCGTTATCACGTCATATCCGGCTTTCTCCAAACTTTGGCGGGTAATCTCCAGGCTCATGCGATTATCGTCGACAACCAGTATTTTTTTATTCATCTTAATTAATCCTCAAATCGTAACTCGATTCGATTGTTTTAACCAAATCGAAGAGGAAACTGTTCACCGGTACGGGTATTCCTAAACTCTGCCCTTGCCGTAGAATTACTCCGTTAATAAAGTCTATCTCGGTGAATTTCTTCTTAAGAACATCGCCGAGCATAGAGGATATGTTTTTTGCGGTAGCGGAGCAGACCGCCTCTACCTTGGTTAACGGGTCATCGAATTGAAGTTTTATCCTCTTCCTTTTGGCAACCCTCGCGGCTTCCGAAACCGCCTGCCTCATAATCGAGCGCGTTCCTTCGAATTCCAGAAGCTGGCCGTTTCTCAGGCGGGTAACCGCTGTGAGCGCGTTAATGCCGACGTTGATAATCAGTTTTGACCAGAGCGCTCCCTTTATATCTCTGGAGAGGCGGGTAGGAATACCCACTTCGTTAAACAATTGACGGATTTCCCGCAGCTGGGCGGTCAGCTTTCCGTCAAGGCTGCCGATGACCGTCTCGCCGAATCCGGCATGATGCAACACGCCCGGCTCCGCCAGATTCGCTCCCTGGCTGGTTATGCCGGCAAATACATTTTGCCCGCGCAGCAATTCGCTGATTATCTCTATGTTTCCGATGCCGTTTTGCAAAGTAAGCACGGAACAGTTTGCGCCGAGAATCGGCCTGGCATAGTTTATCAATTCTTTGGTATCGTAGGACTTGACGCATACAAGCAGCAAGTCGCTCTCGCCGATTTGCTCGGGATTAGCCGAGACTCTTACCTTCGCCTGCCAGGCACCCGAAACACCTTCGATTCTTATTCCATTCTGATTTAAAATTTCGGCGCGGGCATTATCCTTATCCAGGAGCCAAATTTCTTCTTTGGATTTCGATAGATAAGAAACAAAAAGAGAGCCTATTGAACCAGGGCCTGCCACTACAATTTTCATCCCGCATCACCTCTTTAGGTTTTTTCAATATGAAACTCCAAAAACGCATCCAAGACCTTATTTAATTCTTTCATTATCTCCCGGTTTATCCCCAGGCGCAAAACCTTATGAAAATCGTTTTTCTCAATATATAGAATAGACGCCACTGTTCCCCGAAAGATATTTCTGGACTTAATATCCCTGTCTAAGCAATGCTCGCACAACAGCCCCCCGAATTTCAAGCTCAACCTCGCCTGAGAAATAATCCTGCTATTGCAAGACACGCACGAATCAAGATGAGGCCTGAAGCCGCAAAAATCCAACGCTTTGATCTTGAAAATTATGGGTATCTTATCTAAATTATATCCGTTTTCTAATTGGCACAGACAGTCAACGGCAAGGTCAAAAATCCTCTCGTTCCTGTCTTCTTCCACGGTCAGGTCGTTAAGCAATTCAACCAAGCCAAACGCTCTCCTGACCCTGTCCAAATCGTTCTTGATTAAGCGGAAATCCCGCTTTAAATCGCATTGACTTACCAGATGCAGCGATGATTTTGTCTTTTTGTAAAATATAATTTCGTTTAACGAGAGAACATCCAGATTGCTGTTAAATTTAGTCGGCTCCTCTCTTATTCCTTTTAGAAGCCCGGAGAGTTTGCCGAAATCGCGGGTGTAGAAATTTGCAATGAGACTGGTCTGGCGGAAATTCTGCGTGTTTAAAACAATGCCTTCGGTCCTATGAATAGCCATAGAATTGAAGCTTCTTGAGGATTTGGAGCGCCTTCCTGTGCATCCGAATTCTGTCTTTTTTATTCCGGTCTTTATACCCTAAAAGGTGCAGTATGCCGTGGACGAGATAAAGCCTTGCCTCCCGGCCCGGCGAAGTCTTAAATAACCGGGAATTCTCCTCGGCCGTCTCTGTCGAAATCACAATATCGGCAAGGGTCTCATCTTTATCGGAGAGGTCAAAACAAAGTACGTCGGTGGGCTCTTTCCTGCCGAGGAATCTATAATTCAGCCCCTGTATAGTTCTGTTGTCTGTATAAAGAACGGTAAGCTGGCCCCTCAATTTTACCTTTAGAATCTTAAGAATCCTGAGAACTATTTCTCTTACTTTTTTCTTGCGGACGGGAATTCTCTTTTGTTGATTTACGATGATTATCTGCACGGCTCACCGAAGGATAGGTTATACGGGAATGATAAATACTCGTTAAAAGACGGATAAAAATTCCGGAGATTTTTTCAAGGTCCTTCAGGGCTAGTTCGCACTCGTCAAGCTGTCCGTCGATAAATTTGTTGTTGACTATCTTGTGCACCTCTTGCTCAATCCTTCCGGGGGTGGGCTCTCTTAAAGCGCGGGTTGCCGCTTCTACGGAGTCGGCCAGAAGCACGATTGCCGTCTCCTTGCTGTTGGGCTTCGGGCCTGGATAACGGAAACCCTCCTCCGAAATCACTTCGTCTTCCTCTCCGTTCTCCAGGGCGCGGCGGTAGAAGTAATAAACCACGCTCTTGCCGTGATGCTGGCGGATAAAATCCGTTATTCTCGGATTAAGGCGGTAACGCCGCGCCAGAGCCTCCCCTTCCTTTACGTGGTTTATAATAACCAACTTGCTCATCGACGGAGAAAGCTCCTCGTGCTTGCTTACGCTCAAATTCTGGTTTTCGCTGAAGTAGTCCGCCTTCTCAATCTTGCCGATATCGTGGTAATAGGCGCCGATTCTTGCCAATAAAGAATTCGCTCCTACCGCCTCGCAGGCCGCCTCCGAGAGGTTGCCGACGATGAGGCTGTGGTGGTACGTCCCGGGCGCCTCCAGCATCAGCCTCTTGAGAATCGGATGATTGAAGTCGGACAGCTCTAACAGGCTGATATTGGTTACCCGTCCGAATATGTATTCAAATACCGGCAGCAATCCTACGACAATAATGCCGCAGAAAATCCCGTTAAGGAAAAAATATACGTAGGGGTTGGCGTTATTTACGACCCTGAAATCCCGGATGAACAACCAGGTGAACGCCTGAAATATGCCGACAATGAATCCGGCGCGTATAATCTGGGAGCGGCGGCGGACGTTAACCAGAAGGACGGTCGAAGCAGTGGCGCTGACCAAAAATAAAACAGCCGCGTCCAGGCCTCTGAATTCTATGGCCAAAGGCAGGCCGCAAGCCAGGATCATCAGGAGCGAAATCATCAAATCCTGCCACAGGATGATTACTAACATCGGGATTAAAGAAAACGGTACGTAATAAATCTCCAAATTATTTTCAAAAGACCAAAGCCCGATGGCAAAAATTATGAGAAAAAGAAGAGACAGGTGCAGGAAGCGGCAATCTGCGGGTTTGCGCTCCTTCCATGCTTCCCAGTAAATAAAAATACTAACCAATATAAGGGGGATAAGCAGATTGATGTTCAGGACAAGACAGTAAAGAAAAGAGCCCGCGACGACTACGCTATTTTTTATGACTTGCTTTTTCATATGCCTCGATAATCTTCTGCACGAGCTCGTGCCTGACTATGTCGGAACCGGTGAGATAAATAAATTTTATGCCCTCGATTTCGCTTAAAAGCTCCTGGGCCTGAAGCAGGCCGGTAGGTTTCCCGCCGGGAAGGTCGCTCTGGGTTATATCGGCGGTAATTACCGCTTTAGAGTCAAATCCGAGGCGCGTCAGGAACATCTTCATCTGCTCGGCGGTGCAATTCTGGGCCTCGTCGAGAATTATGAAGGCGTCGTTCAGCGTCCTTCCCCTCATGTACGCCAGCGGAGCGACTTCAATAATCCCGGTATCTACATACCTATCTATAACATCCGGTTCCATCATATCGTAAAGGGCGTCGTAAAGCGGGCGCAGGTAAGGCGAAATCTTTTCATATATATCCCCGGGCAAAAATCCTAAAGATTCGCCCGCCTCTATGGCCGGTCGGGTCAGAATTATCCTGCGAATTAAGCCTTTTTTAAGAGCCTCCTGCGCCTTCCAGACCGCAAGATATGTCTTGCCTGTCCCGGCCGGGCCGACGACAAAGACAATATCGTACTTGTTTATCGCCTCAACGTAGAGCCTTTGACCTTTCGTCTTGGGGGCAATGCTGTGCACATGAGTTTGCATCGTAGTTACTTGTTCGGCTTTGCCCGACCTTAACGAACCGATGAGCGCCTCAAGCAGCGCTTCCGCTCTGCGAACGTTTTTGGAGCTGCCCTTGAGCTTGAGTTTGTCCCCCCGGGAAAAAATCTTAACGTTACATTCCTCTCCGATTGTCCTCAAGTTCTTATCCCGGGTCCCGAACAGCGCCTGGGCTTCCTGAATATTGCACAGAGGAATAACTCTTTCCATTTATTTCTCCCCCGCCACCTCCTCCACAGGAATCTCGATAACCTGCCCCGGATAGATACTGTTGGGGCTCTTTAAAACCTCCCGGTTAACTTCGTAAATCTCCTTCCATCGCTTGGTTGTGCCGTAAAAATTCCTGGAGATTTCCTGGAGAGTATCCCCTTTCTTAACCGTATATTTCTTCATAACCACCGTCTGGGACTTGGGCGGTTTAACCACTACGGATTTGATTCCGGAAGCGGCGGACGGGGTTTTCTGGTTAGCTTCTTCCGCAGCCGAAGGAACGTAAACGGCAGCCTTCGGCTTGGCGGCTTCCGCTTCAGCCGCAGGCGGTTCTGCCTCTACCTTTATAGGATGTAACTCTATCTCGAATACCTGAACTTTACGGGTGCTCTTTTTAGACTCGCCTTCGGCGGCTTTAGGTTTACCCGTAAGATAACCGCGGTTGCCTTCGGCCAACTCCTGGTCAACCCTTTCTTTCACCACGGGATAAGTCCTTACCACGCAACCGCTGATTGCAAAACTCAAAAATCCGCCCAAGGCAAACAGAGCCAATTTCTTATACATCTTTCGCCTCCTTTTTTATTTCCAAGCCTAACTCCTCCAACTGAGCTTTATTAACAATGGACGGCGCGTCGGTGAACGGACACCAGCCGCTTTGAGTCTTAGGAAATGCGATAACTTCGCGAATGGTATCTTCGTTCGCCAGGATGCTCGTGAATCTATCCAATCCCAAAGCAAATCCTCCGTGCGGCGGAGCGCCGTACTTCAGCGCCTGAAGTAAAAAACCGAATCTCGATTCGGCCTCCTCTTGGTCTAAGCCGATAATCTTAAATATCTTTTCCTGAAGCTCAGGCTTATGAATCCTGAGCGAACCCGAGCCGATTTCCGAGCCGTTTAAAACCAGGTCGTAAGCGAGCGCCTTTACGTCTTTATATGAGCCGTTCAGCTCTATGTCTTCGTTTGCGGGAGCGGTAAAAGGATGGTGTTCGCTGAGCCAGCGGTTTTCGGCTTCGTCATATTTAAACAGAGGGAAATCAATTACCCAGACAAAAGCGAGCTTTTCGCCCCGGCCCGCTTGTCCCAACGGGGCTTGCCTCAAATCAGGCTTATCGGTCTGGTAGCGTTCCATCGCCTCTTCATACTTAAGGCGGGGGAAAGGGGTAACTATGCGCAGGTTAAGAATCCGCTGAAAAACATATTGCAGCAGATGCTCGATTAAATTAAAGATATCCTCCTGATGAATAAAAGACATCTCCAGGTCTAATTGCGTAAACTCAGGCTGGCGGTCAGCCCGTAAATCCTCGTCGCGAAAACAGCGGGCAATTTGATAATACCGGTCTGCTCCGGCAATCATAAGGATTTGCTTGAATAGTTGTGGAGACTGGGGAAGAGCGTAAAAATGTCCCGGCGATAATCGGGAAGGCACGAGAAAATCCCTGGCACCCTCCGGAGTGGATTTGGTAAGCATAGGAGTCTCTATCTCGGCAAAGCCTTGTTCATTTAAAAAAGCCCGCATAGCGGAATAAATATTGTGTCTTAGCAGTAGATTATCGAGAGCTTTTTTCCTGCGCAAATCCAGATAGCGGTACTTAAGCCGGACTTCGCTGCCCGCGATTGCGTCTTCTTTGATTTCGAAAGGAAGATTGGCGCAAGTATTTAAAATGCTCAATTCATCCGCGGGAACCTCGACTTCTCCGGTAGGTATCCTGGGATTCTCGGTCCCTTTAGGCCGGCGGTTTACTTTTCCCTGAACGAGAATTACAAATTCAGCGCCTAATTCTTTGGCCTGAGCGTATACCTCTTTGTTTAGGCCCGGAGCGAATACCACCTGGGTCAGCCCGTATCTGTCTCTTAAATCGATGAAGATGATTTTCCCGTGGTCGCGGCGGGAAGCCACCCAGCCGCACAGGGTTACTTTGCTGCCGATCTGGTCCGCCGTTAATTGTCCGCAGGTATGTGTGCGCAACATTCTATACCTTAACCTTAGCCTTCTGTTGATATATCATTAATTCTTTTATTAAATTGTCTTCCCTGACTTCCTCCTGCGCTCCGGTAACCATATCCTTCAAAGAAACCACACCCTTAGCCAATTCATCCTCGCCGATAATTACGCAAAATCTCGCGCCCAGTTCATTAGCCTGGCGCATCGCGCCTTTTAGAGAGCGTCCTGCGTAATCAGTATCGGAGGGGATATTATTTTCGCGCAAAACATGCAACAACTCCGTTCCCTTTGTCTCGGCTTCCCTGCCCAGCGCTATCACATAAACTAAGCTCTGATTTTTCTGCGCTGCCTTGCTGCCCCTTGCAAGCAGGAGCCTTTCAATTCCAAAAGCAAAGCCGATAGCCGGCAGTTCCCTGCCGCCAAGCCTGCCTATCAAGTTATCGTAGCGGCCTCCCGCGCCTATCGCGTCCTGGGCGCCCAGCCTGGCGTGCCTGACTTCAAATACGGTCCGCGTGTAATAATCGAGGCCTCGGACAAGATAGGGCAGCGACTGATACGAAACTCCTGTCGACTCCAACCCTTCGATTAAAGATTGAAAATGCTGCCGGCAGTCAGAGCAAAGATGGTCATGCTTTAACTCTAAACCGCTTACCACCCTCTGGCAATCCGGATTCTTGCAATCCAAAATCCGAAAGATATTGCGGATATAGCGGTTCCGGCAATCCGGGCAAAGTTTCGGCAGCTCACTCTTTAATTCTTTCCGCAGGACTTTAGCCAGCCTTGCCTTGTCTTGCGCGCAACCCAAGCTGTTAATATAAATATGATAACCGGTAATGCCTAATTCCCTGAGCAACCTGTCGCTCATTGAGATAACTTCTATGTCTAAGCGGGGGGAGAGGCTGCCGATTGCTTCGATTCCCAGATGGTGAAATTGACGAAGGCGGCCTTTTTGGGGACGCTCGGCCCTGAACATCGGACCAAAATAATACAGCTTACTCGCCTGACTTGTTTTGTCTAAATTATTCTCCAAATACGCCCGCACTACCGCTGCGGTCCCTTCCGGCCGCAAAACCAAATGGTCTTTGCCGTGAATAACTTCAAACATCTGCTTCTGGACAATCTCGGTAGTTTCGCCTAAGGAATGGTTAAATAAAGATGCTTTTTCTAGGACAGGAGTTCTTATTTCTTGATATCCGTAAAGGAAAAAAACCCTCCTGGCGACCTCTTCAATTTCCTGCCAGGAGGAGGAATCTTGCGGTAGAATATCCTGTGTGCCCCGCACACGCTTAAACATAAACCTCGCTTGTCCTCTCTTAAAACTATTTAATTCTTTTTTTCATTTCCAGTCCTGGCCTGAAAACAACACTTTTGCGTGCGGGAACCGGAACAACTTCGCCTGTACGGGGATTTCTTCCGGTGCGGGGTTTACGCTGTTTTATTTTAAAAACGCCGAAATTCCGCAGTTCAATCTTCTCTCCGCGCACCAATGCGTCCAAAATGCAATCAAAAGTAGCTTGCACAATTTTTTTTATCTCAATCTGCTTTAGGTTCGTCTGGTCCGCAATCCTGAGCACTATATCCTTTTTTGTCATTATCGCTCCCTCCTGGTTTTGTTACGTAAGTCTCTGTCTTATTATAACTAATATATTCTAATAAATAAAAGGTGCGGGGTCAAGAAAAATCGCTTTCGCGAAGCTTCTGGCGATTTTTCTTGATCCTGAGGCCGATAGGACGAGATTCTTCGCGAAGTTTACCCTAGAGCGAAGCGAAGGGCTCAGAATCGTCATCGAGTCCTGAACGACCCTTCGGCAGGCTCAGGGTCGTCCTGAGCGAAGCGAAGGACGAAGCGAAGGGCGAAGGATCTTCGGGGGGTCTGGCGCTGGTCAATCGTTCTCTTGTTTTAACCTGTTAAAGAAGCTCTTCCAGGGAAATCTCGTGCCGGGGCATTCGGTATTTGCTCCGGACACCTGGCTGTGGCCCATAATATTTTTCAACGGTATGCGGTAAAATCTCCGGAGTACGTTCACCAGGTAAACTAACGAATCCATCTGTTTCTGGGGAACATTCTCCTGACTGTAATTACCCACCAAACAAATCCCTATCCCATTGTAATTCATACCTCCTGCCTTACAGTGCGCGCCGTTCTGTTGATTAAGCCAACGGGGCGAAATTTCGATATATCCCCCGGGTTTACCTGCGCTGCCGTTATCGATAACAAAATGATAACCCAGACCGTCAATGAATCCCCTTCGCTTATGAGCGTTGTAAAAGGTGAGGGCATTGCCCACATCTGTAGCGCTGTGGTGGATGACAATGTATTTCCATTTGTTTGAAGGATATAGAGGGATTATGGAGCTAGCAGGCAAAGCCTGGGGTATAAGGAGCCTTTGCCCCATGCTTAACTTGTCTTTATCGCTCAGGTTATTTGCCCGCATAATATCTTCGATTCTCACATCGTAAATCTTGCCTATCCTCCACAAAGTCTCTCCTGGAGCCACGGTGTGAAAGATATCGTGCCTGATTAATTCCGGAGCAAGAGGATAAACCGTTGCAGGCTGCGGCTTGAGCGGAGCTGTCGGGATAGTGGCGCACGAAGAAAGAAACAAAAGGCTCGCGCCGGTAATAAATAATTCTATGAATTTATTTATTCGCATCGGACTAAATTAATAAAATCCTGCAAAGACAGTCGCTCTCCCCGGATGTCCCTGTTAATGCTGTATCTTTCAAAAAATCGGTTTAATTTTTTATGAGAAACGACTCCGGAAAGCGAATTTCTTAACATCTTTCTCCTTTGTTGAAAACTTGAGCGAATAATTTTAAACAGCCTCTTCTCAATTCTTGCATCCAGAGGCAATTTCTCTTTGATATTTAATTTTACAAAAACAGAGTCTACCTTAGGTTGAGGCCAAAAGCAAGTTTTTTTTACAAAAAATTGTATTTGAGGTTGCGTGTAATATTGCAAAAAGCAGCTAAACGCGCTCCAATCGGAACTTCCCCGGGAAGCGGCCATCCTCCGGCCAAATTCTTTCTGAACCGTAATATATATACATTCTATTTTATCGCGATATTTGAGTAAATGTACGATTATCGGCGTGGTGATGTTATACGGCAAATTTCCTATTACTTTAATCCTGGGCACGCTCTCAAAGAATCTTGCGATATTAAAGCGCAATATATCGAGGTTGATTATTTTAACCCGAGGAAAATCCGTTAGGTTGCTTTTAAGGGCCGTGCATAAGCGGGGGTCGAACTCCAGGGCAAAGAATTTCTCCGTCTTCTCTGCGATTAGCCTGGTAAGCTCTCCCCGGCCCGAACCTATTTCAAGAACGGTATCATCAGGCGCGATTTCGCACGCCTTGATGATTTTGCGTCGGATATTCCCGTCGATAAGAAAATGCTGCCCCAATCGCTTACTCGGCCTGAACCGCATCGATAATTTATCTTTTAGCAGATTTGGCGAATAACGAACTCTTCTTTAAATTATTAGTGCATTCGACAGCTGTCTTTACCGCAGAAACAAAACTGGCCTCGCTGGCAATATTCTTTCCTGCGATGTCAAAGGCAGTGCCGTGCAAAGGAGAAGTGCGCACAAAACCAAGACCCAATGTGAGGTTCACGCCCGAATCAGGGTCAAGCGCCTTTAAAGGAATAAGAGCTTGGTCGTGATACATTGCAACTACGGCGTCGACATTCCCTTGTTTTGCTTTCAAATATGCCGAGTCCGCAGGCAAGGGGCCGAAGACGTCCTTTACAATCATCCTCGCCTGTCTTGCGGCCGGACTAATTTTTTCAATCTCCTCCCGCCCCAGCAAACCGCCCTCTCCGGCGTGCGGGTTAAAGGCAGCTACGCAAATTTTAGGGCGTGCAACGCCAAAATATTCTCTCAGGGCTATATAAGTTATAACGATGGTTTTATAAATCGCCTCCCGGCTTAATGCGGAGCTGACCTTTTTTAATGCCAGGTGGCGGGTAACCAGACTCACTCTTAAATATTGATTAAGCAACATCATTGCCAAATTCCGGCTCTTTTTGCCGAAGGCCCGGGCTAAGAATTCGGTATGTCCTGCGTATCTGTAACCGGCTAAATTTATTGCCTGTTTAGAAATCGGCGCGGTAATCAAACAATCGAGCTCTCTATTCTTTATTAACTCTACCGCCTTTTTCAGATAATCAATTGCTGCCTGACCAAACTCCCTCCTTATCTTGCCAAACTTAAAATTTTTCCTGGGGACATTATTTAAATCTATAAATTTGAAACTTGTGACTTGCCTGTGCCCGTGAGGGTATGAATTGTGACCTGTGACTTTATCAAACACCCATTTATCCCCGATTACCGCGATTTCGCCCAATCGGTTTATCCCGGGCCCGGACAGCGCTTTAGATATTACTTCCGGCCCGATGCCCGAAGGATCGCCCATGGTTATGCCTATCTTAATAGGACGCATATTCCTTTTTAATCTCGATATAGGCCTTGGACATTAATTCGTCCAGCCACTCCTTCAGAGCCTCTTTCATTTTTTTCTCAAAAAGATATTTGCTTATTTCGCCCTGCACCTGACTGAGAGATGATTCCCCGGACGGCCGAATATCTTTAACTTCGAATATGTAATTATTATCTTCTAAACTCATAAGCGGGGAAACCTTTCCCTTATTTAAATTAAAGACTATCTCGGCAATCCGGCCGCTTAGCTGCTTTGAAGTAACCCATCCCAAATCCGTTATTTCCAGCGAATAGACAGCGGCTATCTCGTCCAAATTCCCGTAATTAAAAACCAGATGCTTCAATTCATCGGCTATTTCCGGGTCTCTCACGATTAAAAATCTTACCCATCTGAGCTCCGGTTCTCCGAAATCCTTGCTGTGAGCATTATAATATTCGGTAACTTCTTGCGGCTTCACCGCAACCTTGCTCTTTATTTTTTTGTCGATTATTTCGAACATAAGAAACTGCTCCGTAATCTTTGTTTCGATGTCGGCCAGGCTTAACCCCTGGGAAGTCAGATCTTCCAGGAAATCCGCCTCGCTGGCATACCCTTTTTTTATCTGCCCTACCCTCGCATCGATCCTGCTTCGGCCAACCGATATATTCTCTTTATAAGCCGTCTGCAGAATGAGCCTGTCCTCGATAAGGCGGCTTATCAAATCGGGCATCATCTGATTCACTCTCTGCTCGACTTCTTCTTTGGAATACTGCCCCGATAACTGTATTTTCATAAAATTGATAAAATCATTAAGGTCCTTTTGAGTTATTATCTCGTTGTTGACGATAGCCACTACGCCGTCCCCGGCTGAGCTGAACGGGCTCCATGAAACTGAAAATAAACTTACCAATATCAAGAAAATTGCCCTCTGCAACAACCTTAATGAAAATTTTTTTAATTTCATCTCTTAACCTCTTCTTTTATTTTCTTGAAGGCGTCTATCGTCTCGCGCAAAAGCCGGCAGTACAAGTCAAAACCAATCGCGGTAATAAACCCGTGCTGTTCGGTTCCGAGAAGATTTCCCGCCCCGCGGATTTCCAAATCCTGCATCGCAATCTTGAAACCCGAGCCTAACTCGGAGTATTCCTGCAGAGCAGCGAGTCTTTTTTTGGCGTCGTCGCTCAATACCCCTTTGCGGGGAATAAGAAAATAGGCATAAGCTGACCGGTTAAATCTGCCTACCCTCCCCCGTAATTGATGCAACTCCGCCAGCCCGAAATTATCCGCATTGTTCACGATAAGGGTATTGACGTTCGGTATATCCAGGCCCGACTCAATAATCGACGTTGAAATAAGCACGTCGATTTTAGAATTTAAAAATTCCCTCATTGCAGATTCTATCATTTGGCCGGGCATCTGGCCGTGCACGACCCCCAACCTCACCCGCAAAGGAAGCATCCGGCTTAATTTCTGCTTAACCTTATCAATATCCTGAACCCGGTTATGCACGAAATAAACCTGTCCTTTTCGCTTTACCTCGTTTAAAACAGCCTGGCGGATTAAATCCTCGTCATATTCTAACACAAAGGTCTTAATCGGCAAGCGATTTTGCGGCGGAGTATCTATGACCGAAATGTCCCTGAGCTGCATTAAGCTCATGTACAAAGTTCTCGGTATCGGCGTTGCGGTAAGGGTCAGCACATCGCAGTTTAAGCGCAATTGCTTCAACTTCTCCTTGCTCTTGACGCCGAATCTCTGCTCCTCGTCGATAATGACCAATCCGAGGTCCTTAAACTTGATGTCTTCGGCTAAAAGACGGTGGGTGCCGATGACTATATCGACCCTGCCTTCGGCCAAATCCTTTATTATTTTATCCTGGTCGCTCCTCTTTACCAATCGGGAAAGCATCTCCGGGCGGATAGGAAATTTTTCCACGCGTTTGTTAAAATTCTGATAATGCTGCTCGGCCAGGATAGTGGTGGGGACTAAAATTGCGGCCTGCCTTTCGCTCATTACGCATTTATAGGCGGCTCTCAACGCCACCTCGGTTTTTCCGTAACCCACGTCCCCGCACAGCAGCCTGTCCATCGGCTTGGAAGATTCCATATCCTGCCCTGTCTCTTCCCAGGCCTTGACCTGGCCGGGCGTTTCCGGGAAAGGAAACCCTGCCTCAAATTCCTCCTGCCAGGGCGTGTCTTTGGAGAAAGCGGTTCCGCTCTTTGTCTTGCGCATGGCCTCCACGGACAACAATTCCCAAGCCAGCTGCTGAATGCCCCTCCTGGCTCTCTGTTTGGTCCGCTGCCAATCCTTGGTTCCCAGCCTGTTCAATTTCGGCCGGCGGGCGCCGAAGGCAACGTATTTCTGGACTAAGTGTACCTGGTCTATGGGAACGAATAATTTTTCCTGGCGGTCATACTCTATAACCAGATGCTGCTGATATTCATCCGCCGCTTTAATTTTCTCCAAACCCAGAAACTTGCCGATGCCGTAGCGGTTATGAACCACATAATCGCCAAACTTTATATCTAAAAAATTCGCAAGCGGCAGGTCCTCTTTAAAATGGACGATGCGCGTTAAGCGGCCCTTGGTTACCGGCAGGATTATCACAACGGTATGGTCCCAAAAACTTTTTCCGGTGGCTAAATCGACGCTTCGCAGGGTCTGAATCCGGTCAGACTCCCACTCGATGCGTAAAGGAAGCTCAAAGGTAACCGGCCAAATGTCGATAATGCCGCCGCGCCGGGAGAATTCCCCTTCGGTCGTTATTTGTTCCTGGCGGCTGTATCCGTATTCGAAAAAGATAGACAACAATCTCTCCATATCTAATTCCTGATTGATGAATAATTTTACGGAAGGAAACATTGCTATCTGGGAAGAGGTTTTGCTGAACGGCTCCAGGCGAGCACTAAGGGCGAAACGATGAAAATAGTAGAATAAGTGCCGGCAATAAATCCGACAAAAAGGGCGAAAGCGAAATTGCTTAAAATTTGGCCGCCCCAAACAAGGAGCGTGGCCACGACCAGAAGAGTGGTAAAGGTTGTCATCAGCGTTCTGTTTAACGTCTGATTAATGCTTAGGTTAATCAAGTCGGCAAATCCGGTTTTTGGCAAGATTTTGCGATTTTCCCTCAAGCGGTCATAGATAATTATCGTATCGTTTATGGAGTAACCGGCGATGCTTAATATTGCCGTTATCGTGATTAAGTCGATCTGCCTGCCGGTTAAGCCCATAAATCCCAGGGTGATTAAAGAGTCGTGAAACAGGGCGATAACCCCCGCAACCGCAAAGTTAAATTGCTTGAAGCGGAAAGTCACGTAAATGAGGATACCCACGAGAGCCCAGATTAACGCTGAGGTAGCTTTGCTTCTTAAGTGCCGCCCGGCCACCGGACCGACGTTTTCTACTCTCAGGATATCTATGTTTTGATTACCGAACGCCTGCTTAAGATGTGCGGTAATATCCTCTCCCTCCTTGTCTGAGGTTTTAATCAAATAAACTCCGGGGTTATCTTTAAACCGCTGTATGGAAGCGTTGGCCTGGCCGATTTCAGCCAAAGCCTGGCGCACTTCTTTTATGGGAACCGGCTGCTCGAATTTATATTCCTGAACCTTGCCCCCGGTAAAATCGATGCCCCAGGCTGTGCTGCCCTTAGATAATACCGCGGCTAACCCCGCAACCAACGCAATCGCCGAGATTGCATAGCATATTCTCCTCTTGGCGATAAAATTAACACGGGTATCTCTGAGGAACTTGTGCAATGTCAATTTTTTTAACCCGAATTTGCGCACTAATGTCTCTAAAATAGTGCGGGTGACTATTAACGCCGTAAACAAACTGCTCAGAATACCGATGGTCAGCGTCACTGCGAATCCACGCACCGGACCCGTTCCGAATTGAAACAATAAGAATGCGGCAATCAAGGTGGTAAGGTTAGAATCTATAATTGCGGAAAAAGCTTTTCCGTAGCCGTTTGAGATTACGGTGACCATCGGCCGGCCGAGATTAAACTCCTCCCGCATCCGTTCGTTAATCAAGACATTGGCGTCCACCGCCATACCCAAAGACAGAACGATGCCGGCAATGCCCGGTAAAGTAAGAGTGGCGGAAACGCCGGGGAAAAGCACCGGCAGAAGCCCTAAGCCGCCGAAGATAAAAACTAAATTCAAAAGCAGGGCTAAATCCGCAATCAGGCCGGCGAGATGATAAATGGCTACCATGAATATAAGAAGCAGACTTAGGCCTATAGCGCTTGCCTTAAGGCCGGCCCTGATGGAATCCTGGCCAAGCAGAGGCCCAATCGTCCTTTCCTCCTCGACTACTGTCGGCGCGGGCAGCGCGCCGATCCTTAAAACCAGGGCCAGGTCCTGCGCTTTCTCGAGCGTAAATCGGCCGCTGATTACCGCTTCTCCCGAAGGAATTTCTTCTCTTATCCGGGGAGCGGATTGCGGCTTCCCGTCGAGAACGATAGCCAGCCTCCTGCCGACGTTGTTTGCGGTAAATTCGGCGAATTTTCTCGTTCCTTCCGGATTAAATTCCATAGCCACAATCGGCTGCCCGAACGCAGAAGAATCAAAACGCACGTAGGCATTCTTCAAAGCCTCTCCGGTCAGGACAGCCTCCTTTTCCAAGAGCAGTAGCTCCTCATCCTCTGGAAGGTATTTTAATTCGTATCCCTCCGGAATCTCTCCCCCAAGAGCCTTGGATAATTTCTCCTTATCGTCGGAAACCAATTTAAATTCCAGGAATGCGGTCCGGCCTATTAACCTTAATGCCCGCTCCCTATCCGTGATTCCGGGCAATTGGACCACTATCTCGTCTTTCCCCTGCTTTTGTATTATCGGTTCGCGGACGCCGAATTCGTCAATCCGGTTACGCAATATCTCGACTGCCCGGTCAACCGCTCCTTCCCTGGACTGCTCATTGAGCCGGCTCGTATCAACTCTTAATAAAAGGTGCATGCCGCCCTTCAGGTCCAGGCCGAGATTTATTCTCTTCTCCAAAGGGAAGGCATAAAAAGCCATCAGGCCGACAAGACACAGTATCAATATTGTTTTATACAGAAGTTTCCTTGGCATCTTTTTTAGTGTTTAGCGTATAGGAAATACTAAACGCTATGCGCTCTTAGGATTTCTTCAAATAAGCAATGCAGTTCTTATCCAGCTCGACCTTTACGTTGTCGTCTATACGCAAAATTACCGTCTTGTCTTTAACGTTAATAATCTTGCCGTGAACGCCCCCCGTGGTTACGACCTCGTCGTTTTTTTCCACGTTTTGAATCATTTTCTGATGCTCTTTCTGGCTCAATCTCTGCGGCCTGATAAGCAAGAAATAGAAAATGACAAAAATAATAATCAGAGGCAATAAATTAACTAAAGGATTAACGGCGGCGGATTCCATAATCAACTCCCTTCTTCAATGAGCCCACAACTTACGGAGTCCAAAGGACGACGTAAGTTGTTTGGGCGAATTGAACCCTTGACATCGTAGATGTCAAGGGTAAACTCAGCCAGACGACTTAGCTTCACTCTCGTTCGCTAAGTCGTGGCTTCGTTTAACCAAACCGCTTACGGTTTCGGACATCTGAGCGCCGCAGGACAGCCAGTAATTAAGTCTTTGCGTGTTTATCTTAATTACCGCCGGCTCTTTGGTGGGGTCGTAATAGCCCAACTCTTCGATAGAACGGCTGTCTCGCGACTTTCTTTTGTCAAAAACGCTGATGCGGAAAAAGTATCTCTTTTTAGAGCTTTTGCCTATCTTTCTTAATCTTATACGCACTGACATCGATTACCCTCCTTTGTCTCCTTAATCCTTACTCCTTAATAATTGCTTCGACCTGCGCCTTTGCCTTATTTACCGTCTCCTGATACTCTTTCTCCGGATTCGAGTCGGCGACAATTCCGCCGCCGGCTTGGACATAGGCTTTTTTGCCCTTAATCAATATGGTCCGTATCGTAATGCATGTATCCAGATTGCCTGAAAAGCTAAAATAACCTACGCATCCCGCATACGGTCCCCGCCTGGTATTCTCCAGCTCGTCAATTATTTCCATGGCCCTGACCTTGGAGCTGCCGCTTACCGTACCCGCAGGAAAAGTCGCCCTTAAACAATCGTAAATATCTCTGTCTCTGCGTAACTTTCCCTCTACCTCGCTTACCAGGTGCATTACGTGAGAGTATCTTTCCACGTGCATAAAGTTTTTAACTCTGACCGTTCCAAAATCGCATACCCGGCCCAAATCGTTCCTTCCCAAATCTACCAGCATTATGTGCTCGGCTTTCTCTTTCTTGCTGCCTAACAGTTGAGCTTCCAATCTTTGGTCTTCTTTCTCGTCAATGCCCCTGGGCCGGGTTCCGGCAATCGGACGGGTTATTACCCTTCTGCCTTCACAGCGCACCAACGCTTCCGGAGAAGCGCCCAATAAGAAAAGGTCTTTCAGCTCCAAGAAAAACATATAGCTGGAAGGATTCAAACTCCTCAAGTCCCGGTAGATATCCAGAGGCGACTTCCCGCATAAAGACAGACAAAAGCGCTGAGAGGGCACCACCTGAATGATGTCTCCGCGGCGAATATAGGTTTTTGCTTTTTTTATAAGTTTTAAATAATCGGCTTTTTTGAAATTCGAATGAATCTTCGGCTCGGGCTTATGCTTTGCGCGTTCATTCCTTATTCTCCCAAGAGGGTTTGTCAGCCGGCAATGGAGCTGTTCTATTTTTTTCTTTGCGATATTATAACATTTTCCGGCGCTTCGGCCGTCCGGAATAAAAGCATTGGACACGATTTTTATAGTGTGGTGCAGGTGGTCAAAAACAAGCAAAGTATCGCTTAAGACCCACACGCTGTCCCAGGTTTTCAAATCGTCGGGGTTTTTATCCGGAATTTTTTCAAAGAACCGGACTACGTCGTATCCTAAATATCCCACAAACCCTCCGCAGAAACGGGGCAAATCGCCGTGCAAAACCACCTTAAAGCCGGACATTACCTTCTTAATCTCATCAAGAGGATCCTTTGCCGCTTTAAATCTCTTTACCGTGCCCCTTCGGCTGTTGAATATTTCCATCCGGCCTGCCTTGCTCCTTAAAACCCAGGCGGGCTCGGTGCCCAAAAACGAATACCGGGCAATTGCCTGGGCTCCCTCCACGGATTCCAGAAGATAATTGTATCGCCCGCGCCTGATTTTCAAAAACGCCGAAACCGGCGTATCCAAATCCGCGCGTATCTCTTTATATACCGGGATAAGATTGCCTTTCTTAGATAATCTCAAGAATTCTTTTAGCGAAGGGCTGTACATAATTTAAAAAAGAAACTTCTTTTTTGTAACCTTATGTAACTTTATGGAACATCGTGTAACCTTACGCAACCTCTTCATAGATAGCCTTCTGAAAAAACAAGAATAATTCCCCGTATGGCAAGCGGCGCCTTTCTGCCGGACCTTTATAAGCAACGCGTCCGCATCGCAGTCATAATATATAGATTTTACCCTCTGGAAATTTCCGGTGGTTGCTCCCTTTACCCAATACTCTTTGCGCGAGCGCGACCAGAAACAGGTCAATCCCGAGCTCAACGTCCTGCGCAGGGATTCCTTATTCATATAAGCGAGCATCAAGACTTCTTTGGTCTTATAGTCTTGAATGACCGCAGGAATTAAGCCCTTTTTGTCAAATTTTAAGTCTTTGATTTTCATTTCAGCCTCACCGGAATGCCGTTATTCGCCAGGTATTGCTTGACCTGGCTTATGGAAAGCTCTTGATAATGGAATATCGACGCAGCCAAGGCAGCGTCTGCCCCTGCCTTTGAAAATACGTCCAGAAAATGCTCGGGCTTGCCCGCTCCGCCGGAAGCGATTACCGGGACACCAACCGCATCTACAACGCTCCCGGTCAAATCCAAATCATAGCCGTCTTTAGTTCCGTCGAAATCCATGCTGGTAAGAAGTATTTCCCCCGCTCCGAGCTCGGCGGCCTGCCTTGCCCATTCAACGGCATTTAACTCCGTCGGCGTTCTGCCTCCGTTTATAAAAACTTGCCAGGATTTAGCTTGAGGCCCTTCCCCCCCGGCTAACTTGGCGTCAATCGCCGCCACAATGCACTGACATCCGAAACGCCTGCTGGCGTATTGTATTAAATCCGGGCATTTCACCGCAGCCGTATTTAAGGAAACCTTGTCTGCTCCGGCGTTCAGCAAATCGCGGATATCGGATAAATCCCTTATTCCTCCCCCCACGGTAAATGGCATAAAAATCTTTTGGGCTATTTTTTCAACGAGATTTATGAGGATTTTTCTTTTTTCAAAGCTGGCGGTTATGTCTAAAAAGACCAGCTCGTCCGCTCCCTGTTGATTGTAGATTTCGGCCACCTCAACCGGATCTCCGGCGTCCCTCAATCCCAAAAACCTTATGCCTTTTACCACTCTGGCGTCCTTTATATCCAGACAGGGAATAATGCGCTTAGTAAGCATAGCCTTTATTTTTTCGGCTCCAAATATTGTCGTAAAAGATCCCAGGTTTGCTTATCCAGGCGGCCGTCTGCGGTCAGGCCGTGCGCCTTTTGAAATTCTTTAAGAGCTTCTTGAGTCCGGGGCCCGATCTGCCCGTCAATTGTTCCCGGGTCAAACCCCGCATTCCTTAAAGCGGTCTGCACCTTCATCACGGACTTATAATAGGTCTTAGCCCTTGCTTCCTTTTTCTGCTCCCGGAATGCCTCGGTTAAATCTTCGAGCTTTTTTTGCTGTTCGTTAAGAGCCTTTAACAACTCTGCTTTTTCCTGTTTTTCTTTCTCCAGGACGTTGGTTAAGCTGATAATCTCCGAATCCTTTTTTAGAACGTTTGCCTCCAGTGCAGAAATTCTGTTCTCTAATGCCTGCGTCTGTGATTCATCCGGTTTTTCCGGCACGGTTACGCAACCTGCAACAGAAATTAAAAATACCAGAACCGCCAGCGTTTTAAGGTATCTGCCCGACATCTTATTCCTCCTTCTCAAACCGCCTTCATTGCTTCCCTTAGAGTAAATTTTCCCTCATACAGCGCCTTGCCGATAATTACTCCCGTCAGGCCCTGCTTGCCTAAAGGTTTCAATCTGTATATGTCGACAAGGCTGGAAATACCGCCCGAAACGATAACCGAAAGGCCGGAATTATTCAGAATTTTTTTAACCATAGCGATATTCGGCCCTTTCAAAGTGCCGTCGCGGAAAATATCCGTATAAATAACTTCCTTAAAGCCGATGTCTTCGAGTTTCCTGATTAATTCGAGGATACCTACTCCTTTGTATTCTCTCTGCCAGCCGCTCAGCTTTACTACCTTGTCCTGGACGTCGATGCTTACGATTACTTTCTGCTTGAATTCTCTGAACACCTTACGCAAGAACTTCTCGTCCTGCAGCTTTGTGCCCAAAACGACCCTGTTGGCTCCGCAGTTCAATACCTGCTTTATGGACTTCTCGTCCCTCAATCCTCCCCCGAATTCGATGGGAATCCGCACACTCTTGGCCATCTTCTTTATTACGTCCAGGTGGCAGATTTTTCCGGTTTTGGCTCCGTCTAAGTCCACGACGTGCAAATACTTTGCGCCCTGCTTCTCCCAGTGCCGGGCAGTGCTTACCGGGTTAGAGGAGTATGTTTTTTTCTTGTCAAAATGGCCCCGGAATAATCTGACTACCTTGCCTTCCTTTAAATCAATTGCCGGTATAATCAACATTGTCCGCTATAACTCTACAAAGTTTTTTAAAATCTTAAGCCCCGTGCTCAGACTCTTTTCCGGATGAAACTGCACCCCGAAAACGTTATCCCGGTTTATAACGGCGGCAAAATCTATGCCGTAGTCGCTGGTCGCGGCGACAATGCTTTCGTCCTGGGGCTGGGCATAATAAGAGTGGCAAAAATACACGTTGGTGCCTGAGGGGATATCTTTTAACAAGCCTCTGCAGGGGTGCTTTGGCGTCGAGGCGCAATCTATTTGATTCCAGCCGATGTGAGGCACTTTAAATCCCTTTATATTGAATTTTTTTACCGTCCCCCTCAATACGCCGAGGCCCCGGGCATCCCCGGATTCTTCGCTCTGCTCAAAAAGCAGCTGCATCCCCAGACAAATACCGAGAAAACATTTTCCCTTTTTTATCGAGTCCAGCACGGCTTGGGTAAGATTTCTTTCCTTTAACCCTTCCACTCCGTCGCAAAACGCACCCACGCCCGGCAGGACAACCTTATCCGCAGCCAGAATCTTCTCAGGCTTATCGGTTACTAAAACCCGGGCTCCGGCTAACTGAGTAGCCTTGGCTACGCTGTGAATATTGCCCATACCGTAATCAATAACCGCTATCATTTTAACCCTTCGACTAATCAATCACACCTTTTGTGGAGGGTATGCCTTGCCTGTGCGGGTCGATTCCGGTAGCTTGATTCAACGCTATGCCAAAGGCCTTAAAGACAGGCTCTAATACGGTGTGAATATCTACCATCCCTGGCGCTAATTGACCGGGATTTTCAGTTTTAATAATAATATTGACGCCGCTTTGTTTTGCAAACGATTCAAAAAAATGATTTGCATCCTCTATAGTATAGTCCTCTTCTTTTTTTGCGGTCTCTAAACCGAATCTGGATATTATTCCTGTAAAATGACTGCGCCCGCTTATGTCCAATGTTACGCTTGCCAGCACGCTCTCCATCGGGGCAGAAGCGGAACCAAACCTTCTTATTCCCTTCATATTTCCCAATGCCTTTTTGAATGTCTGTCCTAAAACAATCCCCACATCTTCGTTCGTGTGGTGCGTATCCACCTTTAAATCGCTCTTTATTACCTTAAGTTTAAGGTCAAGTAATCCATGAAAAACGAACAACTCAAGCATATGGTCGAGAAACCCTATCCCCGTATCAATCTGGGCCTTGCCTTTTCCGTCAATATTCAAGATACAGTTAATTTCCGTCTCTGTTGTCTTCCTCTCAATTCCGGCAATTCTTTCAATTTTTCGTTTAAATATATTAAACATGCCTGTTCCTCACAAGAAAATCTCTTCGCTCACCATCAATTATAAAAATCTCGCTTTTATTGATTCCGCATGCTGGCTTAATCCCTCGATGCCGACTATTTTCTCGACCGGATTCTTTGCCCTCTCCAGCGCCTTTTTGGAATACGAGATAATATAATTACTTTTTATAAAATCGGATAAATTAAGGCCGGAAAAGAACCGCGCGCTGCCTCCGGTAGGCAAAACGTGACTGGGGCCGGCGAAATAGTCTCCTACCGCCACAGGACTGAAAGACCCTAAGAATATCGCGCCGGCGTGTCTTATCTTTTTAACCAAGCTGCCCGGTTTCTTAACCAAAATTTCCAAATGCTCGGGTGCTATACGGTTGGCTATCTCGGCCGCTTCGTCTAAATTTTTGGTCAATATAATATATCCGTCGCCTTCCACCTGCGACCTGACCTGGCGCGCGAGAGTCTTGGAATTAGTAACCAGAAAAACCTGGCTTTTGGCGTGCTCTTTCTGCGCCTTTATGTCGGCGATGACTAATTTGGGGTCTGAGAAACGGCTGGCGATGATTACCAGTTCGGTGGGTCCTGCCAGCATATCCACGTCGACAAAGCCAAATACCTGACGCTTCGCTTCGGTAACATATTGGTTGCCCGGCCCCACAATCTTATCTACCTTCGGTATGCTTTTTGTGCCGAAAGCCAAAGCGGCGATGCTCTGCGCCCCGCCTATGCGGTAAATCTGGTCAACCTTCAATAAATTTGCCACTGCCAGAATGTGCGGATTAATGTTTCCGTCTTTATCCGGAGGGCTGACCAAAACAATCTCCTTGACCCCGGCAATTTTTGCCGGCAAAACAGTCATATAAACCGTAGATACCAAAGGAGCCTGGCCGGCGGGCACGTAAACGCCTACTCTTTCTATGGGGTGGAAGTTTTCTCCCAAAATTGCGCCGTCGGCGTCTTTTATCCTCCAGGACCTCCTGATTTGCTCCCGGTAGAACCGGGTTATATTCTCGATAATCTGCTTCAGGGAAGTAACAAAATCCGGTTCTATGTTTTGGTAAGCTCCGGAAATCTCGGCCTCTGTAATACGCAGGGATTTTGCGGAGAGCTTAACTGCGTCGAATTTCTTGGTGTATTTTATCAAGGCATCGTCTCCCTGCAGACGCACATCCTCGATTATCTTCTCCACCTTTTCCTTGAGCCGCCTTGTTCTGGGGATGCCGCGGTTATATATTTCCTGAAGTTTTTTACTGGAATAACGTATGATTCTCATAGTTAAATATTAAAAGCTGGCGAGAGGAGTCGAACCTCCAACCTAGTGATTACAAATCACTTGCGCTGCCATTGCGCCACGCCAGCGTCACTCACTAACGCTTATTCCCTGATCCCTACCTACTACCTACTAATTTTAATGGCGTCGGGAATCTTCTCAATTATATCCGAGGCAATCATTCCTGCCTGCGTTTTCTCTTTGGCTGCTAAATCTCCGGCTAAGCCGTGCAAATACACTGCGTATTTTGCCGCCTCAAAGCCGTCCAATCCCTGGCCTAAAAAAGCCGCAATCATACCGGTTAAAACGTCTCCGGAGCCGGCAGTAGCCATACCGGGATTGCCCGTCTCATTGGTATATACCTTTCCTTCTGCATCCGCAACTACCGTGCCGTGTCCTTTCAGCACAATGATGCAATTATAATCCCTGGCAAACCCTTGCGCAATATCTTTTCTGCTGTGCTGTATTTCATTTATACTTATATTCAACAATCTGCTCATCTCGCCGGGATGCGGAGTTAGTATTTTTGTTGCCCGTTTTTTGCGCTGCGTATCCCGTAATAAATCCGGGTAACCCGCTAATGCGTTTAAGCCGTCCGCGTCAATGACCATCGGCTTATTTACGTCGGAAATTATTTTTCGGATTAAATTTTGAGTTGATTTATTTTGACTGAGGCCCGGACCGACGCTTAAAATATCAATCTTGTCTAATATTTTCTTTATCTGAGGATAAGCCTTAACGCTCAGGGTAAGCTCTGCAGTCTGAGCCAAAGGCTTAAGTATTATTTCAGGGGCTTTTATTTTAATAAAAGCGTTGATGAGGCCGCCTGGCAGACCCAGGGTGACCATTCCCGCGCCGGAGCGGATTGCCGAATTAGAACACAGAATTGCCGCGCCGCTGAATTGCGCGCAGCCAGCCAGAATTAAAATATGGCCAAAATCGCCTTTATGAGCTTGAGTTTCCCTGTGTGATAATTGCGCTGGCAACCGCATAATTTTTGATATGGGAGATAGAAATATAAACCTTGAATTTATCTTTATATGAATTTGTCAAAGAACAAAAAGGCTTGCCTTGGCGGTCATTCAATATTTGCACGTCTTTAAATCTCAACCCCGCCTTACCCAGAGCCTTAAATACGGCCTCCTTGGCGGCGAACCTGCCCGCCAGATGCTGGTAGCGATTGTTGTGTCCTTCTGCGTTTTGTAATTCCTTATCCGTAAAAATCCGCTCAAGAAAACTGCAGCCGTATTTATCTATCGCGCTTTTAATCCGCCTAACTTCGATAATATCCACGCCGTTTCCGATTATGCTCATTTGATCAGCGCTTTCATCTCCCGGACGGCCCGGTCCAGACCGACCAGCGCTGCGCGGCAAACAATGGAATAACCGATGTTCAGCTCCTCTATCCGGGGAATTCTTGCTACCGGTTTTACGTTGTAGTAATCCAGGCCGTGCCCCGCGTTAACGGTTAGGCCCTTGCGATGTCCGTAGCCCGCCGCCCTTTCAAGCTCGGCCAAGCGCAGCCTTTTGGAAGATTCCGTTTTTGCGTCGGCGTATCTGCCCGTATGCAACTCAATCATCTCAACGCCCAGCTTGACGCTTGCGTCGATTTGCGATTTAACCGGGTCGATAAATAAGCTTATCGCGATATTATGCTTTCTCAATTTATTTATCGCTCCGGCGACCTTCTTTATATTGCCGGCTACATCCAGCCCGCCTTCCGTAGTTATTTCCTTTCTCTTCTCGGGAACCAGAGTCGCCTGCTGCGGCCTGACTTTACACGCGATATTAACAATCTCGGCAGCGGCAGACATTTCCAAATTTAATTTGGTTTTGACTACTTTCTTTAAAAGATAAAGGTCGCGGTCTTTTATGTGGCGCCGGTCCTCGCGCAGATGCACCACGATGCCGTCTGCGCCGGCTGCTTCGCAAATGAACGCAGCATAGACCGGTTCGGGCTCAACGCCGCTCCTTATCTGCCTTATGCTTGCAATATGGTCTATATTGACCCCTAATTTCATATTACTCTATACTTTATATCACGATAAATACCTGTGCAACTCCTCTCCGATATACAGCCAAAGCAAAATGGCCAGGAATAACGCAATAAGCTTAAGCCAGGGATGAGTGGTGAACCAGTGTTTTATCGCGCTCTTTATTTTGAACCCATTCGAAACTTTCATTCTTCCTTCGTCTTCGGCTTCATTAATTGCTTGACCCTGAACAATATCTCCTCGCGCTTCATGCCCTGATATAGCCTGCCTTCGTATGCCAAGGATATGTCCTGTCTCTCCTCGGAAACCACGATTACTACCGCGTCGGTCTCTTTGGATAAGCCGATTGCTGCCCGGTGGCGCATTCCGAAAATGCGGCTGACGTCGGGGCTCTCGTCCAGGGGGAACAGGCACCCCGCGGAACTGACTCTGCCCAATTGAACAATAACTCCGCCGTCGTGCAATAAGCTTCCCGGAGTAAAAATATTTTGAAGCAACTCCGAGGTGACAACGGCGTCTATAGGCACGCCTGTCTCTACGTACGGCTTTAAAGGATCGTCTCTTTCAATCGCAATCAACGCCCCTATAGCCTGGCGGGCAAGATAATCCACTGCTTTGGTAATCTCTTTCAACATATAATCCAACTCTTCTTCGCGCAAAGGCAGAATAAACAGGTGGCGGCGGCCCAGACGGGCCAAACCCTGCCTTATCTCCGGCTGGAATATAACGAGCAGGCCTAATACCGACAAAGCAAACAATTTTGTCATAAGCCACTCCAGCCTCTCCAATCCTAATCGCTGGACTACGAAGAAGAGAACCAGCAGCACGATTATTCCGCGCACGACTTGAAGCGCCCGGGTTCCGGTAAAAAAGAGCATTATCTGGTAAATCACAAACCAAAGTATGCCGATTTCCAGAATTATCTTCCAGTTGTCCGCCATCTTAGTTCTATCTTCAGATTCGGATATTTAGCTGTTGCAAAAATTCCCTCTCTTATTATACGCTATCTATACGCTATACGCTAAACGCTATACGCTTTTCTTATTGCGTCGGCAATCTTTACCGCCTGCGCCGCAAATTTAACGTCATGAACCCTGACGATGCTAGCACCGTTCATCACGGCTATCGCAAGCGTTGCCAACGTTCCGCTTAACCTTTGCTGAGGTGGAAGATTTAAGAGCTTGCCGATGAACGATTTTCGCGAAGGCCCTACAAGAACCGGGCAACCCAGCACCTTCAGCTCTTTCAGACTGTTCAGAATCTCTAAGTTATGTTCTACGGTCTTGCCGAACCCGATCCCCGGATCCACGATGATTCTTTTCTTGTCTATTCCTGAATCCTGCGCCCTTTTTATCGCCGCAGCCAGGTACCCGATTATCTCGCCCATCAAAAATTCGTATCGCGGATTCTTCTGCATGCTCCTAGGCGTGCCTTTCATGTGCATAACGATAACCCGCGCCCTGCTTTTGGCTAATACCTCAATCATGCGGCGATTTCTCAAGCCGGTAATATCGTTCACAATCGAAGCTCCCGAATCCAAAGCCTGTCTGGCAACTTCCGGCTTATACGTATCTACGGAAATAGGGACTTTAATTATTTTAGATAGTTTTTTTATGACCGGGGCCGTTCTCTTAATTTCTTCTTTTTCCGATACCGGCAAAGCGCTCGGCCGGCTTGATTCCCCTCCTATATCGATGATGTCCGCGCCTTGAGAAACCAGTTCCCGGGCATAATCAATTATCTGCCCGATGCTCGCGCCCCTTGTCAGCAAGCCGTCCCCGCTAAACGAGTCGGGCGTAAGATTTACGATACCCATTATCCGCGTTCTGGCGCTTTCCGGCAATTGATAATTTTTTAACACCGAGGAGATTCTTCCGCAGAGCCCCTGCAGACCCCGGACTTGCGGCTGCTCGTCAAGCTTGTCCAACAGCCGCTCATACTGGCTGAGCGTGCCCATAACAAGACAATCGGTTAACCGGGATTTTCCGTTAAGCGTGCCCCGGCTTAAACAAACTTCCCCCCCGATAGAAAGCATCTCCTGTTTTAAGATGTTTGCGCTGAAGCAATCCAGGTTATTCAGTCTAATCAGGCGCAATATACCTTTCGGAGCCATTATTTCTATTCCCCGCTTATCCGCGCCGATCTTCCTCATTATCTTCTGAATCTGCTCAATGTCGTCGGTATTGATAATCCGCATACTTAAGCCTTCGTGGCTTCTTTGCTTTCCTGAGCCGCGTTTTCCTGTACGCCAACAATCTTTTTTACTTCTTCGCCGTCCAGAACCTCTCTTTCCAACAAGGCAGAGGCTAGAAGGTTCAGTTTGTCCCGGTTCTTCTCCAGAATTTTCTTTGCGTTATTATAGGCCTCGTCCACTATCTTCTGAATTTCTTCGTCAATAATGTGGGCGGTGGTGTCGCTGTAATTCCTCTCCTCCGCCAAATTCTTGCCCAGGAATACAAGCCCGTCCCTTCTGCCGAGGGTTACGTTGCGCAGCCTCTCCGACATCCCGAATTCGGTTACCATGCGCCGCGCCATTTGTGTCGCGACCAGAAGGTCGTTCTCCGCACCGGTAGTGGCGTCCCCTATGTTTATAATCTCGGATGCCCGGCCTCCCAAAAACACGGTAATCCGGCACATCAGCTCCTCTCTGGTCATGACGTAGCGGTCTTGAAGGGGAAGCTGCATAGTATATCCCAGAGCGGCAACGCCGCGCGGGATAATCGAGACCTTGTGCAGCGGGTCTACATGAGGCAGAAGCAAGGTAATAAGCGCGTGGCCCGCTTCATGAAAAGAAACAATCTCTTTTTCCCTTTTTGAGATAACCCGGCTTTTTCTCTCGGGCCCGGCTATTACCCTCTCGATAGCCGCCTCTAACTCTTCTTTCCCTACCGTCTCTTTATTGTTGCGCGCTGCCAGCAGAGCTGCCTCGTTGCAAAGATTGGCTAAATCAGCCCCGGAAAATCCCGGGGTCTGGCGAGCGATTGACTTTAAATCAACTGCCTGGTCCAGTTTTATCTTACGGGTATGGACCTTAAGAATATCCTCGCGGCCGATTATATCCGGACGGTCAACAACGATGTGGCGGTCAAATCTTCCCGGACGGAGCAAGGCAGGGTCGAGCACGTCCGGCCGGTTCGTTGCCGCAATAAGGATTAATGCTTCGGTAGGGTCGAATCCGTCCATCTCGGCCAGCAGTTGATTAAGAGTCTGCTCCCTTTCGTCGTGGCCGCCGCCGATGCCGGAAAAGCGCAGACGGCCCACCGCGTCGATTTCGTCGATAAAGATAATGCCTCCTTTGCCGGATGACTTTGCCGCCCGCCGGCCCTGAGCGAACAGGTCGCGAACGCGGGATGCACCCACTCCGACAAACATCTCAACAAAATCCGAACCGGAAATACTGAAAAAAGGAACTTCCGCCTCGCCGGCCACAGCACGAGCTATTAAAGTTTTTCCGCATCCCGGCGGGCCGACAAGCAAGACGCCTTTTGGAATCTTGCCTCCTAAACGCTGGAACTTCTTTGGGTCCTTTAAGAACTCGATAATCTCCTTTAATTCCTCCTTGGCTTCATCTACGCCGGCTACGTCCTCAAAAGTAGCTTTCTTTGATTCCGAATGGATAAGCGGCCTGGCCTTGCCGAAAGACATTATCCGGTTGCCTAATTGTTCTCCCCGAGCCGCCATCATCCACCAGAACAAAATCAAAATCAAAATCGGGCCGAAATAAATTAATAATTGCGTAAACATAGTCCTGGGCGGCTCTACTTTAAAGTCTTTGACGTTCTCGCGTAAAAATTTAAGCAATTCCGGGTCATTCTCGGGGATATTAAGGTAAAATCGGGTGCCGTTCTCGAAACTCCCCTCCAGCATATTCTCCGTCTTGGTCACCGATTCGATTCTTCCGGGTTCATTCTTAAGAGTGCGATAGAAGTCGCTGTAAGTGATTTTCTGAGGAGCGCCGGCAGAAGGGATTTTTATATTGCTTAAGAGATAGAGCGCCCCGAAGATAATCAAAATCCAAAGAATCGGAGACCCCCATTGTTTTTTGCCGGATTTTTTGTTAATTTTCTTGTTCATGACAAAATTCTCCTTTAAATTCCCGTAAAAAAATATTATAAATCCAAGTTGCTACAAAAGCAAGAGATTTTAAGATTAGTTGCGTGTTTATGTCCTTTTTTGATAAATAAAAAGATGCCTCTTGTCCTTACGGACTGATACGCCCCGGGGGAGGTCAACGACGGAATTTATTGGGCGGCAAAAGATTAGGTCTTCGAGCTCTTCGATATGCTTGAAGCTGAGCCTGCGGGTCGTACCCGTAACTTGCGATATCGAAAGCCTCAAAACCAGCCTTTCTATTGCCGGATGCAATTTTGATAACCTGTTTAAATCAAGCCTCATTCCTGATTTAATCTCATCCCCTTTTATTGCCAAAGGCTTTTTTAATCCGTTAAGGGCTTTTCTTGCGGCTTTTTCCAGATAGTCATAATCGCAGGCGGCGGTCCGGGCAAGGTTCGCTAAGACCTCTTTTATATTCGAATTATAGTTCTTTGCTAACTCGGGAATCAGGCGCCTTCTGATGCGGTTCCGGAAATAAGCGATGTCCCGGTTAGTTGGATCGGTCCGGGGCCGAATCTTCCTGCGTTTTAGATAAGATTCTATATCGCTTCGCGAGACTTCAATCAGCGGTCTGATAATCATAAATCCGGCGATTTTACGCCTGGGAAGCATTGAAGCAAGCCCGTATAAACCTGTGCCCCTTATCAAGCGCATAAGAACCGTTTCTGCCTGGTCGTCCCTGTTATGACCCAGGGCGATTTTGGAAGCATTCACTTTCCCGGCTGCGTCAAACAAAAATTTCAATCTCTGCTTCCGGGCATTTTCCTCGATTGAGCCCTTTTTGGCCAAATTTCTTATATCAATCGCTTCCGAAATAAAAGGCAGGTCTAATCTTTGGGCAAGGGATTCCACAAATTCGCTATCCCGGTAAGAATCTTCCCTAATTTGATGGTCTAAATGCGCGATGTGTAAATTAAGCTTCAGCTCCTTCCTCAGCGAATTTAGAACCAGGATAAGGGTAACCGAATCCGGTCCTCCGGAAACTCCGACCACAACCTTATCGCTCTTGCTTAACAGGCCGTACCTCTTAATAGTTTCTTTTACGCGTCTTAAGAGAGACATATTTTTATGGCGGCGACTGGATTTGAACCAGTGACATAACGGGTATGAGCCGTTCGCTCTGCCAGGCTGAGCTACGCCGCCGTCGCTCGCTAGGGCTACCTAATCCCTAATACCTAACTACTACCTGCTGCTTTTTTCTCGGAAAATATTTTAGCATAGAATAGGCAAAAAGCAAACTTTCATTAAGTTAAGATTGTGATATAATATTTTTGAAATGAAAGGGATTATCCGTAGAATAACTCTGTTGTGTTTTTTGTTTGTATCCGGCTGCGCATACCTGGGCTACATCCAGGATCCCTTTGTCGATATACCTAATTTTCACCAAGTTGACGATATCCTTTACAGAGGCGGCCAGCCCAATCAGGAAGGATGGAATAAATTGAAGTCGTTGGGAATTAAGACAATAATCAGTCTGCGCGGCGAAGACGAGGAAACCGCCGAAGAAAAAGAAAAGACAGAAGCTATGGGAATGAATTTCTATCATTTGCCTATGAGTATCTATGAGCGTCCCGCCGACGAACAGGTTCTCAAGTTCCTGGAAATAGTTTTAAATAAGGATAGCCAGCCGGTATTTGTCTATTGCACAAGCGGCCGGGACAGAACCGGCGCAATGGTCGCTATGTATCGGGTGGTAGTCTCGGGAATGACGATAAAACAAGCTTATAAAGAGGCAAAAGGGCTCGGATTTTGGCCTTATCACGGAGACGTCCCGGAGCTCAAAAATTTCATCCATCAACTTAAAGACAAAAAGCTCTATTTCGAAAAAGCAAAGGAGTTACTCTATGAAGACGGTAAGTAAATTTCTGATTACGGTAACCGTATCGGCTTTGGTTTTCTGCGGCAAAGCCGAGGCTCATTCGGTAAGGCACCACTTAATTAATATGGGTAAAAGCCTGGTAAGATTAACCTTCTCTCCCCTGTACGGAGTATTCGTTAAAGGGCCGAAGAACATCAAAGAAGCTTATGAATACGAGGTTTACGGCAGCGAAAAGCCGGAAGAAAAAGGGCTGTTGCGAAAAAAACTTTTTGCCTTCTGGCGCTCTCCGGGAGAAGAAGCAAAAGGCGCAATAGACGGCCTGGTTGATAGCGTAGACGCGGGCGGCCGATTTATGAAAGAATTCCTTTCTATATTCTTCAGCGATTAACCTCCCTGACAAAATCTGACCTAACTTCAAGAACAAGAAAGGGTTAATGACGTACTTGGATTCTTACGAAACGCCTCTGTGCATGGAATTTCTTTATTTCATATGCTATACTTTAATTAAGAAGAATATAAAATCGGTAATATTGGCGGCATAATGTTGCCTTTATGAAGGTTAATCTCTTAAACAGGCAGGGGAGCAAAAATGACTGTTTGCCGGAAAAAAATACTAATCCTGGCGTGTGTTTTGACTTTAGCGCTCCCCCTCTATGCCCAAGAAGCGGAATATTCTTTGAAAAATAATCCGGGCGGCACTGAAGCCGCCGTCACTGCCTCTGACCAGCAGGAGAAAGCAGAAAGCTCTTTTTGGGAATTCGTAGACAAACAAGCGTATGCTGCCGCAGTAGATGACAAAGAAGAGAAGGAAATATTAAGAGAGGAGTGGAGGAAGCTGCTGGGAGTGGATATCTTCTACCCGTATTTTAAAGAACAGGAAATAGAAGACTGGGTGAGCCAAAAGGCAAGCGTGGAAGTTTTTAAAATAAAAGGCCGTCCCACCATCGAATATAATCAATTCAAATACACCTTCAAAATAGAATTCTAACCGCCCTTTAGAATTCCTTACGTAATTTTTACAGAGATACAAGAAAATCGCCTTCGGCGATGACCTTTAGCGATTTTCAGTGGTTAGGAAAGTATTCTATCCCCTTACGGGCACAGGTACTTTCCTATACCATAAATTATTGTTATCAAGCCTATAACAATCAAAAACAACCCCATTATTCTGGTATTGCGGATTTCCCTCTTCATAGAAATAGGTTCAATCCTCCAGTTTATCTTTTCGTAAAACCGCGCTTGCATGCGTATAGCCGGGGAGGGGTTAAGAAATATAAATACGCCGATAACTATGCCGGCTCCGGAGATTAACATTGATATAAACCGTATCATTATTTTTTCCTGTATGCCTCAAGAAAAGAATCGCAGTAGATCTGTTTATTTAATATCAATTCGGCGGTAATCAGGGAATCCATTAGTTCTTTATCCAACGGGTCAAGTATTGCCGCATCTAATCCGTTAGTTATTGCCATAATTAAAAATATCCGGTTGACCAGGCTTCTCTGCTGCGCTCCCTGCGATACGTTACTCAGGCCGACAACCGTCTTGGGAGGAGGCTGCGAGATAATCTTTAATTCGGCCACCGCTTTTAAAGTATCCTCTAATTGCGCCTGGGCTACGTTTACCGGCAAAACCACGGGGTCAATGTACAGTTCCTCAAGAGGGAATCCCTTCTCCTGACAATCGGCAACGATAGTCGCGGCTAATTCCAGGCGCCTGTCTTTATCCTGCGGCACTCCCTTTTTATCCAGGGTCAGGCCGATTAAGCCGGCTTTATATTTTAAGGCCAGGGACACAAAGATATCCAATCTCTCTTTGTCTGCGGATGTGGAGTTAATCATCGCTTTATTCTTAGCCGCTTTCAGCCCTGCTTCAATAGCACTGGCTTTGGTGCTGTCCAAGCATAATATTTTATCGGTAACTTCCTGGACTACAGAAATAAGCCAGACTATATCCGAAGCCGGGTTACCTGAGGCGGGTCCGCAATTTATATCCAGAGCTTCACAGCCCGCATCAACCTGCTGTTCAGCCAAACGCTGGATTACAGTTTTGTCCTTCTGCTGTATAGCCCGCCTGACATCTTTATACATCCCATTAATCAGTTCGCCAATAATAAACATCTTAACCTCCTGGTATAATCTGGAATTTTACAAACACGGGTTACCCGAACCAAATATCTGGGCAGCGGATTATTGCGAAAAAATCTCCGGCTTATTTTCGTAAACCCGCAGGAGCGCCTCAACCACCTGCGGGTCGAATTGCGTGCCGGATTTTTTCTTTATCTCCTCGCACGCCTCAGGCAAACTCATTCCTCTGCGGTATGCGCGGTCGGAGGTAAGGGCATCCGTAACGTCGGCAACAGCAATAATTCTGGCTTCCAAAGAGATATCATCTCCCTTTAATCCCCGCGGATAGCCCCCGCCGCCGTAAAACTCATGATGCTCGCCTATGCCGCGAACGAATCTTTTTAAGTGCGGAATGGAGCTTACGATCTTTATTCCGATTTCGGGATGCTGTTCGATTATCTTATGCTCTTCGGAAGTAAGTTCTTCCGGTTTAGTCAAGATTAACTCGCTTATGCCTATTTTTCCTATGTCGTGCAGAATGGCGGCCAATTTAAGATTCTTGACCTGGTTTCGCGGCAAATTTAATTCTTCGGCGACACTCAGGGCAATTTTGGTAACCCTCTGCGAATGTCCGGCAGTGTAAGGGTCCTTGGCGTCGATAGCGGCGACAAGCGAGCTTATCAGGCCGATGAATAAGTCCTCGGTCTCCTTATACAGCTTAGCATTGACCAAAGCGATTGATGCATAATTAGCCAAAATCTGCAGAATATGCTGTTGGCCGGAGTATAACAACTCGGAGGGATTTTTATTGCTTAAAGTCAGGACCCCGATGGTATTTTTTTCGGCTTCCAACCGTATGCTTAAAAAAGACCGGAACGGAAAATTTTTTTTATTTAATTCCGGATTTGCCCCGGTATCGTTAACTATCAGAGGAGCGGAAAAATCCATAACCAGTTTGTTTATTTCTTCCCACGCTCCTAAGATTTTTAAGTTTTCCGATTCGTCTTCGCTGAATCCGCGCGCAGCCGCTAACCCCAGGCGGGCGCTCTTCTCATCCAGTATGAAGAGCGCCCCATAGTCATTATGGAACATGCGCTCGGCTTCTCTTAGAATGACTTCGTTGACCCGTTCGATGTCAAGCGCGGAAATAATTGTCCTGCTTATCTCTAAAAGAGTATTTAGAGCCAGTCCGTTAACTTTGTCCTTTAACATTTAGCCGTTATTTACGGATTCCAGGTCTTCTTGGTTACCTCTACGTCTATATCCTTGGGGTCCCCGCTCAAATCCAACTGTCTGTTGCCGTTTATGTCTTCGACGCGGACTTTGACGCTCTGGGCGATATCGCTATCAATCAGGTCGAAAGTCCTTATATGGCAAGGATTGGCTACGCACTCAGGGTTGCTGATGTCGAAGTAAGCCGGATTGCCGTATTTATACCTCCACACCCAGTATCCGTATTGTATGCCCAGTCCCCTGGCATAGCGGACCTCGTCTAGTCCTTTAAAAGAATAGGTAATTCCGTGTTGGCTCTGGATCAAAACTAACGTCGCAAAAGCAAGCGTGGAGACGGCAAGAAGAAACGCCAAAACGATAATCAGGCCTACCGAGCGGTTATTCTTCAAGTAATTATTCATATCTTCTTAAGGTAACTTTGGTAATGAATCGGACCGGCTGAAGCCCGGAACTCTGGCGTCCCTGCATGGTCAGCTCTATAGTTAAAACCCTTCGCTTGGTCCTCTCGTTCTCTTCGGGCCCGGAAAAAATCAAGCCGCTTACGCCCCGGGCAATAATCTCCTGCGCATCCCCTGCCGGGCCGTATTTTACGCATAAACATGTATCGTCCAGCGTGTATTCGTACGTCTCGGTGTATCCTCCGGGAGTTATTTCCGAAAACGTTATTGTTGACGGCGGATCCGAAACATTTACGTCATCGGCCGCGCTGAGGTATTTTACCATATGCTGCAGAGCGATATTAGCCTGATTTTGAACCTCGGCCTGGACGTTAAAGGAGGAAAAAAAGCCTGAGGCAGCCGTATACAACGCTCCGCCTGAAAGCGTCACTAAAGATATCAAACCCACCGCAAGCAAAAGTTCAATTAAACTTATGGCTCTTGCCATTGAATAGTTACCGTTATTTTCTTCCGATCGGCAATTCCGTCGGGAGGTTGGTCTAAATCCTCGTCTATTATTATCCAGGTCCTCTGCCAACCGTATGGCAATATGCGCGTATCCTCGCAATCAACGGTTGGATATGTGCTACCTCCAGGAAGCTCCTGGAGACAATCATCGTCAAAATCCAAAGCCCCAAGCTCCTCCAATTTCTCCCGTGTAAAATTCAATACCTCTTGTTTGTACTGGGCTCTTTTCAGCTGCCTCTTCCCGGCGACAAACAGCCCGGCTATTCCCAAAAGTATTAGGCTCAGGATGACCATAGATACAATAATCTCGATCAAAGTCACGCTCTTCTGTCTCATTCTTTTCAAAACTCAGTCATCGTCATCTTCTTCTTCCGACTCCTTATAGAATCCCGCCTTCTTTCCTCTGGACTTTTTAGCTATCTCCCCTGACTTTTGCTTCCATTGACCGAGATGTTTACCCGAAGGAGAAACGGAATCCTCAAATACTA
Source organism: Candidatus Omnitrophota bacterium (assembly GCA_043812035.1). Classification (GTDB taxonomy): domain Bacteria; phylum Omnitrophota; class Gorgyraeia; order Gygaellales; family JAHJCI01; genus CAYMKG01. The sequence continues at coordinate 42,481 of JBDRMR010000072.1, forward strand.
CACCCTCGCTCCACACGTTTGCGTCCTGGGCTATAATCTGGACCTCATCTCCGGAATTCAGCGGATAACTGGAAAGGTCGCCGGCATCAGGGTTCTTATCGGTTACCGTTAAATTCTTATCGGGGGCAACCTCTACCAACTGAACATAGGTATAATCCCCTTGACCCACGGTTTGCGGGTCGCCGTCCACGTCAACATCGTTGTCGTATACGGTTACGCAGAATGTCGTTCCAGTTACCCCTACCGTTGCCGTGGGCGTTTCTACGCTGAAAGTGGAGCTACCCAAAAGGACGCCGATATCAAATAAAGCTCCTCCGCTATCCTGATAAACTGCGCTGACCGAATCTTCGCTTATCCCGCTGATTGTAAGCTGCCCTCCTTCTTCTATCGAAACTCTGTTGCTGACGTCGACCTCGGCGGACCTGCTTAAGCCGACAACCACATAATTGTTGGTGGATGAATCAAGGTCATCCGGACAGCGAATCTTATCGCCTGTCTCCAGGGCCTGCTGCTCCCAGCCGTTTTCCCAGGTGCCTTCAGGAGTCGTAGCCCTATCAACCTCAGGCATTACCGTAGACGGTATTTCGTTTCCAAAAGAATCCGTGCAACCCCAGCCGAGGATTCTTGACGCAGGTATTCTGGTTATTACTCCTTCTAACTTTAATTCTTCGGCTAAGGCATAGCCGTCCAGAAAAACAAATCCTAACGAACCGGCGAACAACGAAATAGCGAAATAGCGAAATAGCGAAATAACTCTCATCTCTTACCCCCTCTTTATTACTACAACGGTTAAGTCATCGCCCAAAGGCGCGGGCCGCATAAAATCTAAAACCGACTGTATGATTCGCTCGTTCAAAACCGGAGAAGGCAAAAAATCATTCTTCTCTATCGCATCTCTCAGGCGCATTTCTCCGAATTCTTCACCCCCCTTCTTTTTTGCCTCTAAAACCCCGTCCGTACATAAAACCAAGGTATCTCCTGGCGCAAGACTTATTGGCGACTGGACATATTCGCTGCCGTCAATAATACCCAAAGGCACTCCGCTGGCCGCATTAACAAAAATAATACCCTTGTGCTCGCTTTTAAGCGCAGCCTTTATGTGACCTGCGTTTGCGAAATAACCTTCGCCTTCGCTGTCCAGGATTAACAAAATCGCCGTGGCAAATATGCCCGGAGGATATCTTTGTTTCAGTTCCTGATTTACCGACTCCAATATTTTTGCCGGCTGTAGATATAATTTAATATAAGTCCGGAATACGCTTATGGATAGGGCCATATATAAACTTGCCGGCACGCCTTTGCCGGTTACGTCGCCGATAAGAACGGCCAAGCGCCCTTCATCCAGTTTAATTATATCATAGAAATCGCCTCCGATATACCGGCAGGGTAAAAGCTTGGCAGCGACCTCAATCTCCGTCTGCTTAACCAGGCTGGTGCGCGAAAGAAAGCCCTGCTGGAGCCTGGCAGCTATTTCGAGGTCGTGTTCCAGCAATAAATGCTTCTGTCTCTCTTTGACGTAAGAAAAAAACAATAAAGAAAAAAAGATTGTTAACAATACTGCCGTAGGATAAACGAGGTCAATCCACAATCCCGACAGGACTAATAACGCCGCCGAAACAAAAATACAACCGACCGACAGAACACCCAGCCAGGGGACCCATCTGAAGGAAAAACGGCTGCGGTTGTAAATCCATACGGTCAAGCCCAAGAGAAAAACTAGAATTAATAGGTTAATGCCCCGGCTTGCTCTCTTAAGGTAGCCGGAGGTCAATATTGAATTAAATATGTTCGCATTAACTCCGACCATCGGATAAACCGTTTCCAGAGGAGTAGCGCCTATATCGCTAAAGCCGCCCATGCCGGTAGCGGTCAGGCCGATAAAACAAATCTTATCTTTTAATTCGGTTAAATCTAAACGGGGAATTAATCCCGACCCTAACTGCTCGTAACTTACCAAGATATCCACATAAGAATAATGCTTAAAGGTTTCCTTCCAGACTCCGGCATAATTTACAATGAATCTGCCCCTGTCATCGAGCGGCAGCGACAAATCTTCCGGCCGCCTCCGGAGGTAATCGGAGGCCATTAAAATACTCAGCTGGGGAACGGTCTCTGCTTCTAATTTAATAAAAGGCCGGATATGCCGCCGCTTTCCGTCGATATCGGGCTCGATATTAATATGCCCGTAGCCCCGGGCAGTTTGTTTTAACCCGTTAATCAAATCCACTCCCCGTCCGTAAGGATAATAAACGTTCCTTGCGCTTTTTGTTGCCGAGATTAATTTGTCGTCTGAGGGACTCTCCCTATCGAATATAATATCAAAACAAATCTGGCGCGCTCCGTATTCCGAGAGTACCTGGATTAACCGGGCGTGGTATTTGCGGTCAAACGGCCAGCGCCCGATTTGATCGAGGCTATCGCCGCCAATCTCAACTATTGCTATCTCGGGCATAGCCGCCTGCGGCCCACGCATCCTGAGCCGCCAGTCAAAGGTTATCAGTTCGAAAATCTCCAGCCAGCGAAAATAACTTCCTAAACAGATTATTATCGCGATTATCAAAAATAATAAACCCCGCACCTTTCTTTGCAATAACGTCTTTCCAAAATCCGAAAAGGTGCGGGGTAAAAACTTCTTTGCTTTTCTTAACAGCACCGCGAAATCAATCTTCATCCCGTTAGAAATATTCTCTTCTGTCCCCTTAGAAATTACAAATTTCTAACGGGATTCATACATTCTTAATCATCTCTATAGTATTACCTTTTTTATCGAATCTAACCTCATCCATAAAATTAAAAATTAATGACAACCCTTTGCCCCTGGTTCTTGTATCAAACCCTCCTCCCTCATCGCTGACCGCTACCTCCAGCCGGCGGTCATCTAATTTGTAATCAACCGTTGCCAGCTTCTGGCTCTCTAACTTATTGCCGTGCTTTATGGCATTGACCACAGCTTCTTCTACGCAGAGTCTGATTTCGGTAAGAAAATACTTGTCCAGATTCAGCGAAGATAAAGATTCCAACACCTTGTTGCTTATTGATTTTACATAAACGGGATTTGAAGGAATCTGCCATCTCCAGGATTGTCCGAATCCGGCCACCGCCTCTTCCTCGGAATTGTAAACAGGCATAATCTGAACGAGGTGGGTAACTTCTAAGCTCTTCCTGACCACTGAGGTGAGGTTTGTAAGCGCCAGGGAATTAAGGCCTTTTTGTTTTAATTTATTATTGACCTCGAGGAACAGACCGAGTCCGGAACTGTCCGCATAAGTTAAATCCGCCCCGTGAATAACGATGTTTTTGCTCTCTTGCAAAAAAACCTCAAATTCCTGCTGTGCTCTTTCTCTGCTGTTGATAGTTAATTCTCCCTGGAGAGAAAGGACTAACGCGATAGGGGTTTTGGATTTAACGCTGATTTTCATTGCTTTCCCCGAAGCATTCCTCAATGTACGTGTTTACGTAATTAATTGAGTTTGGGTGACGCATGATTAGAAGATCGGCGCCGGACTGAAGCAGCGCCACTGCAGTAGCGGCTTCCCAGATTCTGCCCCGCTCGACCTCGGGCCCCCACTGTCCAAATTCATCCTGCTTTGCCTTGGCTTCTTTTGCCCTCCAGGCTTCCTGGCCTACAAAACAAACAAACGGCATTGCCAGCATCTTATCTCCGGATAGGGCAGCAAGCCTGGCTCGCTCCATTATCGAATACGCGTATTCCAAGCCGTAACCCAGCGCACCGATAGTCGGATTAATTACCATTCTTTCCGCGGGCATACCCATATCGGAAATAAGAATATTCAATTGCTTAGCAATGTTTATATCTATCGGCGATTCGGCGATAATATTGTGTCCGTCGGCTAGGACAGCTACGGTCAACGTCCGATAGTTATCCTGAACCGCATCGCCGAACAAACATCTCCTTCCTTGGGCTGCTTGAGAGCAGACAGGGAGCACCTCGTTATCTTTGGTATCGTCTCCGCACCCTAGAATTACAAGAGGCACATCTATTTTATTAATGAGATTACCGACCAGCTTGGCCTCTTCCTCGGGAGACCTATTTCCGAAATCGGGATGTGCGCCCTGCAGCTTTAAACATAAAATTTGGGCATTATATTCCTGAACGCATTTCTTCGCCCATTCCAAAGGACTCTTAAATACATCCTTGTATTGAACGGCTAATTCCTCGGGCCAGTCGGAAGGAGCGACATCCCAGATTTCAAAGGCGATTCTGGGCCTGTTCGGTATTTTTCCTTCTTTAAACAAGAAGGGCAATCCCTCCTCGCCGCCGATCTTAATGACCTTTGGTTCCTTTCCGAGCACAACTTCGTTAATCTTTGCCGAGTATTTCTGTAAAACCGGTTCTGCAGCCATAGCTATACCTTCGCGTTAAGGAATCTTGAGTTATCCGTATGCGGGAAAAACATAGCTGCTATATATTCATCCATATAGGCGGATTCGATAGACAGCTCGTAATAAGTAACCTTCTTTGCGATCTCTTTTACCTTCTCCATTGCCTGATAAGAAAGTAAAACCCGGCACGCGCCTGCCAGGGAACTATTCCCCACGAAGATAAGCCTGTCCCGCTTAATATTCGGGAACAACCCTATACTTACCGCATTCTCAATATTTATATATGTTCCGAATCCCCCGGCGACGAATATCTTTTTAATATCGTTAAAGTCCAGGTTTGTCTGTCTCACTAAAATCGAGGCAGCGGCAAATATAGCCGCCTTGGCGCGCTTTATATTATCGATGTCGTCTTCGGTAATTATAATATCCGAGCTTGATTCCGCTTCCTCTTTAAATGCGATGACGAATTCAAGGCCGGAATCGCCCTTTCGCAGGCGGGGGCTTTTGATTTGATTGAACTTTCCGTCTTTATTGATTGCGCCTGCTTTTAACAAGCCGGACACGATGTCGATGTAGCCTGAGCCGCAAATCCCCAGAGCCCTTCCCCGGCCGATAACTTCAAAGCCGACGCTATAGTCTTTAGGAGAAATCTTTACATTTTGTATTGCTCCTCTGGCAGCCCTTATGCCGCAAGTCAAGCCGCTGCCTTCAAATGCTGGTCCGGCCGAAGCGGCGCAGCCGATTAAAAACTCATTATTTCCCAGAACAATCTCGCCGTTTGTGCCGATGTCGATTAATAAGCATAACTGTTCTTCCTTATATATGCCGCAAGACAGAATCCCCGAACAAGTATCCCCGCCCAAATAGCTGGAGACTCCGGGAATGCAGGATAAAAGGCCGCGCGGATTTATTTTTATTCCCGCCTCGGTAGCCCGTATCGTCGGGACTAAATTTGCTGTCGGAACATATGGCTCTTTTCTGATGTAGGTTGGGTCTACCCGCAGAAGAAGATGAATCATTGTGGTATTCCCCGCGCACAGAACGCAGTTGACGTCGTTTAAATCAATGTTGTTTTCCGCAGCCAGGTCCTTAATCATCTCGTTCATAGTGTCGATAACCGCGTGGTGCAGCTTTTCCAAACCGTGCGTCTCGCGCGCGAAGATTATGCGGCTGATGATATCGCTGCCGAAAGCGGCCTGCTTATTATATGCTGCCTTTGTGCCGAGAGCCTTTTTTTTGTTTAAATCCACCAGCTGCGAAGAAATGGTGGTGGTCCCGATATCAAAACAAATCCCGTAATTCTTGCTCGATGTGTCTCCCGGCTCAACCAGAACAATCTCTGTAGTGCCGTTCCTTTTTCCGAGAGTAACGGTTACCTTCCATTCTGAGCCGCGCAGGATCTGCCCGAGCCTGCGTATGTTAACCAGTCCGGTCTGCATTACGGGGATATCGTGAGCCCGGCGAATCGCACGGTACAATCTTTCTAGGTCGCTTATCCGGTCGGCGTGGTCAGGCGGAGGCAGCTCTAAAAATAATTTTGTAGCTAAAGGAGAATGAAGAAAGACTCCTTCTTCTAAAATCGGCTTCGGCGCCTCTATTTCCTCCGCCTTCGAATACAGGCCTTTTAATCTTAAATCAATTTCTTCCTGGGTTAACCTCTCGAAATCCAACCTGGACTCGGGAGGAATTAAGACATCCAGGTCGCTTTGAACCAATGCCTGACAGGCCAGATAATAGCCCTGCCTTCTCTGCTCAGGCGAAATCCTCCCGGATGGCTGGCCTAAGACCTCGCCCTTCCTTACGATTGCTTTACACCTGCCGCAGACGCCCTCGCCGCCGCAGCTTGAATTAATGTGGATATTGGCTGTCAAAGCCGCGGCCAGGATAGTCTTGCCTTTCTCTATCTCGACGGTTTTATTGTCCGGATAAAAGGTAACTTTAAATTTTCCCATTTTAAATGAGCACGCAACTTATGGAACGAGATTCTTCACTTTGTCCTTCGTCACTTCGTTCCTCAGGACAATCCTGAGCGAAGCGAAGGACGAAGCGAAGGACGAAGCGAAGGGTCTCTCTCACCTCCGTTGGAGGTGAGACCTCCAAAAATTATAAGTTTTTCAAAAACGACGGTATGCCGGAGGCTTCTTTCGGCCCTACCTCGACCTGCCAATTCGTCTTCTCTTCCAAATCTCCGCTCATTACAGCCACGTATCCAGGAATAATCAAGCGTTTGTGGGAAACCTTCTCTTTTATATCGAGCTTGTCCATAGTTGCGGCAATTACCTCTGCGGTAAATTTCTCCGCAGCCCAGGCGGTCAAGACCGACATACCTTCGGTATCTACGGTTACGATGTAAGAGGGGACTTTACTTGCCTCAACTTCTCCCAGCACCGTGTAATAAGTCAAAGAAAAATTGGTGGTAACCAGAACCGGAGACTTATTGCTGACGCTGCCTACCGGATAAATCTTAGACTCAACCTGCAACGGCTTCTGCGGGTCAGTGTAAATGTTCTGTCTTAAAGTCAGGAGCGCTAATACCTCCCAGGATTGTGTTCCTTTAATTAAAACTACGCCGGCGTATTTTGCGATATAAGTAGCTGCTTCAAGCGCTTCTTTAAAAGGCCGGGAGCAATCATCTATAATTGCCATGGAAGGAAATCCCAGGCTGCGCTCAGACCGATAAAGACTGGCGCGCCGGATTTGAGTCAAATCCCAGAGCTTTTCTGCGATACTTTTCCTGCCGGTATCCAGAACCAGGTCTTCTATCCCCTGATTAATCAGCTTTTGGGTTATTTCCGATAATTCTGACAGCTCCTGAGCATGTACCGCAACCGGAACTTTAAACTCTGCGGCTATCTTACTAAGGTCTTCGTAATTGTCCCTGTCTAAGCAATAAATCAGGGGCTTCTGCGCGGAAATAATCTTCAACGCCTCTTTTTGCGCCTGGGCGTCTTTACTGATTAAAACCAGCCCCAGGTTAGTATTCTCTTTAATCAACTTTACCGTCTGAACGAATTTAGCCGCGTCTTTATTCTGCCTTATTGCTATCAAATTAGGGCGAAGCATAGAGCCGATTCTCTCAAAGCTTAATGCGTTAATATGCTTTACGGTCTTAAGGATTTCTTCCTCTTGGAGACTGTCCTCGATAATAAAACCCAGACCGCACGGATGATGGAACTTTTCCTCGTGGCGGAACATCACGGTCTCGTTCCCGACCTCCAATTTATTCTCGCCTTCGCCAATTGCAACCAGTCTTATCGGAGGCCGGCTCGCTGCTTCCAAAGTCCGCTTGGCCTCCTCGGATAAATAAGGGCATTTCACAGCCTCCACCTGCCTCTTGGCTAACTGCATAGCAAAGGCCAAGCATGTAGCGAACCCGCACTCCCGGCAGTTTGTCTTGGGCAACAGCTTATATATATCCAATCCTGATAGTGTCATGTTTAGGTTATTGGTGTTGGGTATTAGGTGTTAGGTGCTAGGTCAAAAAGTTTATAATAATCTGTACTATACAACTTTTTTGCTAATAATTCAGAATCCCGATGTGTTTTTGTTTCTTTCAAATCCTTAATGAGATTATCCTTTAATTTTAAACTAATCTTTTTGTGATTAACCAGATTATAGAATTCTAACCTGATTCCAGAACCGTTTAATTTCTCGATATTCCCCTTGCCATAAGTTGCGCCGGTAGACAACTGGAGGCCGTCGATGAGACAACTTTTGGGCTTCTTATTTGCCCCCGAAACTTTTACTTTTAGACCAAAATATTTCTTTGCCTTTAATTTTTTAAGGGCTAACTCACCGGCAAGGACACCCAGGGTCAAATAAGGGCCGAGGTGTCCGTGGAATCTCACTGTTTCTTTAAGCGTTATCTCCTTCATATTGCCGACCCATCAATTAATAATCAAGGATTGCGGATGACCAAACTTGCGAAATAAGCCGCGCCGAAGCCGTTATCTATATTCACTACCGAGACCCCGGGAGAACAGGCATTAAGCATTGTCAGCAAGGGGGCTAAGCCGGAAAAATTGGCACCGTAGCCAATGCTGGTAGGAACGGCAATTACCGGACAGGCAACCAAACCGCTAACGATACTGGCTAAGGCTCCTTCCATTCCGGCGATAACGATAATCACCCGGCATTTCCTCAATATGCCCACCTTTCTCAAAACCCGATGAACGCCCGCTACACCCACATCGTATAATTTAATCGCGCGATTGTCCATAAATTCCAAAGTTGCCGCCGCCTCTTCCGCTATCGGAATGTCCGATGTTCCGGCGCAGACTATCCCGACGGTTCCGGTTTTCTCTGCCGAGCCTGCCGACTTGCCTAATCCCTTACGTGCGCCGTAAGGCTTAACATAAGCTATTCTGCCGGCCTGGTTATATTTCATTTGAGAATAAAATTTTTTAAGGTATAAGAACGTCTGCTTATTCAAGCGGGTTAACAGCAGCGGCTGTCTTTGTTTAAGTATTATCCCGGCAATTTCCCTGATCTGCTCCTTTGTCTTTCCCGGGCAATATACAACTTCGGGAAATCCCCGCCGCCTGAATCTTTCCAAATCCACACACGCAAAATCTCTTTCCTCTACAGCTTTTGCAAAGACCCTTGGCATTTACGTATTAAATATAATTATAATCATCAAAATAATTATCAAGAAAGATACGATATAGAAATCGTTGAAGTAAAAAAAATCTTGCAGCTTTTCGAAAACGCTTACGCGCTCCTCCATCCCGGCCGATTTTGAAATCTCCTGCTTTACCTCCTGCACGTGTTCAGGCTTAAATCTCAGATACACTCCGCCGATCTTATAGGCAGGGATTTTCCCCTGCTCGGCCAGGCCGATAACTTCTCCTTCGGAAACTCCCAACTCATGGGCGACTTCCCTTACGGTTAAAAGCTTGTCTTGCTTCATGCTTTACTCTTTTGCCCTATCTAATCTTGCCCGAGGCTATCCAGGTGTCGATATTTTTACGTTCAAACCTCCAGTCCTCACCCTCTCTGACTCCAGGCAGCTTTCCCGAATCGGCCCATTCCACAATGGAATTCAAATCTACTTCCAAATAACGCGCTAACTCCTCCGCGGTTAAGAAATCGTGCAACATGTAACATTTCCCGTCAAAAATCGCCCCCTCGGCAATATTCAATTTTGACGGATATATTTCTCCTTCTACGATTGCCTTGGGCAAAAGCGAAAGCATCTCTTTGGCCACGATTTTGCCTCTAACCCTGCCTCCGATAATGATGCTGTCGCCGATTATATCCGCCCTCACCATAGCGGTAGTCCCTATAGTCAGAGTTCCCCTGACTTCTAAGTTTCCTTCAAAGCTGCCGTTGATTCGCAAATTCACGGGGTCTTTAAAACTCAAGCTGCCCTGCATCGAAGCGTCCACATCCAGAAGCTTCTCCTCTATCTTTTTCCTTAAACGCATTGTTTTCTCACCTCCTTCAATGAGCAGGCGATTTATGGAGCACGCAGTGCGACATAAATCGTAGGCATTGACATCTTTGATGTCAATGCCGCCTGCGAATTGAACCCAGCACTTATTTGCTGATTTAAGATACGGTTCAAATAAGTGCTGGACCAAATTCAGCCACGGCCTTCGGCCTATTTAGAAAGCCCTTTTTCCAGTTGGCCCAGGAAAAAGAGGATCGCTATCGCCAGAACAGCGGTGACTAAACTGGCCAGGTAAAAACCGCAGCCTATGCCCATACCGATTCCCGCAACGAGCCAGAGACTGGCAGCTGTTGTTAAGCCTCTTACCGCTTCTCCTGAACGGATTATTGCGCCTGCGCCGAGAAAACCGATTCCGGTAATTATCCCGGCGGCGATTCGTGCGGGGTCTAAAGTAGCTACGTCCTTATATATATCAAAAACATATTGAGATGTCAACATTATAAGGCAGGAACCTAATGACACCAGGATATGCGTGCGCAAGCCGGCACTGCGTTTCTTAACCTCCCGCTCAAAGCCAATTAACCCGCCTAAGATTATCGCTAAAATCAAACGCCCAAAAATAGCCAAAGGAGCAATCATCTTCTCCACCTCCTTCAATGAGCAGATAACTTATGGAGCGTAAGCGACATAAGTTATAGGCATTGACATCGTAGATGTCAATGCCGTCTGCGAATTGAATATCCCAAACCCGCAACCATTGCCGCATTGTCGGTGCAAAATTCTTTCGGAGAAAAATAAACCCTTAAACGGTTAATACCCGCCTCATTCCCGAATTTCTCTCTGAGGCGACTATTTGCCGCAACGCCTCCCCCCACAACCAATTGGTCCGTCTTGTTTAACCTGCAAGCTAAAACGGATTTCCTGACGAGCGCATCAATGACTGCTTCCTGAAAAGAGGCAGCCACGTCTCGAATAACGGGCAGCGGGCAGCGGGAAGCGGAGAACGGAGAATGCTTCCCGCGCCCCGTATCGCGTTTCCCGCCACCCGTTCCCCGAACATAATACAACACTGCCGTCTTTATCCCGCTAAAACTGAAGTCCAAAGGACGCTGGGTATTGCTGCATCTGAACTTTATACTCGCGGGATTTCCTTTTTTTGCAAACTTCTCAATAACCGGGCCGCCGGGAAAACTTAATCCTAAAATGCCGGCAACCTTGTCATATGCCTCTCCGCAGGCATCGTCCCGGGTCGAACCGAGGGGCTTGATTTTAGAGAATCTCTCAACGTAAAACAAACTCGTATGCCCTCCGGAAACTACCAGGCCGACAAAAGGAAAACGGGGTTTTTCTTTGTTGAAAAAGGCGGAATAGAGATGGGCGTGCAGGTGATTTATCTTAACCAAGGGTAAATCCCGCGCGAAGCTCAAAGCCCTGGCGAAACAAATACCGACAAGCAAAGAGCCGTGCAAACCGGGTTGCTCTGTTACCGCAATCAGCTTTATATTATTTAACTTTGTTCCAGCCTGCTCTAAACTGTCGGCAAAGACGGCGCTTATCGTTTCCGAATGCCTGCGAGAGGCTATTTCCGGGACTATGCCTCTGTAGCGCCTGTGAAAATTCAAGCTTGATGAAACAATGTTAGAATAAACCTTTTGACCGTTCTCAACTACGGAGACCGCCGTCTCGTCGCATGAAGTCTCTATGCCTAACACCAACATTATTTACTCTTATATATCTTGATAGCCTTTAATACGTCCACTGCCCGCATCAATTGGTTATCGGTCAGGTATTTCCCGGGAACTTCCTTCGCCTGCTCTTGCTTTCCTTCGCTCTCCTCTAATCCTTGAAAAATATCGGCTATGGATTTCTCCTCTTGTTCGGCCAGCTCGATCTTGCCTTCTTCTACGATTATGTCGGGATTAACGCCCTGACCGTGGATTACCCGCCCGTTCGGGCTAAAATACTTACTGGTGGTCAATCTAATCGCGGAGCCGTCGTTTAAAGGGATGACGGTTTGAACCGAGCCCTTTCCGAAGGTCTTGGTGCCCAATATAATTGCCCGCTTATAATCCTGCAATGCCGCAGCTACGATTTCGCTTCCCGACGCAGACCCGTTGTTTACCAAAATCACCAAAGGCAGGCTTAAATCCGGCTCCCTGCTCTTAGAATCGAATTCCATGTTTTGATTTTCTTTCCTTCCCCGGGTGGAGACTATAAGCTGGCCTTTTTCCACAAAGTTCTCCGTAATCTTAACTGCGGCGTCAAGCAACCCTCCCGGATTATTCCTTAAATCGAGAATCAGCGCATCCATGCCTTGCGATTTTAATTTTTGCACCGCCTTGCCGAATTCATCCGGCGTATTTTGACGAAATTCAACGAGGCGGATATAACCTATGCCCTCATCCAATATCTGCGCCTCTTTTATATCCTTTATCTTTATAATTTCCCGGATAATCTTAAATTCCAGAAGCTTATCTTTTCCCTCTCTCAGCACGGTTATGCTTACCTGTGAACCGGGCTTGCCCCGCAGCTTCTTTACGGCTTCGAGCAGGTTAATATCTCGGGTAAGTTCTCCGTCGATTTTTACGATATGGTCTCCTGCCTTTATCCCCGCCTGCCAAGCGGGAGTATCCTCAATCGGCGTCACCACGGTAAGTAGTCCGTCCTTGAGGGTTATCTCGATTCCCAAGCCGCCGAATTCTCCGGTAGTATCTACCTTCAACTCATTGTATGTATCCGGGTCCATAAATTGGCTGTGTGGGTCCAGAGAGTCGAGCATCCCTGTGAGCGCTCCGTAAACCAGCTCTTTGGAATCGACCTCTTCAACGTAGTCGTTTTTTATGATTGCGAAGCCGTCGGAAAATAAATTTATATTTCTATATAAATCGTCCTTCTTCTCTGCTTGCTTCTCCTGGGAAATCGCGATTGAGCCGATAACCACAGCCGCGGCTAAAACTGAAATCAACATCGAAAATTTTAATATCTTTCTTCGCATAACCGTTTCCTCCTTCAATGAGCAGATAACTTATGGAGCGTAAGCGACATAAGTTATAGGCATTGACATCGTAGATGTCAATGCCGTCTGCGAATTGAACCCTTGACATTTTGTTACTACAAAATGTCAAGGGTCAAATTCAGACATAGAACTTAGCTTCGCTATCGCTCGCTAAGTTCTGTCTTCATTTGATTAATCTCTTCTTCAATATCTCCAATACCGCCTTGGGATTAGCCTTGCCTTTGGACTTTCGCATAACCTGACCGACTAAATACTGAACGGCGTTCTCTTTGCCGCCTAAATAATCGTTAGCCGAATCCGGGTTTTCCCGTATGGACTCTTCTATAATTTTATCCAGGGCTTCTCCGGCGGAAATCTGGATTAAATTCTTCCTCTCGACAATTATCTCAGGAGCCTCGCCGGTTTCGATCATCTCGGTTAAAACACCCTTGGCTGCGATATTGGAAATCTTGCCCTCCCTGGATAACTTAATCAGGCTTGATAGATTCTCCGGCATAAGGTTCAAATCGGCAATGCTCAGTTTGCGGTTATTTAGTTCGGAAAGCAAAGGGCCGCTAATCCAGTTGACAATCATTTTTGCCTCAGGATAAAATTTAAAACAATCTTCGAAAAATTCGGCAAGCTCTTTCTCCGAAGTTAAAATACGCGTATCGTATTCCGAAAGCCGGTAATCCCGCATAAAACGCTCCTCTTTTTGCCGGGGTAATTCAGGCAAGGACTTTTCTATCTCCTGTCGCATCCTTGAATCGATAACAAAAGGAGGCAGGTCCGGCTCGGGGAAATAGCGATAATCCTGGGCTTCCTCCTTTGTGCGCATTGGGCAAGTTCTTTGGCCCTGGACATCCCACAATCGCGTTTCCTGAATTACCTTGCCCCCGCTCTGCAGTAATTTTGTCTGACGTTTTAATTCAAATTCCAGAGCGTCGCGAACCCCCCTAAAAGAATTCATATTCTTCAACTCTGTCTTGATCCCTAAAACAAGTTCGTCTTTTTTCTTAACTGATATATTGGCATCGCACCTCAAAATTCCCTTTTCCATATCGCAACTTGAAATCCCCAGATACCGGATGGTTTGTTTTAAGGTTACTAAATACTCGTAAGCCTCCTGCGGCGAATTAATGTCCGGACAGCTCACTATCTCAAGGAGCGGTATGCCGGTCCGGTTAAAATCAACTAAACTTACGTCTTCTTCATGAATCAATTTCCCCGCGTCCTCTTCCAGATGCACCCGTTTAATGCCGATACGCTTCTGTCCGCCGTTTAAGCCCATGTTCAAAAACCCGTCCTGGCCTATAGGTAAATCGTACTGGGAAATCTGATAATTCTTTGGTAAATCTGGATAAAAATAGTTCTTGCGGTCGAATTTAGTGAATTCGGCAACCCGGCAGTTCAGCGCAATCGCCACTTTTACGGCGTATTCAAAAGCCTTTTGGTTAAACACCGGCAGACACCCCGGCAGGCCCAAACAAACCGGGCAAACCTGAGAATTCGGCTGGCTGCCGAATTCGGTCGAGCATCCGCAAAATATCTTGGTGTCTGTTTTTAGCTGAACGTGAACCTCTAATCCGATTACTGCCTCATATTCCATAATTATTATAGTCTCAGTTACTGGCGGTTACTGTTAGTTACTGACGGTTACTTTTTTGTAACCGACAATAACCATTAGTAACAAACTGTCGTTTTGCTTGGATTCAGTAACTATCAGTAACTATAAAAATTATATTTTCGGTTTCCTGAGATGCCAATCGGTATTCTGCTCATACGTATAAGCGACGCGAAAGAGCATCTCCTCGTTAAAGTGCTTCGCCATAATCTGCAGGCCGACCGGAAGACCTTCTTTAGTGAATCCGCAGGGTATTGATATCGCCGGAATTCCGGCCAAATTAGCGCTGATGGTAAATATGTCGGATAAATACATCTTCAGGGGATCTTTGATCCTCTCTCCTGTCTTGAACGCAGCGGTAGGAGAGGTAGGCGTAACAATACAGTCAACGGCATTGAAAGCCTTGTCGAAATCCTGTTTAATAAGGGTCCTTACCTTTTGAGCGCTCAGATAGTAAGCATCATAGTAGCCGTAAGACAGAGCAAAGGTTCCTAATATTATCCTCCTCTTCGCTTCCTGGCCGAAACCCTGGTTTCGAGTGGCTTTATACATACTAATTAACCTGTTTTCTGTTTCATGCTCTCCGTCTTCTGCCCTTAAACCGTATTGAACTCCGTCAAACCTGGCTAAGTTCGAGCTCGCCTCGGCAGTAGCAATAATATAATAAACCGGCACTGCATAATCAGTATGGGAGAGACTTATCTTACGAACCTCCGCGCCCAATTGTTTCAATTTATCTATCGCTTCCGAGACTATATCTTTTACCTGCTTATCGATTCCCTCGACAAAATACTCCTCTGGGACGCCGAGCTTTATGCCCTCAACGTCATTGACCAGGTTTCGGACATAATCGGGAACGGGAATATTCGCCGACGTAGAATCAAGCGGGTCATATCCGGCAATTTCCTTTAAAACCAGGGCGCAGTCTCTGACGTCTTTGGCAATCGGCCCTATCTGGTCGAGGCTGGATGCAAAAGCAACCAGGCCGTAGCGGGAAACCCTGCCGTAAGTGGGCTTAAGCCCGACCACCCCGCAAAAGCTGGCCGGCTGCCTTATCGAGCCGCCGGTATCCGAACCCAAAGACACGATTGCCTCGTCTGCGGCTACGGCGGCAGCGCTGCCTCCGGAAGAGCCTCCGACTACCCGCTCTAAATCCCAGGGATTACTTGTCGGGCCGAAACAGGAATTTTCCGTCGACGACCCAAAGGCGAATTCATCCATATTATTTTTTATTTCTAAAATCCGGGCTCCCGCTTTAATTAACCTCTCGATTACGGTGGCGTTGTAGGGCGGCTTAAATCCCCGTAAAATCTTTGAGCAGCATTCCGTACTTAATCCCCTGGTGCAAATGTTATCCTTGATTGAGACGGGAATACCCATTAAGGGAGCTGATGACTGATGGCTGAAAGTTGAAAGGTCTGAAAAACTTGAATCAGAAAGTCTGACATAAGCCTTAATCTTAGACTCTACTTTCTTAATCCTGTTTTTTATGGAATTGATTATCTCTTGAGGAGTAATTTCG
>JBDRMR010000073.1:0-9128 GCA_043812035.1 Candidatus Omnitrophota bacterium
TAAATATTATAAAAAATCTCTTCATTGCTACCTCAATCTTCCCAAACTAACAATCTGCCCGTTTTCACCGACTTCTAACCTTGCCTCCTTAACCAACATTACCCCCTTGCCGATACCCGTTCCTTCTAAAGCCTTGCCTAAATCCAGAGTAACGATAAGGTCATACCCTCCGGGGCGCAGACGCTCCCCCGAAGAAGATGCCTGAAGCACTGCATCATCTCCGGGAAGAGTATAGACATCGTTAAACTCTCCTCTGGCATAAACCATACCTGCACTATCAATGATGTTAAAGGTTCCGCCGGCTGTAATATCCACATTACCGGTGTTCTTAAACTCGGTGCTTACTGATAAAACATCATCGGGTTGAAGTTTGAGTCTGAGGTTATCAATTGAGCCCGACCGTTCGACTGTCCCAGCTACTTCAATGTAGAACAACACTGCCATCCTGATTGCCAGCCCCACACCTACTGCTCCTTCTTTTGCTTCCGGTTGACCAAGGAGGTTCTCAACAAACAAAACAGCGTAACGGCCCCCTTTTACATTGGAAGGCACTCTTACTGTGTAATGAATCTTACCGCGTGAAAAGGGCGGCAGTGAAAGCTCTGCCGGGCTAAAGTTTATCCAGGAGGCGCAGGAAAGTGGCGTGCTGTTTGCCAGGACAAATTCCTTTGTTCCGTCTGCAGTGGGCGAATAATACCAATCCTCCAAATAGATCTGAACAAATTGCTCCTCGGAACTCGGATTTTCGATATTAATTATACCTGCCTGAGATTGCCCAGGCGGAATGCTTAATCTGATTTTCGACTGGTCAACGCGCACCACCTCATAGGCGTAAGCCACGCTGAGTAGAAATCCATTACACAAAAACAAAACCAAAATATTTATAAATATGCCTTTTTTGAATCTGCGGTTTAACATTATCCTCCCAACTACAAATTAACCACAGAGAATACAGATAGGTATAATCTTTCCGTAATCCCTGTGGTTATGAAATTTGCTCCCTGATTAATCTCAATTTACCTCCTTTTTCACCCCCTCTAGTTAAATTTTAGCATTTATTAAACAGATTTTCAAGTAACAATCCATCTATAGGTCTCTAGTATTTAACCAGAAACCTATAGTTGTGGATTATCGCTACCTCTGAAACTCAGGCAATTTGAGCCAAAATCCTTCGGAGGTTAGAGATTTATACTTCCACAAGACTGCTAAATTTTCCCGAGCAGCCTATTATAAGGCATAAACATCGAGTTTAACAGTGCCGTAATAATCCCCTGCCAGCTGTGTCGGAGGAATAAGATTCGTCCCAGCAGCTTGAGCCGGGTCTCCGGTGATTCCGAAATACAATCTGATTGTATCCGAAGTGCCCGAAGCATTGCTGTTATAAACAACGTAAGTATCCTCTGCGCTACGTACGCCCGTGCTTATTCCCGCGGGATATACCGTGTCAGGACTGTAATGCTGATCCGCAGAAACTGTCCAGGCATCACCGGGGAGCGTTATGGTCGGATTATCCGACTTAGCCAGCGGTGCTCCGGTATATTTGACCGCATATGACGCTCCGGTGTTGGTAATCACTCCTACCAAAACCATGAAGTGATGCCCTGCCGCAAGTGCGGAGGTAGGATCACTAGCCACGGCATTAGTCAGAGTGCCGAAGTTCATCCCCGCAGACGGCGGTTTGGGATTAGCCCAATCATAGGTTGTTGCGCTCAGGCTTTTAATGATGCTTATGCTAAACGTAGGATTAACTGTCCCCACGTTTGCGAGAGCGGTGATGGTTTCCGTATCACTAGCCCAGACACAGTTAACTGACAATGCAACCAACAAGGCTACCGCAATTGCTACTACATGCTTTATCATCTTTTTCACCTCCTTTCATTATTTTTTATATTGCTGTTATTGAATATGTAATCCGAGTTGAATAATCGCCGGCCTTTAAATCCGGCGGAATGCTCAGTTCATATATAACATTAAACTTATCAGACGAACCTCTGTCATCAGATACAAATAAAGTCATTTCTCCCAGCCTTACATCGGTTTTATCCGCATAATTCAGCTTTCCCTTTATCTGAGCTGCTTCGGTCTTCAGGCTAAAATACTCTTTAGGAATCGTTTTGCCTTCCTTGCTCGTAAAAAGAGAAGTTATATTCTGGCTAACCTGATAAGGCTTGCCTATATTAGACCTAATTTCAATATTTACTTCGCTTATGCGCGGAGGCTCTTGCGGCTTAAGATTGTCAAAACGCAAAAATCCCTTTCCAATTTCAGGAGTTACCGCTAATTCCAAGACCTCGGGGTTATCTATCTCTAAATCCAATGTGTCAATCAAAGGATTTGTAATCTGAATTCCTTCCAGTAAATATTTTATCTTTCCGCGGTATTTACCTGCCTTCTGACCGCTCAAATCCCCTAATCCGTAAGTTACGACAAAGCTGTCCGCCTCTCCCCTTGGCCCGGAGGTATACAGGGTCTGGTGGTGCAAAGAAAGCGGCACAGGTTCGGTTAAAGCCCTGCCTTTGTGGCCGTCCCGGACAACAACGCTTACAGAATCTAAATCAAGCGTATTGCCTTCCGGAGAAATAAGCGGCGCAGATAAGAATTGAGTAATTTCAAATTGCCTGCCCATTCCACCTAAAACATCTACACCGACATCAAATTGTCTTTTCTCCGGCGGAAATGGCTTCAGTTGAGCTATCCTCCCTCCGGAAACAGTCGTAATTCTGACCCTGGACTCCACTTCTACCTCAGCAAGGATACCCAGAATCACAGTAGCCGGGGATTCGGTTGCGCCTATAGGCTCTAGAGTGAACAGGAGTCTTCCCCGGTAAGAACCCGGTTGCTGGTCAACCGGCACTAACAAACTATAAACCAAAGCAAAAGAATCCGATAGTCCCTGCTGGTTTGAGGTATAAATAACCTTCCTGCCCATATACACAGGAATTTCCATCTCAACCGAAAGTGTTCCGTATTTATTGGTGCCGGGTACCGCATAAACCAGAAAGCTGTTCTGCGGGAATTTATCTCCCTGGCTATTTGTAAGAGGTTCCTGCAAAACCTGTATTACGCGGTACTGTTTATCAATATCTGTGGTTACCTCAACCCTTACCTCTTTATTTACCCTGCCCATTGCCGGGTCTATCTTTCCAAATCTTAAATCGAATCCTCCCTCATAGGGATTTGCTGAAATGCCGAACGCGGCAGAAGCGCTTTTGGCAGCAATAAAGAAAAGAGTTAAAACCGCAAATATTATTGAATAACAGCCTGTTATCTTTTTCATTATCAACCCCTCCTTTAAGAGGGAATAATATAACTATTTTATTGATTTGTCAACACTTATGTCAAATAAAAAAGCCGGAAAGACTAAATCTGTCAATCCGGCTAATTCCGTGGCATTTCTCCCTTGACATCAAAGATGTCAAGGGAAACAAATGCCGGATTACTCAAATTTTTAATTATTAAATACTTTTTTTAAATATTAAATAAGTATATCCTAATATTCTATCTTTGTCAAGCCAAATG
This sequence comes from Candidatus Omnitrophota bacterium, assembly GCA_043812035.1. Classification (GTDB taxonomy): domain Bacteria; phylum Omnitrophota; class Gorgyraeia; order Gygaellales; family JAHJCI01; genus CAYMKG01. Next base: position 3,520 of record JBDRMR010000073.1, read on the forward strand.
CTGGCTTTAAATCAATCTTTAAAGAGTGGCCAAATAGTATTAAATAAACCCTTCCATTGCTTTTAGCGTATAAACCGCCTTTTAAGCGGCAGAAAAAAGTCTCTTGCTTTCTCACCAGGTTGCAAATACGGCGGATATAAATCTGGGATGTGGGCTTCTCGCTCAAAGCGCCCTTAATCTCAATTACTTTACAAACAAAATGCCTGCGGATAATAGTAAGCATGCCTTGCCTGCTGTCAGTTTCGCAACTGGAAATTACCCTTTTTCTCCTGTTGGGAGAAGTTAGATTCTTAAAAACTAAATCGCGCATTTTTTTTAAAGGTTTTAGCCGGGTTGTCGTTTATTTTTTTAATTAATTCCCTCCCTTAATTTTCTTTCAACAACCCGGCGCTCCCTCCCATGACTGGTGGGGATATGTAAACACTTTTAAAAAGTATTTAATAATAAATTATAAAAAAACAACCTTTTTGTTCAATTTAAATATAACCCTTATTCTGTCAATTTTCAAGGGGTTTTGAGACTAAAAAGAAAGCGTTTTCAAAAAGAGATCCTTCGGCCTTACGGCCTCAGGATGACCCCGTGGGATTTCAGGATAGACTCCCGAGGGGTCAACTATTTTAAAGACAAAGGCCGTTCCTTTCCGTGAAGCAGATTGAGGAGATTCTTCTTGTGGCGCAGGACAATAAGAATCGCCAACGCAATGCCTAAAGCCAGCAATTCTTTTGACCGATGGAAAACAAAAACAAACACGGGAAAGGATAAAGCGCTTGCCACCGAAGCCACCGAAACAAATCTCAGGATTAGAAATACAGCCAGCCACACCAAAATAACCAATAAAAGAATCAATCTAAGTTCGGCTACTGCCGTGGCCAATCCGATTAAAACGCCTAAGGTTGTAGCTACCCCCTTGCCTCCCCTGAATCGCAGGAATAAGGTCCAATTGTGTCCGCAGACACAGGCAAATCCGAAAACAATTCGTAAAATTTCCGGAGAAATTTCTGTATAACCTATAAAATAATCCGCCAGCGCAGTAACCGGAATTATGCCTTTCAATATATCTAAGATTAAAACAATAATGCCCCAGGCTGGACCCAGGACGCGGAAAACATTTGTTGCTCCGACATTGCCTGACCCGAAATCGCGGATGTCTATCCCTTTTATTATTCTTCCGAATATATAAGCAGTGGGGATAGAGCCCAATAAATAGCTAATTATAATTCCCGCCGGGAGCATATAACACCTTAAAACCTTTTCTTATATAGTCCATTCCGGAAAATACGGTAAAGCAAATGGCGATTGTCCACAACGCGTAAGAAAATTTAAATCTTACGAGTACGGAAATTACCGAAATCATCTGAAAAGACGTGGTTAACTTCCCCCAGATTGTCGGCTTTATATCCAATTTCTGACCCACTAAAAATATCGCTATTATTCCCAAAAGAATTATTGCGTCGCGACTGACTACGATGAGAGTTACCCACAGAGGAAACTTTATTCCGGTATTAACGAGGTGTAAGAAAATAAATGCGCTCATCAGGAGAATCTTGTCGCCAAGGGGGTCTAAAATCAATCCGGCCGGGGTGTGCTGTTTTTTCTTTCGGGCTACATAGCCGTCAACGGCATCGGAAATAACCGCTAACAGGAATACGGCTAAAGCGACGAATCTCAAGTAATCCTTCCTCGGCGAATAATAAAGCAGGCTGGCGATTAAAAAGGGAACCGTTAAAATTCTAAAGGTGGAGACTTTATTGGCGATGTTCATTTTAGTAGTGAGTAGTCCCTGACTACTTAATAATCCTGATCCTGTACGGCGGCCAATAGATAAAGAACGCCTTGCCGAGAAGATTATTCTCGGGAACAAACCCCCAATAGCGGCTGTCTTCGGAAGAAGCGGAATTATCGCCTAATACATAATAACTATCCGGAGGCACCAGGATAAACTTTGCCTCTTGGCCGTAAGGGCCTCTATTATAGTAATGGCGGGCGAACTTAGGGTTATTGAGAGCATTGCCGTCAACGTAAACCTTGCCGTATTTTATCTGGACGACCTCGCCTTCCTTCGCGATTAATCTCTTGATAAAGTCCCGGCTGAGGTCTTTGGGATAAATAAATACTATAACGTCTCCTCGCTTAGGCTCTCTCAGGGCGGGTAGCCGCAAATCAGTAAAAGGAATCTTGGCTCCGAAGATAAATTTATTTACCAGAATGCGGTCTCTCACCATTAAACCGGGCTGCATTGAGCCGGAAGGAATTTTATATGCTTGGACAATAAACGTCCGGATAAACATTGCCAGGATAAACGCAATGACTATGGATTCTACCCATTCTCTGACTACCGATTTTCTTTTCCCGGCTTCTCTACTCTGGCTTTTGGTTTCTTTCGTCATATTTTCATTATTTCCAAGAACGCCTCTTGGGGAATCTCCACTTTGCCGAACCGCTTCAAGCGCTTTTTGCCCTTTTTCTGGATTTCCCAAAGCTTGCGCTTGCGGGTTATATCTCCGCCGTAACATTTAGCCGTAACATTTTTACCCACAGGCTTTATTCTCTCCGAAGCGATAATCCGGTTCTCGATTTTAGCCTGAATCCGCACTTCAAAAAGCTGCCGGGGGATTGATTCTCTAAGCTTGCTTACTAAAGCTTGGGCTTTGACGTAAGCCCTGTCTTTATGAATTAAATAGGAAAAGGCGTCGTAAACGGCGTCGTTTAACGCCACTTCCAACTTTACCAGTTGAGTAGGCTGATAATCCAGAAATTCGTAATCAATCGAGCCATACCCATGGGTTTGAGACTTTATCTTGTCATAAAAATCAACGATAACCTCCGAAAGCGGCATGGTAAAATTCAACCTTACCCTGTCATCGGTAAGGTACTCGCTGCTCTCAAATACCCCGCGGCGGGACTTGGCAAAATCGCAAACCGCTTCTATATCCTGGATTGGAATAATCATCATAACGCTGACATAAGGTTCTTCTGCCTGGGTAATTTCCGTAGAAGGAGGCAAATCGTTGGGGTTGTCTATCTGCATAACCTCTCCGTTCCTTTTTCTGACTCGATACACTACGTTGGGAACAGTCAGTATTAAATTCAGGTCGTATTCTCTCTGTAGCCGCTCCTGGGCGATATCCATATGCAGTAGCCCCAAAAAGCCGCAGCGAAATCCGTGACCGAAAGATTTTGAGCTCTCCGGCTCATAAACAAACGACGAATCGGAAAGCCTTAATTTCTCCATTGCCTCGCGGAGCTCCACAAAATCGCCGGAATTAACCGGATATATGCCGCAGAAAACCAGAGGTTTTACTTCCCGGTAGCCCGGAAGCGGATATTCAACCGGCTCATCCGCATCGGTAATCGTATCGCCGATAATGACTTCGCGGGGCTCACGGATATTTGCGGTAATGTAGCCAACCTCCCCGCTTGAAAGAGAATCCACGCTGACCGGTTCTAAATTTTTGACTATTCCCAGCTCTTCTATTTTATGAGTCGCTCCTTTTTGCATAAATTTTATCTTAGTTCCTTTTGTAATCCTTCCCTGCATAACCCGGACAAAAATCACCACTCCCTTAAAGGTATCAAAGCGCGAATCAAAAATCAGACAGGCGAGATTCTTTTCGTCTTCGCCTGCGGGCATAGGAATATCCGTTACTGCCCTATCAAGCACCCCCTCGATTCCTTCGCCTAATTTAGCCGAACACGATAAAATTTCCTCTTGTTTAAAGCCGAACATAGTAGCGATTTGCTCCTTAACCCCAGGCACATCGGCGTTGGGTAAATCAATCTTATTAATAACCGGTATAATCTTGAGCTCGTTCTGATTAGCTAAATAATAATTAGCCACCGTCTGCGCCTCGACTCCCTGCGCGGCATCGACGACTAAAATAGCCCCTTCGCAGGCGCCGAGAGATTTGGAAACCTCGTAAGTAAAATCTACGTGCCCCGGAGTATCTATAAGATTAAAGATGTAATTTCTGCCGTCTTTTGCCTTGTAATCGAGGGTCACTACCGAAGCCTTAATAGTAATTCCCCTCTCCCTTTCTAATTCCATATCGTCGAGAAGCAACTCCTGGGAATGCTTACGATTAATCGCGCCGGTTATTTCCAAAATCCGGTCTGCCAGCGTGGACTTTCCGTGGTCGATATGGGCGATTATGCAAAAATTTCGGATTAAAGATTTATCCATTTTTGTAAATTTTATTTTATTTCTTTAAGTACGCTCTCAACTACTTCCTCAATGGTCATATTTGTCGTATCTATATAAATCGCGTCGTCTGCTTTTTTCAAAGGCGCGCAGCTGCGCGTGGAGTCTATATAATCCCGGTTCCTGAGATCCGTTTCAACCTCTCCCAATGTTATCTCTTCGCCCGACTCTCTTAATTCTTCAAACCTTCTTCTGGCGCGCTCGGGGAATTGCGCATCCAGATAAAACTTCTTATCGGCACCGGGAAAAACAACCGTTCCTATGTCCCTGCCGTCTAAAACCGAGTCCTTCGCCTTGCCGAGACGACGCTGCAAATGCAGCATCTGGTCTCTTATGCCTTTTATTTTAGCCAGGTCGGAAACATGCTGGGTGATGCGGGGAGAACGAATCTCTTCGGATACATCGCGGTTGTCCAAGATAATTTTTATAGAACCGTCTTCGTTGTTGCCGAGAGTCAATCGGGCATCTTTGCTCAACTTAATAAGCGCCGCCTCGTTGCGCAGGTCGATATTTTCTTCCAGAGCTTTAAGAGTAAGGGCCCGGTAAATTGCGCCGGTATCAATGTAAACAAATCCTGATTTTTTTGCCACGCGGAGCGCCACCGTGCTTTTTCCCGCACCTGCGGGCCCGTCTATAGCGACAATCATTTACGGTTTAGCTCTATTCGCTTTAATCTCGCCTGTTTTAAAATTTTTGCCAAAGCTTTTGCATCCCTTTTTATAATCGCCGACTTAATTCTCGACAAAGAGTTATCGAAAGCCTCAAGCGCAGCCAGAACGTTATCCGGGTTCGTTACAAGGATGTCTCTCCACAGCTCGTCCCCGGATGCGGCAATGCGAGTAGTGTCTTTTAACCCGCCTGAAGCAAGATGAAAAGTATTGCGCGGAATTGAATGAATAAGCGAAAAAGCGACAACGTGAGGAAGATGGCTGATATAAGAAATATACCTATCGTGCTTTAGGGGGCTGATATAAATAACCTTCGCTCCCAGAGCCCTCCAGAATTTTTTTATTTTATTTAAAGCTGTCTTGGGGGTTCTTTTTGTCGGAGTCAATATGCACCAAGAATCGCGGAATAAATTTTCATTGGCGTTTATCACGCCTTGCTTTTCCGAACCCGCCAAAGGGTGAGCGCCTACGAAATTAGGCAGAATTTTTTCCAGTTTCCCGACTATTTCTCTTTTGGTGCTTCCGGTATCGGTAACCAAGGCTCCCGGTTTAATCAATGCGGCAATCCTGCGGCCGTTCTGAATTATTGAACTTACCGGCGAAGCTAAAACAACCATGTCCGCCCCCCGAACCGCTGAAATATCGCAAAATCCGCGGTCAATCGCTTTCCTCGCCAGGGCCGAATCGATGGTTTTTTTATGCCGGCTTATACCTATGACCAGCCTGGCCATCTTTCTTTTCTT
>JBDRMR010000074.1:0-38957 GCA_043812035.1 Candidatus Omnitrophota bacterium
AGATGTAAAATAGTCGTTGACAAACAGGAAAATGGTGGTAAACTATTTTTTGTAGTAAATAAAGGAGAAAATTTCGAGCCGCAAGGCAGAAAAGTGTTCGCCTTGCGGTTGTGTATTTCTGCTGTTATTTACTATAATTCAGCGAGAAGGAGGTGTAGTAAGTAATGGCAAAAGGAACAGTTAAGTGGTTCAGTAACCAAAAAGGTTATGGATTTATTACTCCTGAGTCAGGCAATGATGTATTCGTGCATCATAGCGCAATCCAGGGCGATGGTTATAAGTCTTTAAATGAAGGCCAGGCAGTTGAGTTTGAAATTCAGCAGGGCCCCAAAGGCGAACAAGCCACAAACGTAGTAAAGTTATAACCGAATAACAAGCAGGCCCGGCAGTTATAGCCGGGTTTTATTTTAAAGGAGATTTAAAATGCACACAGGAACGATAAAAAAATTAGTTAGCGATAGGGGTTTTGGTTTTATCAGTGACACGGATGGCAGAGAAGTATTCTTCCATCAGAGCGGCCTTGTTGTGGATATTAAATTCGACAGCTTGAATGAAGGCCAGACAGTTGAGTTTGAGATCGAAAAGTCCCCTAAGGGACCGCGCGCCATCAACATACGCCTCAGTCAACAGTAACAAGGAGGTGTTGCGATGTTGAAAAAGCTTTTTCTTAGCTTAATCGTACTTTCTGCGATTTTTTTCGTCTTTCAATCGAATGCGCATGCACAGAAGGAACAACGGTTTAAGCACGCGAACCCCAACAAAAAGGTGAATACCTGGTGGGAGAAAAGAGCGGATACTGACGGTAACGACGTAGTTGATAGCGATGAGCTATCTGCCTGGAAGAAATTAGAAAAAGAACGTATTGATTTGAATAATGACGGGATTATTGACGCTAAAGAAAAGAGACTTTGCTGGAGGCATGCGCGTTCCCGGGTAAATACGCCTCTCGAAGAAAAATACGATAAGAACGCCGACGGTTGGTTAGAGGCCGAAGAGGTAAAGGAATTGCTTAAAGATAAACGCACGCTTATTAAAACCCATGGGCAGGCAAAGGTAGATACGGATATAGAACGTGAATACGACACTAACGGAGACGGCATACTTGACGCCGGTGAATCAGAAGTTTTAAAGGAAGATATTCAGTAGAGCTGTTGCTCATTCATACCTCAACGCCTCAATCGGGTCAAGCCTTGAGGCCTGCCTGGCGGGCCAGAGACCGAACCCTACGCCTACGGCAATAGAGAAGGTTGTGGCAAGTATTATGGAAAAGGTGGTAATTTTTGTCGTCCAGCCGGCAAAGATTACCAAAAGCCAGGCTACGCTGGAGCCGATAACAACACCGGCTACCCCGCCGATAAAAGTCATAACTACCGACTCGATAAGAAACTGAATCATTATATCCCTCCTGCGCGCCCCTACCGCCTTGCGCAGGCCTATCTCTCTGGTGCGCTCGGTTACCGAAACAAGCATAATGTTCATAATCCCGATGCCGCCTACCAAAAGGGATATGGCGGCAATAGAGCCCAGGAGCCAGGTCATTGTCCGGGTTGTGCTTTGCAGCGTTTCCTGAATCTCGGCCATATTGCGAATCTGGAATGCATCCTCTTTGTCTTTATTGACGCGGTGGCGATTAATTATAAGCTGGCTTATCGCGCTTTCAGCCTCCTTTATTAAATCAGCGCTCCTAACCTCCGCGTCGATAGAATCGACGTATTCTTTTCCTAAAAGCCGGTACATTGCCGTAGTAATGGGGATAATCACTAAATCATCCTGGTCGCGCCAGCCGGTTGCTCCCTTTGCCGGCAGCACTCCGATTACCTGAAAATTTAAGCGGTTTATTTTAACCGTTGCGCCGACCGGATTAACATCCCCGAAGAGCTCCCGCGCCACTGTAGCGCCAAGCAAAACTACCTTTTGCCTGACCCTCAATTCCTCTTCCGTAAAGAACCTTCCGATAGCGGGCACGGATGCCCGCATCGTAGCGTAATCTACGCCCGTCCCCTGAATCTGCGTATTCCAGTTTTTATTCCCGTAGACCAGTTGGGCGCGGCCGCTGACCGAAGCGGATACGTCTTTAACCTGAGGCAATTTGGCTATGGCATCCGCATCCTGCAGAGTAAAACGCGTAACCGCCCCTGCCTCCAACGCTACTCCGTGCAGCTGGCGGGAACCCGGCCTTACCATTAAAAGGTTTGAGCCTAAAGAGGCTAATCTTTGCGAAATGGATTCTCTGGCTCCCTGGCCCAGGGCAAGCATAGCGATTACCGCGGCAACGCCGATAAGAATGCCCAGCATAGAAAGAACCGAGCGCATCTTATGCGAAACAATGGAGCTTAAGGCCTGCCGGAAGTGGTCTATGAATTCGGCTCTTTTCACGGCAGAATGAAACCCGGATAGAATATCGTCTATCGAACTAATCATAGAAGCCGGAGAAGGCGTTTCGGCCCCGGCCCCGATTCGCTCATCGGAGACAATCTCGCCGTCGCGCATACGGATGATTCTCTTTGCCTGCTGGGCGATTTCTTTTTCATGGGTAACTATAATAACGGTCTTGCCCTTTCGATTCAGATTTTTTAAAATCGCGATAATCTCTTCTTCGCTTTTTGTGTCCAGGTTTCCCGTCGGCTCGTCCGCGAAGATAATCAGAGGCTCATTCACCAAAGAGCGGGCGATGACTACGCGCTGCTGCTCGCCGCCGGAGAGTTCGTTCGGCCGGTGAGATGCTCTCTGGGTGAGTCCGACTTCCTGAATCTTCTCATATGCCTTCTCCTTTAAGCGGCGTTTTCCGGCGTAGATTAAAGGCAGTTCCACGTTCTCTAACGCGGTCATCCTGGAGAGCAAATGAAATTGCTGAAACACAAAACCAGCGAGGCTGTTTCTTAAGACAGCCAATTCGTCGTCGGTGAGTTTGGCTATTTGTATATTCCCTAATCGGTATGAGCCTGAATCGGGCCTGTCTAAAAAACCCAATATATGAAGGAGCGTGGATTTTCCCGAGCCTGACGGGCCTACGATAGCGATAAACTCTCCGGGCGCAATCTTTAAGGACACGCTGCGCAGCGCCCGCACTCCTATTTTGCCGGCGCTGTAGGTCTTGGTAATGTTTTCAAGCTCTATCATACCCTGATTGCTTCCGGATAAATAACTACCGCCCTCGCCTGCCGAAAGGCATAAAAGGGCTGCTGCCCGAGTCGGTATTTTGCGAGGACAGGTATTTTTGAGCGGTTATCGATATCTTGTCGCCTGGTCCTATACCCGAGACAACTTCTATATTTTTATCATCGGAAATTCCGAGCTCAACCCTGCGCTCAAGGGGTTTTTTACCCCTGCCCTGGCTTAAGAGCACAAAGCTTCCTTCTCTGTCCTGCTTAACCGCCTCAAGGGGTATAAGCAGAATATTCTCTTTGCTTTCTTCTATAATATCCACGTTAGCGCTCATACCCGAGCGAAAAACTCCGGGCACGCTTTCCGGCAGGATATCCACTTCATAAATAGTAACATTGTTTACAATCTTGGATTCGTAAGATATGTGGTCAACCGCTGCCTCTACTTTAATTTGAGGGTATGCATCTAAACTGACGGTCGCTGCCTGGGCAAGCTTTATCTTTCCGATATCGGTTTCATCAACCTGGGCCTTGACAATCAGGCGGTCCGATAATACGATTACGGCATCGGAAGAAGTAACGGTCTGGCCCGGCTCAACCGCTCTTACAATAACCTCTCCGTCAATGGGAGCGATAAGCGGGGTGGCCTTATATGCCTCCTGCCAGTACTTTAGCGCTTCCTCACCCTGCGCCCTGGCGGCATCCAAAAGGGCGGCCCTTTCCGTCGAGCTCATCCAGGCCAGAATCCGCCCGGTGTTTACCTTCTCGCCCTCTCTGACTAAGATTTCTTCAATCCGGCCGCTAATCGGAGGTTTTATCTCTAAGCGGTTCTGGGGCTGGACTATTCCGGTTGTTGATATAGAGACCCGGATATTGCCGTATGCGGGACTTATTTCTCTGACCGCCCCGGTAACAGACTTATTTTGTTTTATCTTTATTATTAAAGTTATCGAAGCGACAGATACAATCAGCAGGATAAGATAAATTCTCCAATTTTTATTCATCCAACGTTCCCCCTTTTGCCTGAATCCAATTCGCTTCGGCAATTAAAGAATCTGCCTCTGCTTCCAGGAAGGATTTTTTAACCCTGACTAAATCGTCCTCAATGATTGTCCAGTTGTCAAACGAAATAAGGCCGGTTGAGTATTGCGCCTGCGTTATCTTCGCCCGTTCGTCAGTCGCCTCCAGGAATTTTCGCTGCACCCCGACTTTGTCTATCGCGTCCTGAAGGCTTGTCCAGGCCTGCTCTAATGCCAGGAGAACGCTGTCACGGCCGCTTCTCTCGTCTGCCTGCGTCTGGTTAAATGCGGCTTTGGCGCCGGAGACTTCGGCTATGCGGCTGCCGCCTTCGAATATAGGAAGAGATACGCTTACTCCCGCCGACCATTCATCCCTGCGCGGCGGCCAGTCCGAAGCGGTTCTTCCGGCGCCGGCATTCGCATACACCTGGGGGAAAAAGTCCGCCTTGGCGGATTTTAAGCCGAATCGCGCAGCCTCTTTCCTGGCAATGAGCTCTTGTAAGACGGGGTTGGTTTCTGCCAGATTTTCAAAATCGGGTTTCTCCCGGCTGGAATATCCAATATCAAAGCCTCCCTTTACTCTAATCGGAGTAAATTTTTCCCGGCCCAATTCCTTGGTTAGCCGCCTTTGGGCTAAGTCGATATTCCGCCTGGCCTGAGCGACTTCGAACTCAGCCTGGGCTGAATTCGCCTGAGCGGTTAACAGCGACCCCTTATGCTCCCTTCCCGCCTCATAACGCAGCTGCAACAATTCTACGTTCCGTCTCCTGCGCTTGGCGATGTCTTCCGTAATATTCAAAAGCTCCTGCGCCTTTAAAAGCTCAACAAAGGCAGTTTTTAACCTTAGGCGCACATCGGATGAGGCTGTTTCATAATTATGTTGAGTTGATTTTATATTTTCCAAGGCGGCTCGTATATCGTAAGAAGTCTTAAAGCCGTCGAATAATAATTGCTTGCCGGTTATATCGTATGAATATGCATCGGTTTTATCGCTGCCGGCCGCCTTTGAAGTTTTTTGACTTATATCGCTGCTTAACTGAGGCAGAATGTTAGCGGCGGTAATTGCCTTATCGGCTTTGGCCTGGTTCAATTTTTCCTGCGCCGAAATTAAATCGGGATGATTTTTCTTTGCCTCCCTGACGCAGTCCTCCCAGGCGAGCGCTTCCCCGGCTTTCGCCTCGTTCGCCAGGAAACAATAAAACAATAAAAATATCGGCAGAAACTTTATGAATCTCCGCACTTTTATCGCCCGCTTTTCTTGGAAACCCTGTTTTCCAATTTAGATATGAGTTTTGCGGCCTGGTTTAAGAATCTGCTGAAGTCTTCCGCCGGTATCAGGCCTATCATTTTCCTATCCCGCCTGGCCAGAACGATTAATTTGTCCCCGGGTTTAACGTTCAGCATCTTTCTCACTTCGGAAGGAATTACGACCTGCCCCCTCTCGCCGACCGTAGCCGAGCCGTAGATTTTACCTTTAAAAAAACCGTTCATATCCGCTCCTTTATTGTTTTATTCGCTAAAAACCGGCCTCATTAATGAAATGTATGATATATATGATTAATATGATATATTGTTTTAAAGAGATTGTCAAATGTTTCTTCTAAGAGTTGTAGGAGAGGAAATTTTCAAGGCTGGAAAATCCTGTGGGAGATAGAGTGTTAAGGAAGAAAAGTGAAAAATATTTCTTTCGTATCCTAATTATTTTCGAAGTATTCCTCGGTGCCAACGTCGCGGTAAGAGTCCCTGAACGAATTTCTTTCTCTCGCGTCCATTCCGGCGCAATCGTTATACTCCGAACACTTGGAGCAACAGTTATCTTTTAAGCGGCTGTCCTCCGCGCATTTTTCGAATTTAGGGCACTCCTCGCAGCACATCTGCCTATTCCTCCTCCTTGTATATTTCGACAGGCTCATACTCTTTGCCGGATTTATCCACGGCGATAACCTTAGCTACTCTTTTGTCGCCTTCTACCACATATTCGATATCCACGCTGTCGCCGGCGGCAATATCCTTTAATGATGCCGCGTTTTCCAGCTCAACGTTCGGGTCTATGGAATAAACTACGTCCGCTTCCCGGTCCTTATCGTAATCGTATTCCGTAACCACGATTTGGCCTTCGGATACATTAGCTACTATGCCCCAGGAATAATCGACTTCCTCTCCCTGGACCGCCGCAATACCAATCAGGGTAAATGTCAAAATAAACGACACCGCCGCTGCCAGCACCAAATATCTCTTCATTTCTACTCCTCCTTTTCACGACAATTTTTGCCGATTGTTCACATAGTATATTTTAAAAAAATAAATTGTCAAGGCATTATTAGATTGCATTTCTGCTTTTTTGGGTTATAATTATTTTAGACAAAGAGGAGACGTCTTTTACGTTTTTGCCCATTCTGCCTCTTCATAAAATTATAGATTCTTCTTTAGTGCGGTCAGTTGTCTTAAGTGCGGTCAGCTGTCTTAAGTGTTCGCTTTCCTGTAATATCAACTCATCGACCACTTTGGCGTCGTATCCCGGAACCACCTTTTTCATCCCTACGTAAAGAATGATGGAATCCTTCTCAAATCCAATCCCCAAATCAACGGCTTCCTTATCTCCGCTAATCTTGCTCGCTATCTCGCTGCCCTTATCCTTCTGGGTAAATACGCACTCGCTCGCCAACGCGCTCATATAAGCAAAGTATTCTCCGGGATAGGCTTCGGGCGGCTCGTATTTTTGCACTAAATCTAATATTTTTTGAAAAACGGCTATATGCTTTTCTTCCTCCCCCGCCAGATACTTGTATATCTCTTTTGCTTTCTGGCTCTTGGATTGCTTGACCAACGTGTTATAGAAATCCCTGCCGTTTTTCTCAATCTGAATTCCCAATTCCACTATCTCGCTACCTGCAAATATATTCGCCATCATCTGCCTCCGGTTGATTATAAATTAGTAATTTTCGCAGAAAAGTTCGTAAAACGCCTGCGGGTGGACGCAAGCAGGAGATTCTTCTCGGTCCTGCTTCCCTTCAATTTCATTACAACACCTCCTTGATTACCCTGCGCTTATTCGACGCTTATTGCTTCAACCGGACAGTTGTCCCTTGCTTCACGACAGCAATCTTCGGCACTCTTAGGCACAGGAGTAACCTTCACATTAGCTATATCATCTTCCATTTCAAACACATCAGGACACGTTTCTGCACAGAGGCCGCAGCCAGTACATAAATCCTTATCTACTTTCGCCCGCATCTTTTTCTCCTTTTCGATTATTAGTCTATAAAATTGCCTTTGGTTTTCGTAACCCTTCTTCACTATTTTAAATGATGGGGGATTAAATCAACCACTTCCTCTAATTCCATAACAATACGGATAAAGCCTTCTTAAGAAGATTATCCCGCTCAATAGCCACGGAAATTCTCCGTAACAATATTATTTTTATCTATTTTTAATCCATCCAGGAGCATCCTGTTCATCGCCTCAACCATCGCGGGAGGGCCGCAGATATAAAATTTCCTTTCCGCATAATCGGCTATTTCCTCCTTTATATCGCCGGCATTTATATATCCGGACCTTCCGCGCCATTCCTGTTCCGGCTGGGAAAGAATATGGACAACCTTCGGTTTCGAAGACTCTTTCTGCATTGCCTCAAAATCTTCCTTGAAGACGATATCGGCTCTGGTGCGGTTTCCGTAAAGAAGAATTATATCCGTATCCAATTTTTTATCCGCGACATATTTGCAGATGCTCCTTATGGGAGTTATCCCTATCCCTCCCGAAAGAAAAGCTATTTTCTTATATTCGTCGCGCAATACGAAAGAGCCGAACGGCATCTTTACCTTTACCCGCCCGCCGTCTTTAAGCTTGTCCAGCGCTCTTGAGAAATCGCTGCCGGTTAACTTCTTGGTAAATTCAAGATATCCCTTTTCTGTAGGAGAGTTCGAGCAGGAAAAGGGTTTAGTCTTTTCCGTATTCCCGATCTTTATTGTAACGGTTAAATATTGCCCGGGCTTGAAACCGGCTCCTTCTTCCGCTCTAAGCCGGAAGCTTTTTACGTTATGTGTCCTTTGTATAATATCCAGTACTTCCGTCTCGAATTCAATCATATCTTTGTAGACGCTTTACAAAACTCCATGGAAATATCAGCCTAATTCCAGACGCCGGCTATTTCTGCGCCGCAGGAAGGACAACCGCCCCTGGCTATATTACATCGCTCTACATAAAAATACGACCTCTTAATCAATAACTCTTTGCAATTATAACAATAGGTGTCGGAATCTCCCGGGACATTTCCCATATACACATATCGCAATCCATGGCTTTCGCCTATCTGCTTGGCTTTCTTCAGTATTTGCATTGAAGTGGGAGAACGGTCAGCGAATTGATAGTCCGGATGAAATCTGCTTATGTGCCAGGGTATGTTTTTATCCAGATCGGCGATAAATCCGGATATGGCGTTTAATTCTTCTTCGGAGTCGTTCTCTCCGGGAATGATTAAAGTGGTCACTTCTACCCAGATGCCTATTTTATGCATATACGCAATGGAATCCAGCACGGGCCGCAGGCGCGCCTTGCAGTTATTTTTGTAAAACTCGTCGCTGAAGCTCTTTAGGTCCACATTGGCGGCGTTTAAATACGGCTTAATTTCATCAAGAGCTTCTTTGCTCATATAGCCGTTAGTTACGAAAACGTTATAAAGCCCGGCTTCTCTGGCCAGTTTGGCGGTATCGTATGCGTATTCGAAAAATATGGTGGGCTCCGTGTAGGTGTATGAGATGCTCAGGCACTCGTTTTTCTTTGCCTGCCTTACCGCATCTTCCGGAGGCAGGGTATTTGCGTCAAAGATGCCGCCGTTCCTCTTGGAAATCTGGGAAATCTGCCAGTTCTGGCAAAAGCCGCATTTAAAATTGCAGCCTATTGTGGCGACGGAATAGGAAGCGCTTCCGGGCAAGAAATGATACAGGGGCTTTTTCTCGATAGGGTCAACGTGGGAAGCTATGACTTCTGCGTATACTAAAGTGTAGAGCTTTCCGTCTCTATTCTGCCTTACCCCGCAGAAGCCGTATTTTGACGAAGCAATCTTACACTGGTGCGCGCAAAGCAGGCAGCGCACTGATTTGTTCTCCAGTTTTTCATACAGCATTGCTTCTTTCATAATCAACACTTCGTATAACCCGATGGCACTTCGTGCTGAGCTCTCAGTGTTGACACTGAGAGCGACCCCGCATTATGCGGGGTCGCCGAATGTGTCAAATATTATGCGCGATAAATTCGGCTAAGATGACTATATCTTCCGTGCAAAAAATATCCTTTACGCTCTTGTCAAAAAGGACGTTGGCTTCCGGGCCGAATTCCTCGTTGCCTCGCCACAGTGTAATAAGTACGGGGACACCGTCAAACACGTCTAAGAGAACGCTCGTATCGCCTACCCGAACCTTCTTGGCGCCAAAACGCTCTACCAATTCGAAAATAGCCGCGGGGCTGGAGCCGTATTTTCTCAGAATAGGCTCTATTACGCGTTTCTTGAAAGCCGGATAGTAACCCAGTCCGCCTTCTAATTGCCTGAATGAAATCCATTCGCCGGCTATCGGCGGTAGTCCGCTTAATTTCTTTTTAAGGTAATGCAATATCAAAATACCGATGTAGTCTTTCGGCGGAGTGTTGCATGATAATGACAAAATTTGCTTAAATTCCAAATCGACAGTGTATTCATCGGACAAAAGCCGAATAGATATATTTTTTTTCACTCCGGCTTCTTCCAGTTCTGACCAAGCCCTAGTTAAGGCCGCCTCATAACTCATTTTTTCACCCTTATCCTATCGATTTAGCAAAGGCCATAAACACAAGGCCTAAGATAAAACTGAGAAAAGCTATGTTGGCCCTCCTGGCATCCTTCTGCTTGTGGAGCTCCGGTATTAAATCGGAGGCGGCTATATAAATGAAACCCCCGGCGGTAAAAGAGATCAGGAATAAGGATATGTTTTGCGTTACCGTTGATAAAGCGTACCCTATAACAGCGCCCAAAACCGCCGAAAGAGCGCATATGAAATTAAACAGCAGCGCCCTGGATTTGCTGAAGCCGCCGTATACCAGAATGCCGAAGTCTCCTATTTCCTGCGGAATCTCGTGGAAGATAACGGCAATCGTAGTAACTACGCCCAATCTAAAATCGGTAACAAAGCTGGCCGCTATTACTAATCCGTCGGTAAAATTATGCAGGCCGTCGCCGATTAAATTAAGATACGTAAAAGTATGCACGTCGCAGACGCCCTCGTGGCAGTGCCTCCAGTAAAAATATCTCTCCATCAAAAAAAAGGCAGTGAAACCAACCAGCGAATAGAAGAACGCCCGGCTGCTTCCGCTCTGCTCCACTGCCTCGGGAAGAAGGTGCAAAAAAGCGCCGCCGATTAATCCGCCTGCGGCAAATCCCACGAGCAAAACCAAAAACTTATCAAAAAGCTTGCTCTTTAAGCCGAGAGTAAATATCCCGATTAACGAAATAAAGCTGACCAAAATAGTTGCGCAAAGAATCCATATTAGAGTCATTTTCCCCCTATCTGTTAGCCGGAAGAATCAGGAATTTTAGAAGTTTTATTATACTATATTTCTCTGTATTTGTCATTAGATTAAGGATCCGTTGATTGCTGTCAAGAAAAAAATTTAAAAATTATGCCTCGGCGCTATTGTTTCTATTGAATCTTTTAAATACGGTGGAGTGGTGCAGGATTTTCTCGGATACGTCGTCCACAATGGCATAAATACAAGGTATGATTATAAGGGTCAGGCCGGTTGCGAAAATCAGTCCCCAGGCAATGGTCAAGGCCATCGGCTGCAAAAACGGGTCTTTGCCGCCGATGCCGTATGCCACGGTGCTGATGCCGGCAACTGTGGTAAGCGTGGTCAGAATAATCTGTCTGAACCTTAGTTTACCCGTTTGAACAATCGACTCCCTTCTTGCAATACCCTGGGCGCGAAGTCTGTTGATAAAGTCCATAAATACGATAGAATCATTGATTACAATACCTGTAAGGCCGACTACTCCCAAAAGCGCAAAGAAACTCATTGATTCTCCGTGAATCAACAGGGCAAAAATTACTCCGATTAAGCCGAACGGTATGGTTAACATAACCACAAACGGCTGAATCAAAGAGTTGAATTGAGTAGCCAAAATAAGAAAGATCAGCATAAAGGCCAGAATAAATGCGGAGAATAAGCTGCGGATGGACTTCTGGGTCTCCTCTTCTTCTCCGCCGTATCTTATCGTATAACCGGGATAGTCAATACTTATATTCTTAAACTTGTTTCTAAGCAATTGATTGGCTTTTGCCGAAGTCATTCTTTTATTATCCACTTCGGCGCTGATCGAAACGTATCTTTTACCGTCCAGATGCCTTACCGAACGAAGCCCCTGGGTTTCTTTTACGGCCGCAACCGTGTTCAAGGGAATGAGCTTCCCGAATTTGTTGGCAACCACCAAATCGTCTATAATAGACGGATTGCTCCTCTGGCCTTCCGGCAGGCGGACTCTGACATCTATTTCCTCTTCCGCCTTGGTGGGCTTAATAGAGGTTGCCACCAGCCCCTCGAATGCGTTACGCACCGAAGAAGCAATCTGGCCTATGGTCAGATAAGCGCTGCTGGCCGCTTCTTCGTTAACCACCACGTGTAGTTCCTTATCCCCCAAATCATAACTGTCCGTTATGTCCCTTACCCCTTCTAATGAATTCAGATAATCTTTGACCCGGAACACAATCTCATTAATAATATCGTAACTTTCTCCTCTTATTCTTACGTATATGGGTTTGCCCACCGGAGGGCCTTCCCTGAATTCCCTGAAATACAGCCTTTTAAACCCCTTTATTTCCTGCAGCTTGGGCCTGTATTCATCCACAATCTCCTGGGCGGTTTTATCCCTCGTTTGACTGGGGGTCAAATAAACGCTAATCTGAGCTAAGTTGCTTCCTCTGCTTATGTCAGGGTCAAATCCTCTCTCCTCCTGCAGTATTCCAATCTGGGTTTCAAACGTATCCACGTATTTTCCGGGCATACCGGCAACCAGGTCTTCCACCGGGGCGATAAGTTCGTTCGTCTTTTCCAGCGGCGTGCCGATTTCGGCTTCGGCCCTAATCATAAATTGCTCGACTCCTTTTGAAGTAAACAGGATAAAAGGCATAAAAATCTTGGCTACCAAGATAGACGCCGCAAACAACAAAAATATTCCCAGGCAGAGCTTATATCTGTTCTTAAGAGCCTTGCGCAGCAGAACTTCGTATTTCTCTATGATT
The DNA here is from genome assembly GCA_043812035.1 of Candidatus Omnitrophota bacterium. Lineage (GTDB taxonomy): Bacteria > Omnitrophota > Gorgyraeia > Gygaellales > JAHJCI01 > CAYMKG01. The sequence continues at coordinate 12,391 of JBDRMR010000074.1, forward strand.
TTATTAAGCCACGGGCTCTTCCCGCTGTTTCCGTCCTCTTTTTTCCGGGCCAGGGGCTTTGTAAAATCGGCCAGGTGTGAGGGAAGTATTATAAAGGCCTCTATTAAAGACGCGGTCAGGGCAATGCATATAACCAGCGGAATCTCTCTGACAAACTTACCGATAAGCCCGGACATAAAAATCAGAGGGCTAAAAGCGGCTATGGTTGTAAGGACAGTGGAAAAAACCGGGGCGATTACTTCGCTCGTGCCTTTAATGGACGCCTGGGGCGGAGGCATTCCCCCCTCGACATAGCGGAACACGTTTTCCGAAATAATTATGCCGTCGTCCACCAATATGCCCAAAACCACTATCAGGGCAAACATGCTTATCATATTGATGCTCATACCCAACAGCTCCATCACCCATAGAGTAGTAAGCATAGCTACGGGAATGCCCAATGCCGTAAACATTGCCGGCCGCGGATTAAGAAACATAAATAGAATCGCAACAACAAACACAACTGCGAACATGCCGTTGGAGCGCAGGACATTAAGCCTTCTTTTTATATAGTAAGATAAATCATAGAAGGTTCTTATTTTGAGCTCTTCAGGCGCTATGCCTTTATACTGCGCGATTGCTTTATTCACACCGTCTACTATCTTAATAGCGTCGCCCTTTTCCATTTTTATCACGACCAAAGATATAGCCCGGGTTTTTTCGACCTTATTGATTACGTCTTCTTCCTCAAAGGTATCCAGAACGGTTGCCGCGTCTTTTATTCTTAATAAGTTTCCCTCGGTATTGGACCGGATTACCACATTCTCTATCTCTTCCTTGGTGTAAAATTCTCCGGTCGTCTTTACGTTAAATACGGTGTCTTTGGTCTCGATTTTGCCTCCCGGCAGCCCGATGTTTCTCCTTTTTAAACTATCCACGATTTCGTCAAAGGCAACATAGTATTCCTTCATCTTATCCAGATCCGGCTGAACCCAGAATTCCCTGTCCCTGTATCCCCTTCTTTTGACCGACGCCACGCCTTCTATGTCTATAAATTCGTCCTCGAGGTCTTCGGCGCATTTTTGCAACTGGAGCTCCGGCAAATCTCCGCCTAAAGAAATAATAATCACCGGTATCTCTTTTGAGGTTATTTCCGTGACTAAAGGCTCTTGTGCGTCTTCCGGCAAATCCGTTACTCTGTCCACGGCTTTCTGGATATCGTCAACGACTTTTCTGCGGTCTTTCACATTCGGGTTCATCCGCATGACGATTGTGGAAACCTCCTCATTTGAAATAGAGCTCATTTCGTCTATATTATCTACTTCCTTCAATTCCTTCTCCAAAGTAGTGGTAACCAGCCTCTCTACCTCCTCGGGAGTAGCGCCTTTATATACGGTGGTAACGGTGGCGACGTCGAAGGAAACTTCCGGAAACGCCTCCTTCTTTAGGCGGAACATGGAAAACAGGCCCGCAATTATCAGAAATACCGATATCAAATTCACGAACAGCGAATGTTTAACCGAAAAGCGCGCGATGAGCTCTTTCATAACGTATCCTTCCAGAAACGGCCAAGCAATACATTTTCTTTTAAAGAAAGGTCTATCAAGGCTTCTTTATAATCCAGGAGAGCCTGGGCGTACAGGAGCCTGCTTAAAAGCAGGTCATCCTGATACCGTATAACGGTATCGGTATCCGAACGGCCGTATTTATAGCGCTCCGTCTCCGCAGCCAGCTTTTCCTCCTGCAATTCAACGACTTTTTTCTGCTTGTTTGCCCTCTGCTCTAAAATTCTACAGCTCCTCACGCTGTCGTTGATGTCCACCAGAATCAGGCGCTCTATTTTCTTCAGGCTAAGCAGCGCCTTTGCCTTCTCTATCTTTGCCTTGTTGAATTCGGACTTTGCCTCCCGGTTCTGAAGCGGGAATTCTATTCTCAACCCCAGGAAATATTCCGGGTTATCTTCCGAGCTAATCCCTTTAACCGCCTCGGAGAACTGCCGGTCAAGGCCGTTTCTTGTAACCGAAGCCTCTAAATTAATCTCCGGCCAAAGATTGTTTTTTTTCATAACTAATTTTATGTCTTTGGAACCGACTTCGTTTTTAGCCATAAAATAGTCCCGGCGGTTCCGGAATGCGGTCTCCAAAGCCTGGCTGAATTCTACCGGCTGGATAGCCAAATCCAGACTTTCTTCAGGGAGGATTATCTTATCTTTGTCCTCCAGGTTCAATAAAAGCTTGAGCTGATTTATATAATACTCAAGCTCGTTGCGGACCAGCATCAAATCGATTTCTCTCTGCCTGACATTCACTTCCGACGCAACCAGCTGGGGCTCCTCGATGATTCCCCTGCGGAATTTTTCCTTGTTGATGCGGAATAATCTTTCTGCCTCGGAAAGCATCTCCTCCCTGATTCCGGCAATGCTTAAATATTGCGCAATCCTCCAGTAGGCTTTGTGGACGTCCGAAAGCATGCGCTCAATCTTATCCAGAGATGTATATTGCGCGTTTTCTATGTCGATTTTGGTTATCTTGACGTCAGAACGGTCCGCAATGCCGAAGAAGTTTTTTCCCAATTCCTGCTCAAGCGTCAAATTGGCGGAGGAATCGTGAGCGGGGTTAACCGTGATATAGCCTGAATTATCCCATGAGCGCCGGTTATCAAAATCGGCTTTCAATGTCGTGCCGGTCGGCAGCTTCTGGGAGATACCGAAATTATAATCTCTTGTTTCCGATTTTGTGCCGATGAAATTGGAAGCGGTTTTTCTTTGGTCGTCTTTAAATTTGGCTTCGGTTTCGATGACGGTATCGTAAATAGATTTTGCCTTGTCTAAATCCGTCTCCTTGTATTGGGCGTCGAATTTAGCCAGCTGGATATCGAAATTATTGCTTAGGGCCAGCGCGCTGACCTCCTCCAATGTTAAGCGGACCTCCTCTATCTCCGCTGCCGGAATCCCCCCCGGAGAAAAAACAACGAACAGGATAGCGTTTAGAAATATTAAAATGAAAGTTATTTTCTTATACATCTTCTTTACTCAAGACCTCGACGATTCTTTTTAAAATTCTAAGGTAATTTTCCCTCTCTTCCTCGGTTAAGCGCGCCAAAATTTTGTACCACCTTTTATTGATTTCTGAAAGAATCTTCTCTACGAACTTTTTGCCTTTGTCGGTCAATCCCACATTGACTGCGCGCCGGTCTTCTTCATCCTGCGTTCTCCTCAAATATCCGTTACGCACAAGCCTGTCGACCACGCCGGTAATCGTGGGCGGAGAAACCCGCATCTCTCTGCTCAGGTTGCCTAATCTGGTGGTAGCCTTTTCGTAAATCCTTATTAAAGTAACCATCTGCGAAGTCGTCACTTGCGGGGAGGCGATAAATCCTGCCCGCAGCCCTCTTAACAGCTTCGGCACCAGCCAGGTAATCTCCTCGGCGATAACTTTTACTCTATCCACTTTTGCCACCTCCGGATTTATATCTTCAATTTAATTAATAATACTTAATATTTGTTTAACTAACTAAAATATTAGCATATTTAACTAAATCTGTCAAGAAAAATCGCTTTCGCGAAGCTTCCGGCGATTTTTCTTGATCCTGAGGCCGGTAGGACGAAGGATCTGATATTAACTGGTTATTTCGCAGGTTAAATCCGGCGGGTTAGGAGTAGGCAGGGTAAATCCTGCTGCCGCGGTCGTCAAAAAAATACATCCTCGAGGGGTCAAAATTTAAGGAAACCCTATCCCCTGGTTTTAAATCAGGCGCTTCTATTTTCGCATTTATCTCAACGGCATCAGCCAGGTTTATGCGGACGAAACTGTCCTCGCCGATTGTTTCGATAAACAAAACCTCCCCCTTAAGCTGTCCTTTCTCTGCTAAGCTGACGTGAGACGGACGGATGCCGAAATAGATCTTTCTGCCTACGAATTTTTCTAATTGCGTTTGGCAATCCGGGGGAACCTGAAGCTTGAAATTACCTTTGGTCAACGCTAATTTACCGTTATCCCTTGACACCTTTAACTCAATCACGTTCATCGGGGGGGTTCCGATGAACTCTGCAGCAAATAGATTTTTGGGTTCGTAGTAAAGCTCTTGTGGAGTAGATACCTGTTGAATCCGGCCATCTTTTAACAGAACTACCTTTTCGCCTAAAGCCATCGCCTCAACCTGGTCGTGGGTTACATAAACAACTGTTTTCTTAAGTTGCTTGTGGAGCTTAATAAGCTCTGCTCTTAACTCAATGCGCAGCCTTGCGTCTAAATTTGACAACGGTTCATCAAAGAGAAAAATTTTAGGCTCTCTTGCTATAGCCCTGCCGGTTGCCACCCGCTGCCTCTGCCCTCCGGATAATTCTCTGGGCAAACTGCCAAGCTTGTCCTCTATATTCAATATTTTACTCACTCTCCGGACTTCAGCCTCTATCTTCTCTTTTTTCATCCCCTTTATACGCAAGCCGAACGCCATATTTTCAAATGCGGAGAGGTGGGGATACAGAGCGTAGTTCTGGAAAACCATAGCGAAATCGCGCTTATGGGGAGATAAATTAGTAATGTCTTTATCGCCTAAGTAAATCCTGCCCTCGGTCGGCTCCTCCAGCCCGGCGATGACATTCAGGAGTGTAGACTTTCCGCATCCCGAAGGACCCAGCACAACGCAGAAAGTGCCGTCGGAGATTTCCAGATTAATATCAGACAGCGCTGTTACCTTTCCGAAGCGCTTGGTCAAGTTTTCCAATCTTAACATACCCATTTTAGCCTTTCATAGCGCCTGAGAAATAACCGGGTTTCAAATATTTCTGGAACACAAAGCTCAGTATGAGTACCGGTATAGTAATAATTACGGCGTAGGTGGCCGAGTAAAATATGTCTCCGCGAGAAATATAATAGTACATTTTAAGCGGCATTGTCGGATTAGCCAGACACAAATAAGAGGCGTATATAAACTCGTCCCAGGAAAGCAGGAAAGAAAATATACCGGCGACAGCTATGCCTCCGAGAGAAAGCGGCAGAACAACCTTTACTAACGCCTTAATCCGGGAACATCCGTCAATGCGCGCCTGCCTCTCCAATTCTACCGGAAATCCGGAAAAAACCCCTACAAGAATAAAGCAGCTTACCGGGAGGATTCTAATCAAGTGAGCCAGCGAAAGCCCGATTATTGTATCAAAAAACCCCATTTTTATAAAGGTGATTGATACGGGAAGGGCAATGCTTACTTCAGGCACCATGCGCGTCATAAATATAACCAGCACCAATGCATACCTGATTCGGTAATCAAACTTTGATATGGCATAAGCAGCGGGGATTGAAATAAGCAGCGCCGATATGCTGGCCAGGAAAGCGGTAATCAAGCTTTTCCTTAAGGGTGAATAAAAAGTGCTTCCCGAAACAAACACGTCTTTAAAATGCGTGGCTGTAAAATGCCTTATAAGATACGCGGGTTTCTGAGCAAATATATCCTGAGGCACGCTAACAGAAATCTTCAGCAATATGTAGAGAGGAAAAATCAGAAGTAGAATAAAGATAAATGCAAGGAAAAATATGCAAAGAATTCTAATCTCTTCTCTCACAATGCCGCTATCCCTTTTTTACCTATTGCTCTTATATAGATAACCACTCCCGTCATTATCATAACCAGCAACACTACGGAGCTAGCCGCAGATAAATACGGATTGTTGTACTCTATGTATTCCAGATAAGCGAACGTGCCGATAACCTTTAGGTTCTGGCCCATCAAAATCAAAGGCAAAGCGAAAATCCTGAAGGCGTCTATCCCCCGGATGATAATCGCCATGGTTATAAAAGGCAACAACAACGGGAAGGTTATGCGCCTGAATATATAAAATCCGCCTGCCCCGTCAATGCGAGCCGCGCGATACAAATCCCGGTCGATTGACTGCAGGCCGGCTAACAGTATCATCATAACAATGGGGGTAACCTTCCAGCAATCAGCCAGGGTAATCATCAATAGAGATTTGAACCCCCCGGCCATCCAGTAGACAGGCGAATCCGTCAGCGCAAGGTCAATCAAGATACGGTTAATCCATCCGGAAGTCGAAAACATATAGCTCATAATCACGCCGACAACCACCGTAGGGATTGCCAGGGGCAAGATGAACACAGGCCTCAAGAATCTCATTCCCTTTAAACTCGAAGATAAAATCAGCGCCAGGATTAATCCCAAGCTTATCTCAAACAGCAAGCTCGCCAGAGCAATAAAGATAGTATTAAAAAACGCTTTCCTGAAACTCTCCTGAAAGAATAAGTCTTTATAGTTGGAGAAGCCGAATCCGGAATCCTCGGAAACCTGCGGGGCTTGTTGAAAACTCAAAATTACGGTGCGTATAATGGGCGCGAGAGTAAAAATCAACAGAAACAATACAAGCGGCGCTATTAGCGCTATCTCAAAGTAATATCTCTTTACAATTTTTTTGATTGGCATATTCTATCTGTAGGTTGCCTTTTCTTTTTCCAATTTTTCCTTATACTTATTTAACGTTTCCTTTACCGGCGCCCCCTCCATCACTATCTCGCGGAATGCCTCGTTTACGTACTTCTCGTATACCGGCCACCAGGTAATGTTTTCTCGGAAGACGCCATGCTTTAATGCCTGCCTCACCGATTCAAAATGAGGCTTTTGCCAATCCTGCACCTCGGCATAGGCATCCTCTCTTATCGACGGCCAGCTGAGTTTGGAAACTAAAATCTCCTGGACCTCTTTTGATTGCATAAAAAAGATAAAATTGAGGGTCAAATCAACATTATTCGTATTCCTTGGTATGCCAAACACGTCTCCGCCGATTACGCGAAATTCTCCGGCTGGACCGCGCCAGCCGCTGTATGTCTTTATAAATTCAAGTCCGTATCTTTTTACCAGTATTACCACTCCGAATGGCCAGTTTTGAACAAGATAAGCTTCCTGCCTCGCCAGGATATCATTCGCAGTATCCCACTTGGCCCTTTTTGATTCAACTGAAAGATAAGGCGACAATTCCTGCAAAAATTTAAAAGCCTCAACGCAGCCCGGGTCATTAAAGGAATACGGCCTTCCTCCTGCCTGAATGATAAACTCATAAACCTGGGTAGCAGTAGGGTTTCCGCCGAAGCCTTTTATTAAAACCCCGCCCCTACCTTCTTTTTCCTTAAATATCTTAGCAACCTCCATTAATTCATCCCAATCTTTAGGGGGCTTTAGGTCGTATTTATTAAACGCGTTTTCGTTATAATAGGTTATCTGGACATTCGGTCTGAAGGGCATAAACATCAGTTTGCCGTCAAACTTGCAGGCATCAATTAAATTGGGCAACACTTCTTTGGATATCCCCTTCTCATAGCTTGTTAAATCCGATATTAAATCTTTGTTTACCAAAGCTGCCAAATTCATATTATCCTGAGCAAACACGTCTATTTCCGACTTCCCGGCTAATTTTAGCGCCTCAAGCTTTGTGGCAAGCTGACCCGATTCAATCTGATAAGACTTCAGTTTCACATTGTATCTTTCCTCAAAAACCGGAAATACCTCCTCGCGCAAGACCTTCCATTCTTCTTCGCCCAAACTCATCGTGACGGTCAATACATCTGGACTACTCCGGCTGCAACCTGTTAATGAAAAGACCAGTATAAAAATAAATACGAAACTCCTCATTGGGTAATTGACTTTATGCGCTCGATAGCCGAAGTGATGCTCTCAAAAGGAGTAGAAGCTCCAGCGGTAACCCCCGCTGATTCGGCGTTTTCGAACCACTGCCTTTTAATCTCGTTTTTATTATTTATCCAGTGCGTGTTTTTATTTATGGATTTGGCTATCTGATATAACCGCTTGGTATTGGCGCTTTTCTTTGAGCCGATAACTATGACTACGTCGTTTTCTTTCGGCAGGGTGCGTATTTCTCTCTGTTTTATCTTAGTGGGAGAGCAAATGGTGTCAAAAAACCGTAAGTCATCTATTTTTTTCTTTAACGCGTCTCTTATCTTGCTTACCTTCTGTGCATCCTGCGTTGACTGAACTACAACCGCCGCTTTTTTAACCCCGTTTAATTTTTGAGAATTTGTTTCCTTAGAATCTTCGATAATTATGGATTTGTTCCTAATCTGCCCGGCTATCCCGATTACCTCGGCGTGATTCTTGTCTCCGATAATTATAATCCTGTAGCCCTGCCTGTCCATTTTGACGGCGATTCTGTGAATCTCCTTTACCATCGGGCAGGTGGCGTCGACAATCTCATAGCCGCGCTGTTTTGCCTTACCCAACAAATCGGCGGCGGTCCCGTGCGCGGCTATCAGCAAAACTCCTTTTTTCCGCCTCGAAAGATTCTTAACCCTGCTGATCCCCAGCCGGGCCAGGTTCCTGACCACGTCTTCGTTATGGACGATGTCGCCGAGCATATAAACCCCGTTAGAGACATCTTGCTTTTTTCCTGTTGCCTTGTAGTCTCTAACGGGGTAAACAGGCTGTTTCTCTCTGGCAATCTTAGTGGCAATATCTATTGCTCTCTTCACGCCAAAACAAAAACCTGCGCTCTTGGCTAAGTTGATTTTCATTTCTCGCCTTCACTATATCCTAATAAACAAAGCCTGATTCTCAAAGAAATCAGGCCTTGTTTTTTCAACCGAAAAGGTTAAAGAGCTATTACGTTCGATGCCTGCTCGCCTTTAGGCCCCTGGACAATATCGAATTCTACGGACTGGTCTTGCTGTAAGCTCTTGTAGCCGTCGCCTTTAATTGCCGTATAGTGGACAAAAACGTCTTTGCCGTTTTCGGTAGCAATAAATCCGTAACCCTTCTGGTTGTTGAACCATTTTACTTTCCCTTTCGCCATTTCCTTGCTTCCCTTCCTCCCTTCAAGCAAAATTTGCCAGCCGGCGTTTAAATTTTGCTTGATTCCGCAAAGACTTTTGCGGAATCTTAGTTATGATATACTTTTTCCCCGCCTCTAAAATAAAAAAACCGTAAGACGGCATTTTAACTTACGGTCCAACTTTTCGCTCTTATTTTTTCGTACTGCATTACTATTACATTGCACTACCCGACAGAAACCGCTCTGCGGACTACCAAATTAATTATAATATATTTAGGTCCGGTGTCAAGAAAAATCGCTTTCGCGAAGCTTCTGGCGATTTTTCTTGATCCTGAGGCCGGTAGGCCGAGATTCTTCGCGAAGTTTACCCTTGAGCGAAGCGAAGGACGAAGGATCACGGTATGGCTGTCTTTACGATTATCATACTGCAGCGGGCGATACTTGAACCTTCGGATTTTGGGCTGATATTGTATTTCTCGACTCTCAGTAAGCTATTTGAACTCTCCAGACTATACATAAAGTTGATAATCTGCTCCATCTGCGCCTCGCAGCTAAGACTCACGTAGTATTTCCTGAATACCGTACCCTCTTTAACGCCCGTAGGTTTTATATCCAGGAGATAAACCCCCGTTTTATTCGCCAGGTCTCCGATTTCCTTTAAAAGCGAGGTAGTTACCTCTTCGGTAGAAAGGTCTTGAATCGAGTATCTGGCGTATTTTTTGCTCTCTTCGATTACCCTTTCTTTCTGCGCCAATATGTGCAGGTCTTTTTTAATCTGCGCTTTCTCCTCCCTAATCTCCTCGCTCAAAGACCTTACTTTCGAAAGAACGGGGTAGATTATCAGACGGTCCAATATCGTCAATACGAAAAACCCCAGAGCGACATAAAATATAATTTTTTCTCTCCTGGATAAATGAGAAAAAAAAGCGTAAATTTTCTTGAAGTCTATCATTTTATTGAATTTCTTTGTTAAGCGCGCAGGTTACCGAGAAGTCCGCTACGTCTTTTTCGCCTTCTTTCCTTTTCCTGGTATAGCGGGTCTCCACTTTTTTAAAATAGCGGGATTTGCTTAGATTATCTACGAAAGAGAACACTGTAGCCATAGATTCCGCAGTCCCCTCGATTGAAAAAGTCCCTTCATCGTCAAATTTAAGATAGCTGATTTTTACGTCTAACGGCAAAGCGCTGTAAAATTCAGCCAAGACCTCCAGGGAATAGCCCCGCGCCGATAAAAAATCTCTAATTAACTGGTTTTTCGCAAAGTCTCCTTCCAGCTCTTGAGCCTCCTGATGTATTGCCCCGAATTGACCGGATAGCTTTTTCAAATAACCGCTCTTAACATAAATATTGACGAGCATTATACAATATATCAAAACGAAAGCGGCCATTACTAAAATGCCCGCTTTAATAATCTCTCTGCCTTTCTGCTTCAACGATTTCTCTAATTTTATCTCCTCGGGCACAAGGTCGAGTTTTACGTCCTCAAATGTAAGCGCGGCGGCGATTGGGTTTAAAAAGGACAATCTTATTCCGTGCAGCGACCCTATCTGAGCGGCTTTCTGGGAAACGGCAAGATAATTAAAATAAGGAAAACTTTCGAAAGGAATCCGCAGAACCGTATTCAAGGTTTCGGTCAAATATTCCAGATTACCCACGGCCCCGGTAAGGAAAAATCTTATGGGAGATTGCCCCACATCTTCGCTGGCATAAACTTCAAGAGATTTCCTCACCTCGTCGACAAATTTTGGTTCGTATTTATCTCTTTCCCCCGAAAGATGCTGGGCGCCTATGGGAATATTCCTAATAAATGTAACTTTGTCTCTCAGGGTAATCAAAAAATCGGTAAAGCCTTCATCTATATGGATAACGCTCACCGGCGAATCCTGGGAAGCTAATCTTAAGCTCTTGGAAACAGCGTAACCGATGCCTTCCGGGGCAAAAGCCATACGCTCTACGCTCAATCCCGCTTTATCTAAAATCTCCAATTGTTTGCGAATAATGCTGCGGGTGGCGATAACTAACAGAACCTTAGTGTAATTTTGTTTGTAACTCCCGATATTTATGTAGTCGATAATGATTTCTTCGCGGGAGTAAGGGGTGTGGCGGGAAGCCTGCAAGTTTATAATCTCCCTTATCTCCTGCGGGTCGCGGGAAGGTATTTCGATATTTTTGGTTATGGTTAAAAAAGACGGTATGACCCCTATAATCCTCGGTCTGGTTACCTGCAACTCCCTGATTATTTCTTTTACGACCTTGGCGGTGTCTTCCTCTGACAGGTTCTGAATGCTGCGGCTGGCCAGATTCACTATTTCTTTCTTGGTCGGAGAAATGCTCGCCTGAGCGATTTTTAAATCGTGACTGCTTAAGTCGATGGCTATAAGGTCTTTGCTCGCCAGCATAGTTACTCTTCTTTCCGCAAGAAAATCGCTTCGCGATAACTTTACTGCGATTTTCAGTGGTTAGGAAAGTATTCTATACTTTCCTATACCAGGACAAAATATTCCCTTCCCGGTTAACAACGCAAACTATTTCCGATTCCTGTCCGTCTAAATAGGCTATCGACCTTACCGTGAAATTAGCGGAATCGGTCGAAATTTTTCCCGAAGGTATCAAGCTGTTCAGCTTTAAAGTTTCGCTCTCGGAAAGTTCCGAAAACGAATTAAGCTCTTCGATAATTTTAGAGGGGGAATCGAAAATGTTGTCATCCTCGGTTGCCTCGGTTCCGTCCTTCCCTCTGCGAAAGGAAAGAATCTTATCTATCAACTCTTCCCCCAAATCCATAGCGCGCAGCACTTCAACCGAAACGGTATTGATATTTATTTTACCGCTGCTATGGATGCTAATATAATTTTTCAATTTATCAAGGATTTTTTGGTTCATTCCCCTCACCAGGAGCAGTTCGTCCAAGACTTCATAATCGGCGTCCTTGGCTTCGTAAGGAACGGATAAACTGCGATAGTATATGTCTTCGGCGCTTCCCGAGGGAACCGATAATGCGCTGTCGCTGTCTCTCCAGTCTACAATCGCGGCTGCGAGATTCTGTGCATCGGTCCCTCCCAGGACGGTAACCGCCGTAATAAGGCGCTGGATAGTATTTAAATCTTCGACGTTGATATTCAACTTTCTTTCTTCGTCAATTAAACCGTATCTGGTTTGCAGTTTTCCCGATTGATAATCAAAATAATCGTAACAAACATCGAACTCGCCGCTTCCGACGCTTACCTGTTTAAATGCTCCGGGATTGCTGCTCCAGGTCTCATTAAGCGCATCGTATCCGGTCGGCTCCTCTTTTTTTATTAATTCCGCGATTGCCCGCTTAACCCCGGCCTCGGCTATCAAGCGCAAGTTGCCGCGGCTGCTTAATCTCTTTGCTAATGTAATCTTCTGCCTTACGCCGTACCCCAAATATACCGCGAAGATACTCAATAGGCACAAAGACCAAAGCGCAATGAATAATACGCTGCCTTTTCGAAAAAGGGACACCCTTCCGATTGAGGCAAAGGGTGTCCCTTGATTGAGGCAAAGGGTGTCCCTAAAGTTGGGAGATGGGTATGTCAATGGTTCTGGTGACCTTCTCGCTCTGTTGACCATTCCGGAATTCTAACTGCACTCTTACCGCTAAAGGCGGCTCATCTTGAAGCCCCCATTCTTCCAGCCAAAAATATTCTTTTTCTTTGTCGTCGTAAAAATAGTATTCGAATTTAACCGACTCGACCTCCGTAAACAATACCCGGCTGCTGCCGCTGCCTCCTTCGTAAATCTGGCTGTAATTCCTGACCTGCTTGCTTAACTCCCTGCCCGACTTACCGTAAGAATAATCTACCTCTCCGATTCCGGATTCCTGAGCGAGGCTTGAGCCCGGCGTAGTTACAAAGGCGGCAAAAGCAATCCTGTCTTTCTCTCCCCGGAACTTGATTGCGGTAAATTTAAAAGTGTTTCGTAATTCCTTTGCAAAACGGTCAAAGAAAATATTAATATCCTCCTGCCTCTCCGCCCGGGTCAGCCGCTGCCAGATTTTTATGCCGCTGCTCAACGTAGAAACGACTGCCAGGCCGATTAGCGAAAACATCGCCAGAACAATCAGCATCTCAATTAAAGTAAATGCCGCTTGCGCCCTATTCGGATTCCGGTTTAAAATTCGACACATAGGCTGACCTCGGCACGTTCACCGTTCGGAAACCCTGTTGCCAGGAAACCAGCAGGTTAACCTTATACAATTTCTCGGAGGCAACAGGCCCGTAATCCATTGCCCAGCTGAATTCTTTGCTTCCTGCTTCGAACTCTCCCGAAGAAGGCAGCGGATTGAAAAATTGATGCTGCCTGAAATCGTCCTGCAATTGCCAAATTTTCTCATCCAGCCACAACTGCGCTCTCAGGTGATTCAGATAATAACCGTAAGTGTCCGCCGAAATAAAAAACGACTGGTAAATCATCACCAGGCCGAAGGCTAAGATTGCGACTGCCACCATTATTTCGACTAACGTAAAACCTTGTTTAGCGTTTAGCGGATAGCGTTTAGCGGATAGTTTTATTCTATACGCTATACGCTCTACGCTGTACGCTATACGCTGTTTATTCCCAGTTAGTAACATCATCTTCGCTTGCTACGCCGTCTCTGCCTAAAGAATAAAGGTCGTAATCCTGTGGATGATGGTCGCCGGGAGATTTGTATTGATATTCCCTGCCCCAGGGGTCAAACGGCGCTCTTTCCAGATAGGGGCCGTTCCAGTTCTTTGCCGAAGAAGGCTTGCTTAACAAAGCGTTCAAGCCCTCCGCGGAGTTAGGAAAGACACCGTTATCTAATTCGTAAAGCTTTAAAGCCGTAGCGATGTTGGCGTTGATGTCGGCCCTGGCAGCGGCGACCCGCGCCTGCTCGCCCCGTCCGGTCAACCTCGGCATCACCATCGCAACCAGCGCGCCGATAATTATTACTACCAACATTAATTCGATTAGAGTAAATCCCGTTTTGTTTTTCACCATTCCTCCTTTAAATACTTTACCCATTCTTTTTCAAATTGCTCGATTCCGCTAAAGTAAGCGGGATAAGCGTAACACAGGGCGTCTTCCAAATTGTTCCCGTCGCGCAATTGCCGGCAGAAATCGGTGAATCTATTCGCGCCGTATCGCTCAATCAAAAATCCGACCAGCGAAGCCGACTCAAGGTAAAATAAATTTACCAAATTTTTCCCGTCCAAAATTATAATACCCGGCCGGCCGTCAACAGAGGTCGGGTGGAAGTGTATCTTATCGGTATCTTTAATTGTGCGGATATCCACATTCATTATATCTTTTACGGACAGCAGCGTTCCTTTTTTTAGATGTCCGCTTGTCAATCTTTTTATCCAGCCTCTATCGATTTTCTCCTCCCATTGAGCCACGCCTTCGTCTAACCACAACGGCACCTCCCCTTCGAATCCGACAAAATCCCTGAAAATCAAATGAGCTATCTCGTGAGGAAGGACCGTGGCCAGGAATTCGCTGTTTTCCGTAAAACTGAGGATTTTCTTGTTTTTATAATCGGCCATCCCTTCCGACCATTCCGCCTGGCCCGAGGCTTCTAAGAAAGAGGAGCGGTCCGGATAGAGATAAATTTTTACCCGCTTGGCCCAGGTCCAGAAATTCGAATAGCGCGCATACCCCAGGTCCGAAGCTATGCGCTCATATTCCTTCTCTGCATTATGCAAGACTTTGCCGGGAAAGAGCTTATTCCCGACAAAGTAGACTATAAAATGCTCTCCTTTTAATTCCTGCCAATCCTGAGCGAGCAGTATTGGAGTTATCAGCAACATAACAAAGATGACACATAAAATTTTCATCTCTGATTTTTAGCGTTTAGCGGATAGCGTTTAGCGTATAGTCTTTCCTATCCGCTATACGCTAGTAGTTATACGCTACACGCTCTACGCTAATAAATATACGCTACACGCTCTACGCTATACGCTTATTCTCAATGGTCTTATCCTGCCATTATGTTAATCTGGAATATCGGCAGGAGCATTGATATGACGATAAAACCGACCAGCAGCCCCATCACCAATATCATTGCCGGTTCCAACAGCGATGTCATTACCTTTATCGAATCGTCGATATCTTTTTCGTACGACCTGGCAATCTCCGCAAGCGCCTCATCCAGCCTGCCCGACTCCTCGCCGACGATGATTAAGTTAGTCATAAAAGCAGGAAATAAGCTTGATTTTTTAAGGCTCCTGCCGAAAGAGCCGCCCTGTTCCAGTTCCTTGTAACCTCGCAACAGCTCTCGTTTTATCGCTTCATTCCCTAAAATAGGAACGCTTACGTTAATTGCTTTCAATATAGACAGCCCGCTTCTGATTAACAATTCCAGACTGCGGCTGAACCTGGCAAGTTCCGTCTTAAGCACGAATTCCCCGAAAACCGGCAAATGAAGCTTAAACCGGCTCAAGGGCAACCTGAGGCTCTCTGCCTTTGCTTGCTGCCTGAAAATAATTGCCGCAGCTGCGATAATCAATATTATCCATAACCAATCCTGTCTTAGCCTGGTGCTGACATCAATCAGAATTTTCGTCGGCAAAGGAAGGTCCTGGCCGAGATTGACAAATATCCGCATGAGCCTGGGCATTACGTAGGTAAGCATAAAGACCACCGTAGCTATTCCTACTATACCCATAAGGACAGGATAAGCTAAGGCTGTGCGAATCTTGGAGAGAATCTCCTCCTGCTGCTGGCGGTAATCCGCAATCCTCAAAAGAACTTCCTGCAACGTCCCGCTGTCCTCGCCCGTGCGAACCATAGCGATATAGAACTGGGAAAATATCCCCGGATAATTAGATAATGCGGCGGAAAAGGGCTTGCCGTCTTTAATGTCGTCGTGAATGCCTCTCAGAGCGTTCTTAAAATTGGGGTTGTCCGACTGTTCCGAAATTATGTTAAGCGCGCCCAAAATCGGAACGCCCGATTTTATCAGGCTTGACAACTGGCGGGTAAACACGGTGATATCCCGCGATTTTATTCTGCCGACGGCCTTCGGCGCGGGCGGGCGCTTAGCCGGAAGAACATGCTCTTGCACGCGCACCGGTATGTAGCCCGATTGATTGAGCTTTTCGATAGCCTCTTCTTTGCTTTCGGCTTCGAGCGTTCCCTCTACATTGGAATCAGGACCCTTTTTTGCGAGATATTTATACAAAGGCATATTTTACTCCTGGATTCTGCTTGTCACATATTTCTCAAGCCTGGCCCTCTGAGCGCCGGTGATATCCAGAAAACAGGCAGCCGTATCGTAGTCTTTATTCGTCTCGATTTCCTTGACTCTTACCACCCTGGACAGGCATTCTATCGGTTCCTTGTCGTCGGGTAATTCTATGAGCAGCTCTAAAATTGCTCCCACCGCTATTGCCTGGCCGGCCGTAAAAAGGAGCCCTCCGGCGCTGATATTCTTTGCCGCGCCTAAATGCTCGGGGGTATAGCCGCGTTTCAACAACTCTTCGGCGTTTTTGAAAACTTTATACCGCAGATTTATCCTCGTATCCAAACGGCTATAGACCCTTTTATCCGCCGGCTCGCCGGCTCCGCTTTCCGAACGGACCGCGCCGGCGCCCGCTTCCCTTTTTGTAATTTCTTCGCTCTCGGAAGGAGTTACCTTCATTACTTCTTCGGGCGTGGTAATGCCGGCAATAACTTTGCGCCAGCCGTCCTGGCGGAGCGTGCGCATCCCCCGCGACATCGCTACTCTTTTTATCTGGCTTGCCGAAGCTCTTTCTAAAATCAGCTCATTTATCGATTCATCCACCAAAAGAATTTCGTAAATCGCGGTTCGCCCGTAAAAACCGGTAAAATTACAAAACTCGCATCCCCTGCCTCTGTAAAGCTTAACTTCGTCCGTAGAATTCAAATTCAACTCCTGGGCAACCTGTCTTTTCAGCGAATCCGGAAGGGTATCGTCTTCCACTTTGCATTTCGGACAGATAACTCTTACCAGGCGCTGGGCTATAAATGCCTCTACGCTGGAGGCAATAAGGTAAGGCTCGACTCCGATATCCAATAACCGGGTAATGCCCGAAGGAGCATCGTTAGTGTGAAGGGTAGAAAAAACCAGATGCCCGGTAAGAGCTACTCTTATTGCTATTTCGGCAGTCTCCAGATCCCTGACCTCTCCGACCATCATTACGTCCGGGTCGTGCCTTAACATACTGCGCAAACCCCGGGCAAAATCAAGCCCAATCTGAGGATTGACCTGTATCTGAGTTATGCCTTTCATCTCATATTCAATGGGGTCCTCTATTGTGATAATCTTGCGCTCCTTGGTATTAATCTTGCTCAAGCAGGCATACAACGTTGTAGTCTTGCCGCTTCCTGTCGGCCCGGTAAGAAATATTATTCCGTGGGGATTCAGAATCATCTGTTCAAATAATTCCAGGTCCTTTGACTGCAGGCCCAATTTCTCCAGGCTCAAAAGCATCTGTGTAGGCAGTATCCTGATAACCACGCTTTCGCCGTAAGGAGTGGGTAATGTGGAGATTCTCAAATCGATAGTCTGGTCCATTGTCTTTACGATTGCCCTGCCGTCCTGGGGAAGACGGTGCTCTACGATGTTTAAATTGGACATAATCTTTATGCGCGAGATTATCGCGTTTAAGAAGTGCTTTATCTGCGGCGGAACTTTAGCGTCATACAGCACCCCGTCTATGCGGTAGCGCAAAACTACCTCTCCTCTATACGGCTCGATGTGGATATCCGTAGCCCGCTTTTTATATGCCTCCAGTATTATTTGATTGACTAATTTTATCACCGAGGCGTCCTCGGCTAATTTCTCTATGTCTTCTATTTTCTCTGCCCCTGTTTCAATACCTATGCCTTGCTCGAGAGGAGTCTGGGAAATAATTTTCTCCAGCGTATCCGCCCCCAGGCCGTAGTACCTGCTTAACGCTTCCAGTATGTCTCTTTCTTTAGCCAGATTCATCTCGACTTCAAGACCAAGCTGCATCCGGATTTCATCCTGGATTTTAATATCCAGAGGATAAGACACGACGATTGTCAAATTCTTTCCCTCTATTCTTATGGGCATAAATTTATAGTAAGAGGCGACCTTAAGGGGGATGCGCTCGATAACCGACTTGTCGACGGTAATTGACTTCAGGTCCGCGTAAGGCAGATTTAACTCCTGAGAGAGGATGTTTAAAATTTCCTGTTCCGGCGCAACATTTTTCCGGATTAGAATAGCGGAGAGCGGCTGGGAAGTCGTGTCAGCTTCTTTAGCCAGAGGCTCCAAGGATTCCCTGTTAATTGTTCCTCTGTTGATTAACGCGTCAAAGAGAATGGAATCAATCTTGGTCATTTACGGATTTTTATCCTTCTTCAGCAGCCGGCGGATACTCTCGGAAACGAACTTGCGGTAATTCTGTATCGCCTCGTTTATGTCTTCCTCTGCAGCCAGGACCAGGTTTACCCGGCGAGGCTTTGCCTCATCCTCAATCTTGCTGATTGCAACCGCGTTTAACGGATTAACAATGGCTACGGTTACGGAATCCTCATCCTGGCTAATGGGAAGGCATTTATGGTCAAGAATCAGAGACGAAGAAAAATGCCGGGCTAATTCCATATCGACGTATTCTGACTTAAGGTCAACGAGCGGAATATCGAATTGCTCCGCGAGCGCCTCCGCAAGATTCCTCTTATTTATCCAACCCCTATTTATCATAATGCTTCCCAAAAATCCGTCGCTTATTTTCTGCTCCTGTAAAGCATCGTGAAGCTGTGCCTCGGTAATCAGCCCTTTTTCAATCAAAATTTCGCCTATGCGCTTGGGACTTTTCTGCATACTCCACCCCCCATTATAACTTGCCGACCATATACAGGTCGCCTTCCGGCTTGCGGTCAGCATGACCGGTGATAATTTTCTCGCAACCATCCAGGGTCTGCTCTACCGCAACATATTCTCCCATTTTCCCGGTATAAGCCTCAGCCACGAAGAACGGCTGGGTTAAAAAATTCTGGAGCTTCCTGGCCCGCTCGTAAAGAATACGGTCGCTGGCTGAAAGTTCATCTATGCCGATAACGATAACGATACGCCTCAACTCCTCATACCGCTGAAGCGTCCGGATAACCTCCTGGGAAACTTCGTAATGGCGCTTTCCCACAATATCGGGGTCAAGGTTGGCGCTTGAGGAAAGCAACGGGTCAATCGCGGGATACAGGCCGAGCTGGACTCTCTGGCGGGAGAGAACCATTATGGAATCAAGAAAACTGAATATAGCCACGACCGCAGGGTCGGTAAGGTCGTCGGCTGGAACATAGACCGCCTCGACCGAGGTTATCGAACCTCCGCCTTCCTGAGAGGAGCGTATCCTTTCGTGGAATTCGCTCGTTTCGGACATTAATGTGGGCTGGTAACCTGTCTCTGAAGGCACCCGGCCGAGCAGGCTTGAGATCTCCGCGCCCGCCTGAAGGAACCGGAAGATATTGTCAACGAAGAGAAGCACATCCTGGTTCTTGCGCTGTATGGACTCAGCCAGAGTAACCCCGCTCATCGCCACTTCGAAGCGCGCGCCCGGGGGCTCGTTCATCTGGCCGAATATCAATACGGTCTTGGATAATATATCGCGCCGGGAAAGTTCGAAATAAAGCTCGTTTCCTTCGCGGATACGCTCCCCCGCTCCCGTAAACACGCAGGCGCCGCGGTGCTTCTTAACGATATTGTGGATTACCTCCAGGGTAAGAATACTCTTTCCCAGGGCAGCGCCGCCCAGAATCCCGGTTTTGCTTCCCTTAACCAGAGGAAAAAGCAGGTCAATAATTTTAATGCCTGTCTCCAATATCTCGTACCCTTCGGACCTGCCCTGGTCGCTTGGAACGCGCACGCTTAACCGGGGTCTGCGGATAGGAATCCTTTCTCCGGGAGGCAAGTCTCCCTTCTGGTCAATCGGGTCCCCCCAAACATTTATAATTCTGCCGTAAAGAGAATCTCCCGGAGGAATCTGAATCGGTTCTCCGGTGGCATAAGCCGGGGTATTGCGCTGGAGGTTAAAAGTAGAATTCGTCGCAATACAGCGGGCGATGTTGCCGGGCAGATGTTCGGCGACCTCAAGAATAACCTTCTTGCCGTCTACTGTCTTGGTGTTTATGTTCTCGAGAATATTGGGTATATCTTCCGCTTGAGGAAATTTTACGTCGACCACCGGCCCCAGAACAGATACCACGTATCCAACTTTTTGATTCTTATCCTTTTCCATTTAATAGTTGCCAGTTACGAGTTATGGATAACAAGGTACGCTATTTAAATACCAACCTTGCCGCAAACAACTCGCGCATATTGCGGTCAATCAACTCATGGCGCGTGCGAAAATACTGAAGCTGGAGTTGCTTCTTTAAGTCCTCGAGCTTATGCCCGCTTTCCTCAAGATGGACAAACCGGGCTGCCAATTCAGCCAGGCGGCTCAATCCAAAAACTTCGTAGAATTTCTGTCCCAGCATTAGATAAACCAGATAGCTGGCAACGTCTCCTGCGGAAGATTCTAAAATTGTCTCGGATAAAAGCGGACTCCGGGCCGATTTAGACGGCGTTTCCGGCGGAAGAAGCTGCAAACTCTGAACACGTTGAGCCATAATCGAAGCAGCGTACGGGTAGAATATTTTTATAGGACCTAATTTCTGATTCAGTTCTTCGCCGACGATAAAGTCCCTCAACTGCATCGCCTGAGAGAATCTGGCGTCATCTTTAATCCCCGGAAAAGCAACAAAATCAACCTTGTATTCCTGAGCGTAAACCTTTCCCTTCTCTCCTATAATTATTAACTTGGCATTATGCCCCTCGGCTTCCTTAATGGCAAGAGAGATAACCTGCATATTAAGCGGACCTAAAAGGCCGGTATCGGAGGTAACTGCGATGACGCCGGGAGTCCTGTTTCCTAAATCCAGCAGGGGATGTTTAATATCCGCGGAATCCGCGGGAAGGATTTCAAACAGGCTGCCCAAAACGGAAAAAATCTTATCGTAGGTTTTAATCCGCTTCTCCATTACGTGATATTGGGATATGGCAATCTCTTTGAGTACCTCAATGATGCTGGCAAGATTGCGGTTGAATTCAAGGTCAGTTTTAAGTTGCGAAAGTAATTTCATTTTTTAGACGGTCTGGAAATACCAGCCTAATCCTTCGTACAGCTTGGCTATGCTGGAGTCGTCCAAAATCTGCTTGTTTCTAAGCTCGCTGAAGAGGTCGGGATACCATTCCCGGGCTTTGTTAATAAACTCTTCCTTAAATTTCTTCAAATCCGAAATAGACAAGCTGTCAAGCACGCCTATGCTCAGAGCAAACAAAAGAATTATTTCCGCTTCCATCGGTATCGGTTTATTTTTATCCTGGATGAGCAGCTGGGTTATTGCCTGGCCGCGTTTTAGCTTCTCTTCCGCCTCCTTGGAAAGTCCGGTCGTGCGCAATTGAGTCATCTGCAGCAACTCCTGATACTGAATATACTCCAATCTCAACCTCTCGCTAAGCGCCTTCATCGCCGGCCATTGAGCCTTGTTGCCGATGCGGGAAACAGAAAGCCCGAAGTCAATCGCCGGCCTTATGCCTTTGTTAAAAAGGCCGGTGTTGAAATAAATCTGCCCGTCGGTCATAGAGATAATATTGGTAGAGATGTAGCCGGTTACATCGCCCTGTAATATTTCCACAATCGGGAAAAACGTCATCGAGCCGCCGCCCAGCTCCGGCTTAAGATACCCCGCACGCTCCATTAATTGTGAATGGATGTAGAAAATATCTCCCGGGTACGCCTCTCTTCCCGGGGCGCGTTCAAGCAAGAGAGAAATCTGCCTGTAAACCCAGGCATGCTTGATCAAATCATCAAAAACTACAAATACATCCTTGCCTTTGCGCATAAAATATTCACCCAGCATTGCTGCGGTGTAAGGAGCAAGATACTCCTCTCCTATAGAAGCCGAAGCTATGCCGCTTACCACTATCGTATAAGGCATTGCCTCCTTCTCGCGCATAATACTCAATATTTTAAGGAGGCTGGTGTAGGCCTTACCGATACAGCAATAGATGCAAATCACGTCTTTGCCTTTCTGATTGATGATTGCGTCAATTGCTATGGTAGTCTTTCCGGTAAGGCGGTCGCCGATGAGTAACTGCCGCTGCCCTTTAGCGATGGGAATTGCCGCGTCAAGAATCAAAGTGCCTGTTTCGAATGTTTCCTTAACCGGAACACGATCCATAAGGCCTGCGGCTTCGGAAAATACGGAATAATTATCCGAAGGCTCTATCTCTCCTTTTCCGTCAACCGGCTCACATAAACTGTTAACCACCCGGCCCAAAAAAGTCTCTCCCACGGGCAAATACAGAAACTCGCCTTTGCTGTATATCTCATCGCCGGAGCGGATAAATCCCTTTGAGCTAAGAACTAAAATCTGCACGTCTTCTTCGGTAAACCCAAGCACCATTCCCCGTCCGCCGTAAGGCAATTCCACAATCTGGCCGTTTATGCAGGAGGGAAGCCCGGCTGCCTTTATAATACATTCGCGCACGGCTTTGACTGTCCCTACTTCGTGGATTTCGAATTTTGCCGCCGGGGCATTATTATTAACCGCTTGCTCCTTGTGCACTGGCTGCCTCCTTAATCTTAAACCTCAGGCTCCCGTCGAGAACCAGACTGCCGATATTAACGACCAAACCGGCGATGACGCCGGGGTTAACTTCTTCTTTAACCTCAATCTCCCGGCCTAATTTTTCCTTAATTTTTGCTTTCAGGGATTCGCGCTGCTTCGCGGTAAGCTCAAAAGCGCTGATTACTTTCGCCTCCGTATCTCCTTCGGGGATATTCAGGCGTTCTAATTGTTCAAAGCTGCCGGAGATTATTTCCTCAAGCCAGCGCCGGTGCACCTCTGCCCGGATCTGCTCCGGCAGAGTCTGCTGAATTAACTCCGTGGCCCGGCCGAGCGCCCTTTCTTCTATTTTCTGTTCGATTTCGGCGATGAGCGCCTGGCGCGTCCTGTCTGCCTGCTGGACAATCTCTTCGCCTTTCTGGTGGGCTTCGTTTAAAATACTTTCCTTCTCTTCCTGAACTTTGGCGAAAATCTCTTCTCTCTGCTTCTGGGCGTCTTTTTGCGCGTTGGCGATAATCTCCTGGCATTGCCTTTGCGTATCATTGAGCTTCTTCTTTATTTCCTCTTCCTTCTTCGCATATTCGGCGGCCAACTGCTCCAGGTGTCCGGTCGCGCTGATAACATTTCGATTTAAAATCTTGTAAAAGAAGAAAGCCAGGCCCGCGAATAACAAAACCATTAACAAAATAAAGGAAACTATCAGCATCCCTTTCTCCTTCAATGAGCGCATAACTTACGGAGTCCCGAAGGGACGACGTAAGTTATCTGCGCGAATTGAACCCTTGACAATTTTTACTAAAATTGTCAAGGGTAAGTTCGGACAAATAACTTATGTCGCTCTACGAGCTCCATAAGTTATGTCCTCACTTAACTGAACAACTGGAAAACAACGAGCATCGCAATGATTGCTGCCGCTTCGGCGAATATCAAAACAATAATCATTGCGGTAAAAATCCTGGGGGCGGCTGAAGGGTTCCTGCCAAGCGCGCTGACGCTGGCCTTCCCGCAGGCAACAAAAACCCAGCACGGACCTAATATGCAGAAGGTAAAAATTAGAAGTAAAGCCAGGTTACGGTCCATGTCAGATTCTCATTTACGTAATGCGTGACGTGTTGTGTCCTATTCTTCAACTATAATCGTGGCGCGGTTGCGGTTAAAGCCCGCTACGCCGCGCCGGATTGAAAAAGATTGTTCGTCAATAACCAATTGACCGCTTATCAGGCGGCTAAGCAAGGGCTTATGAAAAGAGAGAATTTCAAATACCCCCTGCTCTCCCGGCAGAGTTATACTCTTGGCCTTACCTTCAAAAATAACCTTCTCTGGAGTGGCAACAACTACTTCCAACATTTTTAATGAGCACGTAACTTACGGAACGTAGTGAACGTAAGTTACTGTGCGAATTAAACCCTTGACATTTTGTTTCTACCGAAATCGTCTCAAAAATGTCAAGGGTAAGTTCGGCCATACAACTTATGTTCGCTATCGCTCCATAAGTTGTGGCCTTACTTATTATATCATTGTTTAATAAAATTACTATTTTTTTACAAGAAAATCGCTTCGCGATAACTTCAATGCGATTTTCAGTGGTTAGGAAAGTGTTTTATACTTTCCTACACCATAAAAAACAGGGACGTTTCTTTGGCTAAACGGAGAAGTGTCCCCTTCATTAAAAATCTCGAACTAAGGGGACACTCTTCCGATTGACGGAAGAAACGTCCCTTATTTTTTTTCTTCGGGTTTCTGCTCAGTTTTCTGTTCTGGAAACGCCGATTTTTTTGCCGTCTCAATAAGTTCCTGGCTGGCCCGGACCTGCTTCTGCCAGACAAAGAAGAAAACCCCCGCCAAGAGTCCGAGAAATACGATAATCGTCATAATTATCAACCAGGTAGTTGTCTTTGAAGGCAGATTCAATTTTAGCCTGGCTTTCTCCAAAGTCTCGGACGTCGCAGGGCCAAAGGTTGGTTGAAGTAATTTTTCCAGCTCAGCTATGTCGTTTTTAACCCGCTTGACGGTCTCCTTATTCTGCCTGTATATACCGATATGCTGCTGGCGGCTGACTGTCTCGTCGGACTGCGATTCAACAATTTCATTCAGAAGGATATCTATGTTTTTCCCGAGATTCCTGGCCCGCCCCTGATACTGAGTATCATTGAACATCCCGACCATCTTTTCGGACTGAGCCCTCAAATCGCTGATTTCCTTCTCGGGTATAAGCCAGACATCCTCAACCTCAACCTCAAATGTCTGCACCTGCGCAGGCGCAAGTATGACGTTGTTCTTGTATGCGTAATACATACCTTTCTCAGGGTCATACTCTACCTCTAACCCGCGCACGTCAATGATATCTTCCAGCTTAACCTCTTCGGGCAAATAGACCCTGACCTGGGCGGACTGGGTTTTTGTCCTTGAGGGGTTGGCGGCAACCACGCGGAACCGCACGCTGCCCGGAGCCAGGGTAGTTGAAACCACGGGCGTATCCATGCCGCCGAATTTATGCTCAAATAACATCTGCAGGAGCTGGACCACGCCTTGAATTGCGTCGGTCTTGCTGCGTATCGCTTTTATCGTCGGAGAATCGCCCAAAGCCTCCTCTATCATATCGCCAAAAGCGAACCCTTCCTCTGCGCCCAGAGCCACGAGCCGCTCGGCAATCTCGTTAATCTTGCGGCCCATTTCCGCCGAAGGTCCTTCTTTGGCTATCTGCTCAGGCAGTTCCTCGATTGACTCCTGCAGATTCTGCAGGCTAAGGATGATATTTGTGCCGTCGCCTGTACCGATTACCGCCTCAACTGCCTTAACTGCCTCAAGCGTCTCATCAATTCCTGACTTAAGCATAGGCGTCTGTGAAACCAAGCCCTCAATTGTGGTTAAGGAAACTGACTCAACCAATCCTGAACCGGAAATTAGACCTCCTGTAACGTAGTCACTGACAACATAGGTGTAAGCCTTGCCCGGCTCAAAACGGTAATCCGCCTGGAATGTATAGACATAAAGCCCGGACTTAGCTTTTGGGACAGGCCAATTCTCGACAATTGGGGTGTTATCCCAGCTATATATGCTAACCATCGGCCGCGGGGTTTTCTCCTTGCCTGTATAAGGGTCTTTATATACATCCGGGCCTTGAACATTTAATGTAATCATATCGTTAATTAACGCTGGATTAGGAGATAGACCGGCATTCCAGGAATATCTTTGCGCGGTGGTTGTAAGAGTCCGTCCGGCCTCTACTGCCTGCTCTGCGCCTGACTGCAATGTAGTAATTGCCGCCTGCGTGCTTTGCTCAAAGCTGGTCAGGGTCTGCTCCACCATTCCCACCATACCGCCGGCAGCGATTACCTCGGCCGCAGTCCTGCCTTCTCCGACGATAACCTGAGTCTGCTCAGTCATCTTGTCTTCGATTATCTGCTTCTGCTCTGTCATCTTAGTAGTAATAGTACTTTCTACGCTTGTCTGGAATTGCGGAAGGGTCGTATCACGCATTTCATAAACTGCCTGCTCTGTCTGCTGCAATCTCTTTGCCTCTGTAATACTGAATGACGTCGGCGTCTTAAAGTGCGCTCCTGCGGCATTAGTAATATCTACCAGGGCCGAGTAAACTACGCCTTCCTGCAAGCCTGTAGGCGCATTCCAGATTAGATTGAAGTAACCGGCTGCGCTGGGAGTGGTTGAGGTTAAGGTCTTGATTAAGTTGGCAACATCGTTATAAATATAAATATCTGCCTGTATTGCGCCGGAGACCACCATACCGTCTCTTTCCAGCCAGGAGGTTGCTTTTAGGTTATCGGCGGTAGCATCATAGGTAAACATTGCCTCAGCCCGCCAAATATGAACGGCAGTAGTTTCCATATATAGAATAAATGCTTGGTCGCTATTAGCAGTATATACCTGGGCTTTGTCACCGTAGCCCGAGCAAGTCCAGGAAGCTGTCCAGAAACCATAGGGCGTGCTATGGGTAACAGGAGAGCTTAAACCTGCTGCCTGCCAACCAATAGTTTCTGTTCCGGTAATCTTCTCTATGACGGAAAGGTTCGTTAATTGCTCGTTAGTCAACAAGTCGCGCAATGTCCAGGTGATAGTGTAATAGTCAATCTTGAAATTGGCGTCCGAGATATCGTAAACCGTATCGTCGGTAGCATCCAAAACGCGCACCTTAACCGTTGTTGAGCGGTCGTCAGGGATGACCCAGTTATAGGTATTAGTGTTCGGGGTTGATGCTATAATA
>JBDRMR010000075.1:0-19048 GCA_043812035.1 Candidatus Omnitrophota bacterium
ACAAGGCTAAGCTTCGCTTATGCCTGGTTAGAGACAAAGGCGTATGGCTGGTGGAATTTAAGGGAATATTCATTCTGGCAGTCAGGCACGGAAGGTTACGGCGTAGATATCGGCGTTGAGGTGACTTATGCCTTAACCCCTTCTTTTTCCGCTGGATTAGGCTTTAATTATTTTTATTTAAGGCAGAGGAGGCTCAAAGAAACGGGGGCTTATTATTCCGACCCGGCGAGTGACTACAGCGATTTAGATATCATCAGAAACGCCAATTGCAAAATTTACGGCCCCTCATTTGTACTTAAATATATTTGGTAAGTTTTTTTCTTGACGCGACCTTCTTTCCTTCGTATAATACATCATTCCTGCCGATTTTAACTTTCTGTCAAGTAACCCTAAATCTAAAGTAAGGGATTTAAATGGACGTCCAGAACAAAAGAAATATCATTCTCCTCGGGCACGCTCAATCAGGCAAGACTTCGCTTTCCGAGAGCATTCTGTTTCGCTGCCAGGCTACTTCCCGCAAAGGAAGCGTAATGGAAGGCAACACCGTAAGCGATTACGGATGGGACGAAATTGAGAGAAAGAGCTCAATCGATGCCAGTTTTCTTTACTGCGATTACGAAGGCGCAAGGATTCAGATTATCGATACTCCGGGATATGCAGATTTCTTTGGCGAGGTTATTTCCGGGCTAAGGGCGGCCGACAACGCAATACTTGTTGTCGACGCCGCATCCGGCATAGAGGTAGGCACCGAAAAAGCCTGGGGGCTGCTGGAAGAGTCGAAATTGCCTCGAATCATTTTTGTTAATAAGATTGATAAAGAAGGCACCGAGTTAGATAAGACAATCGCCGATATAAAATCGGTTTTCTCCAAAAAAGCGGTTTTGTTAAACTCGCCGAATCCCGAGGAGTTGGTTGAGCTGGTCGCCGAAACGGACGACCGGCTTCTGGAAAGATACCTTGCCGAAGGAAAGTTAAGTCCTGAGGAGGTCTCCGCCGGATTACGCAGGGCAGTGATTGAGGCAAAGATATTTCCCGTAATTTCAGGTTCCGCCGCTACGGAGGCGGGAATAGACGAATTACTGAAGAGCATCAAAGATTATTTAGCCTCGCCTCAAGAAAGACCGCCTTTGGAAGCACAGGGAGAAGCCGAATTCAGTCCCGATGCTCCGTTTTCAGCCTTCGTTTTTAAAAGTATCTTTGATCCGTATGTAGGCCAGTTGAGCTTGCTCCGGGTTTTCTCGGGAAAGCTGCCTTCCAACAGCAGCTTTTATAACGTTACCCAGAAAACCTCCGAGCGCTTCACCCAGATATATATTTTACAGGGAAAAGAGCAGAAGCCGATTGAGGAGGCTGTTTGCGGAGATATCGTAGCCATACCGAAACTCAAGCAGACTCAGACGCAGGACTCACTGGCACAACAGAACCATGCCGTAGAATTCGGCCTGCTGAAATTTCCGGATGTAATGATTTCCGCTTCGGTCAAGCCGCATTCGCGCCTGGATGAAGAAAAAATTTCCCAGGCCTTAGCTAAGCTTACCGCCGAAGACCCTACCTTCAAGGTAGGGCGGGATCAGCAGACTAAGGAGTTAATTATATCCGGTTTAGGGGATTTGCATTTGGATACGATGATTAATCGGCTGAAAAAGAGATTTAATGTTCAGGTGGATTTGGGCACGCCCAAGGTTGCTTATAAGGAGACCATTACCAAATCCGTAAAGATTCAGGGCAAATACAAGCGCCAATCAGGAGGCCGGGGGCAGTACGGCGACGTATGGATTGAAATCAATCCTTTGGAGCGGGACAAAGAATTTGAGTTTGTTGACAAGGTTGTCGGCGGAGCTATTCCCCGGGGTTTTATACCTTCGGTAGAAAAGGGCGTAAGGCAGGCAATGCCCGAAGGCGCCATAGCCGGATACCCGATAACCGATATCCAGGTAATTCTTTATGACGGCTCTTATCATGAGGTTGATTCTTCGGATATTGCCTTTCAGATTGCGGGCGCAATGGCGTTAAGAAAGGCAGTGCTTCAGGCCGGTCCGGTTCTCCTTGAGCCGGTAATGGACGTTGAAGTATTCATTCCTGAAGAATATTTAGGCCAGATTTCCGGAGACCTTAACTCCCGCCGCGGGCGAGTCATTGGGATGGACGTAAAAGGGAAAAATCAGGTGATAAAGGCCCAAGTTCCTCTTGCCCAGATGTTTACTTACGCCAATGACCTGCGCTCGATAACCGGCGGCCGGGGAACCTACGCGATGAAGTTCTCTCACTATGACCAGGTTCCTGCCAAAATAGCCAACGAGATAATCAGCAGATACCAGGCGGAGAAGAAGGAAGAGCAGGGTTGAGCCCGCGCCCCATAAAATTTATCAACGCTTAAGTAAAAATAGGTAAATAAACAGAAAGAAGGTTTGGAGTGAAAATCGGCATCTTCGGGCTAGATAACGCCTCCAGCGGCAAGGAGAGCATTGTTGACCAGCGACTCGACACAATAAAGCAGATGGCCCAATCAGCCAAAAAAGTTTATATTCAGGTCGAGGTTTTTACCGATTTTGAAAATTTCAAGGAGAGCGACGGCATAGTTTCGACGAAGGACAGACTGACGGATTTGATTCTTACCGACTTGGAGTTCGTAGAGAAGAGGCTTGCTAACGCTCAGGAAGAGAAAGAAAAAAATCTATTAAATAAATTTAAGCAGCAATTGGAAAGCGAGCGGGTTATTTCTGAGCTAAAATTATCCGAGGACGAGAACAGGATATCGGCGGGATATTCTTTGCTTACCTTAAAACCGGTTTTTCTCGCTGAATCGGGTAATTGGGAAGAAAAGTCCAAGATTTTGGCTTCGGCTTACAGCCATTTCGGATACATTTCATTCTTTACCGCAAACGAAAAAGAAGCGCATGCCTGGTCGGTAAGAAAAGGGGCAAGTGCTTGGGATGCTTCCGGATTAATCCATTCGGACATTCAGAAGGGATTTATCCGCGCCGAGGTAATCGGCTTTGAAGACTTAGTCAAGGACGGAGGCGTAAACCAGGCAAAAGCAAATAACCATCTTCGCTTAGAGGGGAAAGACTATATAGTCCTGGACGGAGACTTGATTAAGTTTCGTTTCAGCAAATAAGTGAGGACATAAGTTATGGAGCTTTCTTTTAAAAGGTAAGCGACATAACTTATTTGTCCGAACTTACCCCGCACCCAATTACTACATAGAAATGCTACTGTGTATCTGGGTGCGGGGTTAAATTCGCAGACGCTTCGCTATAACTTATGTCGTCCTTCGGACTCCATAAGTTATCTGCTCATTTAAAGAGGATTTAAGATGATTAAAATTAGGCGGGCTCTGATTAGCGTATCAGATAAAACGGGGATTGTTGAATTTGCCGCAAGACTTTCCAAATCCGGAGTGGAGATACTTTCCACCGGCGGCACCGCGAAGTTGCTGAAAGAAAACAATATTCCGGTGATTGATGTTTCCGATTACACCGGTTTCCCGGAAATGCTTGACGGAAGAGTAAAAACCTTACATCCCAAGATTCACGCCGGCCTTTTGGCCCTTCGAAAAAACCAGGATCATATGCAGACATTGAAGGATCACGGTATCGGCCTGATTGATATGGCAGTCGTAAATCTTTATCCTTTTGAGAAAACGGTTGCCAAACAAGGGGTAACCGAGGAAGAGGCGATAGAGAACATCGATATCGGAGGTCCGTCTATGTTGCGCTCCGCAGCCAAGAATCATCAATCCGTTGTGGTTGTTTCCGATCCCGGACAATACGCGCAGATATCGGAAGAGCTACTGAAAAATCAGGGTGCAATAAGCGCCCAGACAGCCAAAAAATTGGCGGTGGAAGTATTTAAATTAACCTCGCAGTACGATACGGCAATCCATGCCTATTTAGAGGCAAGAGTCCGGGAAGCCAAGAGGGAAACAGCGGAATTTCCTCAGAAATTAAATTTAGCTTTTACTAAAATTCAGGACCTGCGCTACGGAGAGAATCCTCATCAGAGGGCAGCCTTTTATAAAGAGAATCAGGCAAGCAAAGGTCTAATTAATTTAAGACAGCTTCACGGCAAGGAGCTCTCTTTTAATAATATTTTAGATTTAAACAGCACCTGGGAATTGGTAATGGAATTAAAGCCCCCGGCAGCAGTGGTTACCAAGCATAACAACCCCTGCGGGGCCGCAGAGGATAGGTCTTTAGACCGGGCTTACCTGAATGCCTGGAAATGCGACAGCCTTTCTGCCTTCGGCGGAATCGTGGGGTTAAACAGAAGAGTCGATTTTAAAACCGCAACCCTAATCGCCAGAAGCGGGCTTCTGGAGTGTGTCGTTGCTCCGGGCTTTGAGCCGGATGCGATGGGCCTTCTTAAACAAAAGAAGAATTTGCGTATATTAGAGTTGCCCGAATCAAAATCGGCGAATGAATTCGACCTTAAGAGGATAAGCGGGGGGGCGTTAGTTCAGGATAAAGATACAGATATGGACGAGATAAATAACCTTAAGGTTGTTACCAGGAAGAAACCTACGAAGAATCAACTGGAGAGTCTCGTTTTTGCCTGGAAGGTAGCCAAGCACGTCAAATCCAACGCCATAGTTCTTGCCAAGGGGACCCGAACCGTAGGTATCGGCGCAGGCCAGATGTCGCGCGTAGACTCGGTAATTATCGCTAAAAGAAAAGCGGGAGGACTTGCCAAAAATTCCTGCCTTGCCTCAGATGCCTTTTTCCCCAAGCCCGATGCGATCGCCCAGGCGGCAAAGGGGGGAATAAAGGCGATAATCCAACCCGGGGGCTCTATTTCCGACGAGGCAGTCATTAACGCCTGCGATAAGTATAAGATAGCTATGGTTACGACCGGCAGGAGGCATTTCAGGCACTAAGGTGTTAGGTTTTGGTATCACCTAAGATATGACCTACCCCGAAGTAATTAAGTACTTAAATTCATTTATCAACTACGAAAGGATACCTAGATATCCTTATAAGCAATCTCTGAAACTAGGCCGGATAAAAGAATTCCTGCATGTGCTCAACAACCCTCAAAATGATTTAAAATCCATTCATATTGCCGGCACAAAAGGCAAGGGTTCAACCTGCGCGTTCGTTGCCAATATTTTGCGCAAGGCCGGATATAAAATCGGACTCTATACCTCGCCGCATTTATCTGATTTCCGCGAAAGAATAAGAGTTTTAGACCCGTGTCCCCTTACCCGAACGCCGTTACCCGTTACCCCTTACCCCTTACCCGAATTCGAGGGAATGATCTCCGAAGAGGAATTAAGCGCGCTGGCGGAGAGATTAAGCCCCGAGATTGATAAGTATAATTCCCGGTCAAAATACGGAGCGCTTTCTTTCTTTGAAGTGTATACTGCCCTGGCTTTTGAATATTTTAAAGAAAAAGGGATAGATTTTGCTGTGCTTGAAACGGGCCTTGGCGGAAGGCTGGACGCAACCAACGCGGTCGATTCCCTGATTTCGGCAATGACTCCTATAAGTTACGAACACACCAGGCAACTGGGCATCACTCTATCCGAGATTGCTTTCGAGAAAGCGGGTATAATAAAAAACAGTTGCCAGTTGCCAGTTGCCAGTTGTTTTGCTCAGGACGCTTCGTCCTTCGATAGGCTCGGGACGAACACCGAGCGCAGGCGAAGCGTCGGTTGTCAAGCGATAGTAATTACCGCGCCGCAGGAGGAGGAAGCTATGAAGGTAATCAGGGACAGGTGCAGTAGTCAAGGCGCGGTTTTGTATGAGATCGGTAAGGATATAATCTTTGAGCGGAAAGAATTTTGCCGGAATTATCAAAGTTTTAATATAAGCGGTGAATTCGGTGAACTACTTGACTTGAAAATAAACCTATTGGGAATGCATCAGGTAATCAACGCCACCCTTGCCGTAGCAATTGTTTCGGCTTTGAGCAAATTTTTTAAAATAAGAGTAGGCCTTGAAGCAATAAGAAGCGGGTTATATAATACTATTTGGCCGGGAAGATTTGAAATTACCTCGCAGGAGCCGCAGGTAATTCTCGATGGGGCGCAGAACGTGGCTTCCGCTAAAGCACTTAAAGAAACAATTGCTGAAATTTTTTCCGATAAGCGCGTGGTCCTGGTTTTGGGAATTTCTAAAGATAAAGATATAGCCGGAATCTGCAGAGAACTTTGTCCTTTTGCTGAAGAAATAATTTTGACGCAGGCGGATAATCCGCGGGCAGCGGACGTGGACGGAATTGGAGAAGTAATCAGAAGCCAGATGCCGGCCGGATACCGGATAAATAAAGCAAGGAAAGTAAGAGAGGCTATAGAATTAGCCAGTCAAAAAGCTGGACCCGAGGATTTAATTTTAGTTACCGGCTCTTTATTTCTCGTAGGCGAAGTTCGCGATTTGCTCAGAGCCGAATCCGAAAAATAGCGGATGTCCCTAATTAATTTGAATGATACAATTGCGGCAATTGCTACTCCCGGGGGAGAATCAGGCATTGGCATCGTAAGAATCAGCGGCAGTAAGGCCTTAGTGATCGCTGACAGGATTTTTGTTTGTAAAGACGGCAAGAAACCCTCTGACTTTAAGACTTACACGACCCACTACGGACGGGTCGTTGATCCGTTGACTCGCTGTTCCGTTGTTTCGTCAAAACGAGATAACGGGATAACCGGAAAACGAGACAACGGAATAATCGACGAGGTCATTCTTACCGTAATGCGCAAGCCGCGAAGTTATACGCGGGAAGATACCGTAGAAATAAACTGCCACGGCGGAATTATTCCTTTAAGGAAAACTCTGGAATTGGTTCTTGACTCCGGAGCGCGGTTAGCCAAGCCTGGTGAATTCACTCAGCGCGCATTTTTAAACGGGCGCATAGACCTCACTCAGGCAGAAGCGGTACTGGACATTGTTAGAGCAAAAACCGATTACGCTTTAAAAGTAAGTTTAGAGCAATTAGGCGGAGCCCTGTCAAAAAAATTGAATCGATTAAGAGTCGGACTGTTAAATTCGCTCAGTATTTTAGAGGCGAACATTGATTTTCCCGAAGAAGATTTAGGAGTTGCGGATCTTAAGGGTATTTCTGCAAATTTAGAGCACGCAAGCAGAGAATTAAGATTGCTCCTGGAAGGCTCAAAAAGAGGAAGAATTCTTCGCGATGGCATAAAAACAGTTATCTGCGGCAAGCCTAACGCGGGAAAATCTTCCTTGCTAAACGCATTATTGAACTGCGAGCGTTCGATTGTCACGCCAATCGCCGGAACTACCCGCGATACCGTCGAAGAGATATTGGATATTAAGGGTATTCCGGTGAGAATCGTTGACACAGCCGGAATAATTGAGCCGCGGGATTTAATCGAAAAAAAAGCAGTATCCCGGAGCCAGCAATACATCCGCGAAGCGGATTTGGTTTTGCTTATTTTGGACGGGAGCAGAGAATTATCCCGCGAAGACGAGGTTTTAATTCGCAAAACCAAGTCAAAACCCACCATTGTTCTGATTAATAAAATTGATTTGAGACAAAAAGTTAACCATGGGGAAATTAACAGGAATTTCCGGCGCGTTGTGCAAATTTCGGCAAAAAAGAAGAAGAACCTCGATTTGCTGGAGGATGCAATTGCCCGATTCGTATTTGACGGAGAAATTAAATCAGGAGAGCAGGTCTGGGTTAACAATCTTAGACACTCTCAGCAACTCAAGAAAGTTAAAAAATCGGTTCTGCAGGCCAAAGACTCTATCAAGAAAAATTTACCTCTCGAGTTGATTGCGCAGGATTTCAAAGATGCGATCGGTTTTTTAGACGAAATTCAAGGAAAAAATTTCTCGGAAGATTTGCTGGACAGGATCTTCAGCGAATTTTGCGTCGGTAAATAAGGAGGCCTATATGGATACTAAAAAGATAGAAAAAGCGGTAAGGGATATTCTGGTTGCAATCGGCGAGGACCCAAACAGAAGGGATTTAAAGGATACGCCAAAGCGTGTGGCTGAAATGTACGAAGAGGTATTTTCGGGTATTAAGCAGGAACCAGAAAAAGAGCTCGAGGTAATTCTTGACCAGAAGCACGATGAGATTATTCTGCTTAAAGGCATTCCACTTCAGAGTATTTGCGAACATCATCTCATTCCGTTTATCGGCCGCGTTCATATCGCTTATATTCCTAAGGGAGGCAGAGTCACCGGCTTAAGCAAATTAGCCCGGCTGGTCGATGTTTTATCCAAAAGGCCTCAGGTTCAGGAAAGGCTTACTACCCAGGTTGCCGAGATAATTATGAGAAAGCTGAATCCCAGAGGGGTTATGGTGGTAGTCGAGGCTGAGCACCTCTGCCTTTCGATGCGGGGCGTTAAAAAGCCCGGCATACTTACAGTTACCTCGGCAGTGCGGGGAATTTTTAAAGAGAATCAAAAGACCCGCGCAGAGACCCTGGCGCTGATCGGAGGCAAATAATGGCCAATATAATCCTTTGGCAGTGTTTAACTCTGAGTTTATTCGTCTTTTTTATAGGATTTTGTTTTTGTGACGGATTTAACTTACATATTTTAAGAAAAATACTTTGGTTCGCGGTATTTCTCGGTTTGGTTATCTTCAGCTTAAAGATAAAAGACGAATTTGATTTGAATTTTATATTGCCTCCTTCTATATTATTGGCAATTTTAGTTTGTTATTACGAAAGAAGAAAACGCAAAGTCAAATGAGGTATCTGGTTTTACCAATTTTAGTTCTGTTTCTGCTAAGTGGTTGCGCCACCATTACAGGACCGTCGGTAAGTCAACAGGAAATCTTAAGGGCCCAAGAGGAGTTGATGGTAAAGTCTTTGGCTTTCCGTCTGAAGCAGCTGGAGAAAGTAAATGATATTGGTTATCGGTTAATATCCGATATGCCTCAAGAGGAAATAAAGGTGACAAAAGGACCGCAGCCATATTTAGGCATGTATGCATCGGAGACTGATAAATACCTTAAACAGTTGTATCGCCTTAATACAGATAAAGGTCTTGTGGTCATCGCTGTGATTGCCGGTTCGCCGGTAGAACAAGCGGGAATATCAGCCGGTGACGTTTTAGTGTCCGTTGACGATAAAAAAGTTACTTCTGTCCGCGACTTTAACCAATACTCCCGCAGATTAAACATAGGCGATTTGATTAAGCTTCAAATATTGAGAGATGGCTTCCGGAGAGAGATTTTTTTAACTGTCGGTTCGATTCCGATAAATGTGCCTATAGTAATGGTTGATGTGCAGGAGGTAAATGCCGCAGCCGGCAGCAATGCTATATACGTTACCTATGGCCTGATGAATTTCGTCAAAACCGATGATGAAATTGCGGCCGTGTTGGCTCATGAGTTGGCTCATTTTGTGCGAGGGCACGTGTCCAAAGCGCAGATGAGTTCTCTTTTATCGCTTTTAATCGGCATTCCTTTGGGATTGGTTGCCGAAGAAGCTGCTCCGGGGACAGGCGAACTGGTAATGCGCACCGCAGACGTGTTTAAAGCCGGTTACTCCCGCGACCTGGAAAGAGAGGCAGATTACTTTGGGGTAAAGTTTGTATATTTTTCAGGTTTTAATCCCTGCGTCTGCGCGTCTTTTCAGGAAAGATTTGCCGTTGAGATTCCCCAGTCGATGATCAGGAATTATCTCTCAACCCATCCTTCGTCGCCCGAGCGAATGCTGAGAATCAAAAAAGCCGTTGAAGAGATAGCCCGCGCAAACTGTCCCTGAGACCGGAGGCGTCGCTTAATCTATGAAAGAAAAAAGAATAAAACCTCCCGCATATATTTTTAAAAAATTAAATCGCTATTTTGCAGTCTCGACTTACTCAGGAGATTTCTACGAAGTATCCGAAGAGACATACCTTGCCTTAAATAAATGGAATGAAGAGATTATAAATTTAGATAAAGAGCCTGCCTCGGACGCCGTTGTAAAGTCGGCAAAGACTCGCGGTATTCCTCTGAATATAATTGAATCCTTCCTTTCATCAGAGAAGAGCCGCTCGAGTAATGAAGAAGGAGATATCCCCACAAACATTACTGATTTAACCCTGAATCTAACCTCTAAATGCAATCTCAGGTGTTTATATTGTTGGAATGACCAAGGCCGATATTCAGATGCATCTTTTCAAAAAGGGCGATACGACGCTGTCCAGAAGCCAGATATAGAAAAAGATATGACTGTTGAAGTTGCCCGGAAATCCGTAGATATACTGGTTAATTTATGTAATAGCGATAGAAATCTTGTGGTGGATTTTTACGGCGGCGAGCCTTTAATGAATTTAGAGACCCTCTTAGCGACGGTTGATTATTGCAGGAGAAACGAAGCGAAATGGAATGCAAGTTTTCATTTTCTTTTGGCGACAAACGGCACTCTCTTGACACCTTCCCTGGCCGAAGAATTAATCGATAAAGGAATACAAATCGCCGTTAGCATCGACGGGCCCAAAAGCGTGCAGGATAATAACCGGCCGTTCGTAAACGGAGACGGAAGCTTTGACAAGATAGCTTCTAACTTAAAAAATATGCCGGATAAGATAATCAAGAGGCTCGTGGGGAGGACCACAGTCACGCCATTTTACACCGATATGGTTAAACTTTATAAAAATCTAAGGGATTTAGGATTTGAGAGGATTGAACTTTTCGAGAGCGA
This sequence comes from Candidatus Omnitrophota bacterium, assembly GCA_043812035.1. Taxonomy (GTDB): domain Bacteria; phylum Omnitrophota; class Gorgyraeia; order Gygaellales; family JAHJCI01; genus CAYMKG01. The sequence goes on from JBDRMR010000075.1 coordinate 10,607, forward strand.
AGATGCCTGTCACAGAGTTACGCCCGCAAGAGAATCCGTATTCTTTGGCACGGCACAGCAGTATAGAATTTTGCGGGAAGAATACGAAAGATTGGCTCAATTCTATATAGACGAGACCATCGGAGGTTTTTTAGATTACAGAAAGACGTTCTTTAATAGATTTTTTAAGTTAATGCAGAGACTATATTATAATCATGAAATTTCAGGCGGTTGCCCGGCCGCAAAGGGGCAGATCGCTGTTTCTTCCGAAGGAGATATTTATCCCTGCACCTCCTTTTTGGGAGTGGAGAGATTTAATCTGGGCAACGTACAAGACGGCCTCGATACGGAGAAATATAACAGGTTTATTAAAGATATTGAAAGACGGCTTGATAACTGCAGTGACTGTCCGTTATTCAGCCTTTGCCGTTCAACGGGGTCTTGCCTTAATATGAATTATTATTTTTGCGGAGATCCTGCCTTGCCGTATCAGGTAAGCTGTGAGCTTTTTCGCGAGAAATTAGAATTGGCCATTGCCTGTTTAGCTGTATTGTCAGAAAAGATTCCTCACCGATTGGAAGAAGTTTTTGGATTTGATCCGGTAGGCAAGAGAGGGAATGAGTTATATTAGTTATGCAGGCCGTTATTTAGAGACTTTTACCAGAGAACCCTTCCTGAGCGACAGTAACGGGACAGCTTCTTTTTAGAATTCGTTGTCTTGTTTATTTTCCTCGCTTTCATTATAACCTCCTTACGATAATTATAGTAATTCCTGAGAGACTGTCAAGATTTTTTAAGTTGCTTACTTATTTGCGGAAACGAACATCCTTGAAGTGAGAAATCCGTAATCTTGTTTTTTGTTGTAAAAAGATAGATTACTTCTTATTTTTATATTTTTAAATCCGGCTTTTTTTAGCAGTTGCGTAATTTTTGTTTTGCTGTAAAGGCGCTCGCAATAACATTCGTCCTTTAGAAGCCCCTTCTTTTTGGAAGTCACAATCTCCTGAGTTTTAACCAAGTTGTTTTTAATCTCTCTCTTACGGAAGACATCAACATCGCCGCCGATTCTATGCCAGGATACCGGCTTAAGATTATTTTTGATATAAGCGGAATCAGATAAATCCAGGAGCAGTTTTCCCTTATTTTTAAGAAGACGGTTGATTTCCCTTAGGACTTTAAGGTCTTGTTTTTTTTCAGCAAAATATCCAAAGGAATTAGCCATTACTATAACGGCTGAATAAGCGTAGTTCTCAAGTCTGGTTGAGCGTGCGTCGCCGCGGCAGAATTTTATCTCGAGATTAGACTCCTTGGTCAGTCTTTTGCCCAGATTAATCAGATAATTAGAATAGTCAAGAACAGTCAAATCCCGATAGCCGCGCTTGGCCAGCTCTATTGAATGTCTCCCTTGGCCGCCGAACAGGTCGAGTATCCGGTCGCATTTATTCAGGCGCAAAATTTTTTCGAGAAAATCCACTTCCCGGCTGGTGAGATTAGTATCGCATACGCTGCGGGCATCGGTGATTAAATAAATATGGTTAAAGAATTTTTTCCACCAGTCTTTTTTTACCTTAATCATTATTTTCCCCGAAGCAGAAAAGTCCGTCTGAGGCAATCAAAGCAGGATTTCCCTGCCAGGGCGCGAGGCGGGCAATCTCTTCTTCCTCCCTGCTTATTTGGACGTATTTTGTCAGCTTTCCTTCCCGCCAAAGAGCTTCCAATTTCACCGCGTCATCCCAGAGATTCTTGGCATAAATTTGCAATTCCAGGATATGTTCGGGTGTAATTATTCTCGGTCTTAGCGTTGACATAATCGGACCCAACAGATATACGTTGTCCATCTGGATAGACTTCTTATCAATTTCCTCCTGTAGCTGGCAAATAAAATCAAATCCCAGATTCAGTATTGTTTCATTTATTCTTTTAATTGCTTCCTTGACGGAGATATTAGAGCGCAAGATTGCCGTGCTTTGTACCCCTCCGCCTGAGCCGACATTGGTAGGGATGCCTCCGAATCTGGTGACAAAGCCAATCAGGCCTTCGTGGGTAACAAAGCAGCGAAAATCTGTCTGCCAGGTTTTTATGAATAATCTTTTATTTTCTCTATCAATCCAAGGGAATTCTTCTGCCCAAAGATTCATCGGAATAAGAGGCTGTATTATATAATCGCTGCTCCCCAATGTTTGCCGGATGGACTTTTCTATATCCTGCTCTTTACGGCCTATAATAATCCCCTTACCCGAATATCCGTGAACCGGTTTTAAAATTATGTTCGGCCAATTTTCCTTGGCCCAATTAATCAGGTCGGGGATTCTCTCTCCATTCGGGTCGGTGGTTGAGCGGGGATAGAATTGTCTTGTCCAGGGAGTTCTTTTAAGCGTAGTCTCGCTCATCAAATTTTTATATTCGGATGTTATTGCTTCGAACACGCCTTTTGCTCCGACCGGTTCCATCCCCCGCGAGTTTATGACTATTCCTTGTTTTATCGCCTCAATAAGAGGGCCGAGATCGTATTTCTTTTTCAATTTTACAATTACATTGTTATTAAAATCCAGAAATATCAAGGTTATTTTGTTATCGCCGACGAAAATCTGATTGTTCCTTATCTCCAGTTTATCCGGCCCCATCAGATAGGCCGAGACATCGGGCAGGCTATTTAGATATTGGATAAAACGGATATTCTCGCCGACCTTCTGGAGGGTTTCCTCCTCGGCCAATAAAGCAATAAACGGCTTTTCTCGGCCGGATTTTCTCTGATGAACCTCAAGCAGCAATTGGGCAAACGCCGGAACGGGGTTAAGTATGGGGTGGTCAAAATCCAGGTCTATGCCGATGTCGACTTTTTCTTTTATCTTCTGCCAGGAGAACTTTCCTATCTCCTGAGCCATTCTCTGATAATCCCAGCCGCCCGGGCTGCCCATATTCCATTCCGAATGGTAACCTAAGAATTCGCCTGACATAAATTCTGCATCCTTTTTTCAATCAGATCGAAAGGGATTTGACCAGCGGCCAGTAAGTAATTATGGAAATTATTAATCCCTATCTTGGGAGCAAATTTTTTTCTTAGCCTTTCGATTTCGAATTTGCCAATAGTATAGCATAACTGATAGCCTGGAGTAAGTAAATAGTGCTGGAGCATTGCCTTGGCTCTGGGTGGGCTGTAGCCGAGCCAGCGCAGTTCTTTTTCCGCACCGGAAAGTTTTGTTCTATTTATCCTTATTCCCGCGTCAATTTTTGCTCTTATCGCTCTCCAGGCCTGCCTTCTTAAGCCAATCAGTTTTTGCCTTGAGTCTTTCAGATACCCAAATTCGTCAACCAGCCTTTCCGCGTAAGAAGCCCAGCCTTCATAGAAAAGAGGCGATTCGATCTGCCGGCGTATCGGATTTTTAATATTTCGTCTGATTGAGTCCAGTAGATGGTGCCCGGGATAGGTCTCGTGGGCAGTAACAAAAATATATTCCTGATGGATATTTTCACGGACCCCTCCGGTACTCACATAAAAAAATGCCGGCTCTTTTGGGTTATTTGTCAAGGGACAGCTGTAAGACGCCGAGGCCCTAATCGGCTCTAAATAAACAGGCGTTTGCTCGACTTGTATATTCTGTGTTCCGGGAATATCGGCAAAGCCATATTTTATAAAAAAATTTTTTAAGCTCAGAATCTGACCGGAGTAGAGATTTAATAATTGTTTTTTATTTCCCGCTTTTAACTTATATTCAGACAAAATCCTCTGCCAGCTCTTTGAAGGGTGAATGAAGCGAGCTGTTTTTTTTAGCCGCAGTTTGGTCTTTTGATATTCTTCGGAGGCTATCTCAAAGATTTCTTCAAGGCTCCGTTTATAAGAAAAACCGCCGGTTAGCAAGTATTCTAAGAGCTCTCTGTTCCCGGGAAATTCCTTGCCCCCACCCCTCTTTCTTAAAAAAGTATCGAAATCCGCCAGAGATCGGATAACATCCCCGATTAAAGCCTCAAATTTCTTTATCCCGACACCCTTCTTCGCCAAGAGCGCAGAGAATCCGCTCTTAAGATACTCTATCTCTGCCTGCGCTAACAGGATAGCGATGCTGTTACGGATATGAGAAAACCCCTTCAGATTTACTTTCGCTTCATTTAATAGACGTGCGATTTGTTTCATCCGAGAGGCGAGTTCTTCTCTGATATCGGATTGGACCGCAGATAACTTATTTATTACCTGCTCGATTCCCAAAACGGCTATTTTAAGATACAAATTCGGGTCATTCTGCCAGACTTTTACCTGTTCAAACTCCCTGATGAATCCGTTCATACTTTGCTTTAAGAACTGCTTGTCAATTTGAGTTTCTAACGCCGCTTCTTTTATGTTTAATTTTTCTAATCTTTGCCTGAGAATTCTGACGTAAGAGACATCCTGCTTTATTTTCTCTTCGTCCAAGCTGTCCAGGCAGCGCAGGTATTTAACCGCTTCTTCGGCGCGGGGGAAAAAATAGAATTCGTCGGAGAGGCTCATCACCGGATAAGCTCGCGCCATAAAATCGAAATAATCTCCGGCTAATTTATCAAGCTTTGCTCTTTTTTCTTCCATAGACAAAAATATATTATATTAATTAACTTGCATTGTCTATAAGTTTATCTGTTTATCTTTGCGTTTTTCAACACATGGCGAAATTTCTTGACAGACTTAACCATTGATGGTATCGTTACGGACAATGACGGAAGCCCGCCTTAGAAAAATATTAGTCGTAGACGACGAGGAAGAAACGCTGACCCACCTAAGCAATATCTTAAAGCGCTCTAATTACGAGGTTGTTTCTACTACCAAGGGGAAAGAGGCGTTAAAGTTAGCCGCTGACCTTTTGCCCGACCTGATAATCCTGGATATAGTTCTGCCTGACATGGGCGGAAGCGAAGTTGCCAGCGTACTTGTGGGAAATCCCTCTACCGCTCAAATTCCGATAATATTTCTAACAGGCATACTTACTAAACAGGAGGGAGAATCTATAGGCGGAAAAGCCGGCCAGCGGTATGTAATTGCGAAGCCTGCTATGGCAGAAGAGCTATTGCAGGTAGTGAACAAAGCGTTGTCCGGTTAATCGGCTAATATATGAAAATTATAAATAAAATTATTTTGGTAATTCTGCTTGTATGGTTAGCCTGGGTTGGCTACCAATATTTTACTAAGTCAGAAACAGCGTACGGGCTTTTAGAGCAAAAGGTTAAAGAGACAGAAGTAGCCGAGTTCGATATTTTATTCCAAAAAATAGGGAAAGGCTATGAGTATAAAGTTGTAGAGATCGACGGGCAAAGATATTGGATGGGGTGGATAGTCGGTGAAGCCGGCTCGCTTCCGAAATCTACCGCTATTCATATAGGTAGGCCGCGCTCGGAAGCGTCCCGCAAAGTTCGGTCTATAGAAGATATCGATGCTCTGGAAGCGCGCGTTTACATAGATTGTATAGATTTACTGCCTTTCGGTTATTTTAAAGCAGGTATTTACTGGGTCTTAACGATAAAGATAAAAAGATAATCCGGAAGAATTTAATTTTTATTAATCTGAGTAAATACTTTTTTCTGAACTTCCCATTTTCCATTTTCAAGCGTAGCGCCGGTTGCGAATGTAATAACTCCTGTTGAGCCTCCTCTGAGCCCCGATCTTAAAGCCCTTTCATATTCTTCAGCACTCAACTCTACGGGTTCATTTATCGATTGAACAATAGGCCAGACTTCTGTGTCTGTTTTGGATTTTGTCCATTGGACCACAGAAGTTATCCAGGCAGTATTTCTGCCGCATATTAAATGATAAGTCATCGGCGAAAAAACATCTACAATTCCAGAAAGCTTTTCTATGTCTTGACCGATAACTTTATATATCGCATTGTCAAAATCTTCTTCTTTCCAGGGTACCGTAAATATTCCAATAATTGCATCTTTTCTGTATTTCTTTATCGCCCCCTTAACTTTCCTGATTGCATCTACAATAACATTGCACCTGAATTCATACCAATCCTTCGAATGATTTTTATAAATCCATTCGGAAATCTCCCCTGTCGATTTTAACTCCCCGGGTATTTTTATTCCCGTTTCTTTTTGAAATCTCTCAAGGCAGCTTTCACAGAAACAGGTAAGTTGGATTTTAGGCTCTTTCCTGTCCCATCTGGTAGGCCATCTGATGAAATCGAGCCACAACCCATCAATTTGATATTTCTTTGCTATTTCTTCCGCCTCTTTTACTTTCTGATTAATCAACCACTTCTGAGTGGGACATAAGCCGGCATACCATCCGTCCAATCCAGCGGGTTTCCCGTTTGATAAGATTGGGCGGGATTCAGGGCGTTCCTGCCAGTAATCTTTGCCTAAAAAAACCACCAATTCAGCGTATGCCTTTATCCCGTTTTTATGAAGTTGGTCTATTATCGAATTGTCGAGCGGAACTCGCACCACAGCGTTTATGCCGCTGTCTCTTAGGTATTCCGCTGTTTGCCCCGGGCTTTTATTTTTTAATACAGGATGTTCTAAGGGAAGGTCGTAAATTGCCTTTGTTATTTGCTGTTCTGCGAATAATTCACCTGCGGCAAGAAACAGGGCGATTATGCACAAAATAATTTGACATGAATTTATCCGGACCATTATTTCCTCTTTACAACTAACTTTTTACTAATATTATTCCAAGGCGAAGCCTTTATTAATATATTTTACTCTTCTTAAGCCCTCTTGCAAACTTATTATTATCCATAAATCTTCTCAAAATTCCATGTGAGATTTTTCTGCTCTTTTCGTCTATTGTAATTGAATCTAGGCTACATCTTCATTTGAGAAAGGAGGAGTGCCATGCTGTCCAGAGTATACTCAGCTTCCATCTTTGGTATTGAGGCATATTTGGTTGAAATTGAGGTGGATATAGGCTCGGGCCTTCCCAGGATAAATATCGTGGGGCTTCCCGACACGGCGGTTAAAGAAAGCAAGCAGCGCGTCCTTTCGGCAATAAAGAATTCCGGATATTCTTATCCGGGCGGAAGAATTACCGTCAACCTCGCTCCCGCAGATATAAAGAAGGAGGGGCCCTGCTTTGACCTGCCGATTGCCCTGGGAATACTTGCCAGCTCCGGCCAGCTCAATACCCGGGATTTAGGAAAATATTGTTTTATGGGAGAGCTCGCTCTTGACGGAAACCTCAGGCCGGTAAGAGGCGCCTTGCCAATCACCTTGAGCTTAAGGAAAAAGAACAATAATATGAAGCTCGTCCTGCCTTCCGAAAATGCGTCTGAAGCCTCGGTGGTAAAGGATATCGAGGTTTATCCTGTAAGCAGCCTTATCGAGGCGGTCGGCTTTTTAAGCGACAATATTTCCATTCTTAGCCGTCATATAGACTTATCCGAATTGCTGGAGAACTCCGGCCAGGCGGATGAGTTTGATTTTTCCGATGTCAAGGGCCAGCTTTTTGCCAAGAGAGCACTGGAGGTCGCAGCTGCCGGATGCCATAACGTTCTTATGATAGGTCCGCCCGGCGCAGGAAAGAGTATGCTGGCTAAGCGATTTTCCGGCATACTCCCGGATATGAGCCTTGAGGAATGCCTTGAGACTACGCAGATTTATAGCATTGCCGGCATGCTTAAGCCAAGTCAGGCTTTAATCACCAAGCGCCCGTATCGGATGACACATCATACCGCTTCGGATATAGCTCTGGTTGGCGGAGGAGCGATACCCAGGCCGGGAGAAGTGAGTCTGGCTCACAATGGCGTATTATTTCTTGATGAGTTGCCTGAGTTTCATCGCAACGCTTTGGAGGCTTTAAGGCAACCTTTGGAAGAAGGCTGGGTAAGGATTTCCCGTATATCAAAAATGATTACTTTTCCCAGCTCCTTTTGTCTGGTTGCGGCAATGAATCCCTGCCCGTGCGGATCATTAGGGCAACTTAAATCTAATTGTAGATGCACACCAAGCCAAGTTTATAGATACCGTTCAAAAATATCCCGGCCACTGTTAGATAGAATAGATATACATATAGAGGTTCCTGCTGTCAACTATCAAGAATTAACTAACACGCAACCAGCTGAAACCTCTGCTCAAATCAGAAAGCGAGTAAATAAAGCTCATGCAATCCAAAGAAAAAGGTTTAAACATGAAGGTATTCTATTCAATGCAGAAATAACTCATAAGCAAGTCCGCAAATTCTGTACTTTGGCTAAAGAAGAGAGTGAGTTGCTTAAGATGGCAATGAATGAGCTTAATTTCAGCGCAAGGGCTCACGATAAGATACTAAAGGTTGCAAGAACCATTGCCGACCTTGCAGAGTCAGAGGATATCAAAACAGAGCATCTTTCAGAAGCAATTCAATATCGCTCGTTAGACAGGAATTTCTTCCTTTAGATTAAAGAGCTTGTTAAGTTTTTTCATTGTTTTTCTATAAGGTCTAATGTTCTTTCTTTCCCAGTTGCTAACTGTTGCTTCGGTAACTTCTAATCTTTTGGCGATTTCTTTCATCGTTAACCC
>JBDRMR010000076.1:0-4516 GCA_043812035.1 Candidatus Omnitrophota bacterium
TCGGGGTCGGCGGCAAGGCAAAGGCTGCTTAAGGTTTTCGGGCTGCCGGTTAAGGTTATCCCAAGCGGGGTGACTGAGAGGAGGACTGCTGCCGGTTCTTTTAGCCGGTTGGTTAAAGATAATGCTTTAAAGAAGGCGCAGCAGGTTGCCAGGCGGGTTAAGCGTGGTATAATAATCGGTGCGGATACGGTTACGGTGCAGGGCAAAACGATTTTCGGCAAGCCGAAGAATATCAAACAGGCAAAGCAGGCTGTAAAGAGGCTATCCGGCAGGGCTTGCTGGGTCTATACGGGGCTGGCGGTAATTGACCTGGACAGGCAAGAGACATTGGTTGATTACGAGAAGACCAAGGTTTATATGAGTAAGTTAACCGATAAAGAGATTGACGATTATTTTTCTCGCGTCTCGCCGCTTGATAAAGCAGGCAGTTTTGACATTCAAGGAAGGGGCGCTTTGTTTATTCCCCGGATTGAGGGCTGTTTCTATAATGTAGTGGGCCTTCCTCTGGTTAAACTTTATCAGATGCTTAAGAGGATTGGATGGTCAGGTTAATTTTGGCGTTGAGTTTGGGTGTTTTATTTTTATCCGGCTGCGCTACGGAATATAACATAGCCACCAAGCAGGAGGAGTGGATTTTTTACAGCACTGAGAAGGAAGTCAACATGGGCAATTCAATTGTCCGGGCAGTTGAGAAGGAGTACGAGTTAGTCGATGACCCTTTAATTCAGCAGCGCGTTAAGGATATCGGGCAAAAAATCGCCTCGGTTTGCGACCGCCAGGAAATCAATTATTATTTTAAGGTAATCAAGGAAGAGGAGGTTAATGCTTTTGCCCTTCCGGGCGGAATAATTTATGTTACCAGCGGCCTGATGGAAAAGGTAGCAGACGACGATGAGCTGGCCGGCGTTTTAGGCCATGAGGTCGGCCACGTTGTTGCCAGGCACAGTATTAAGAGGCTTCAGGCGGCAATGGGTTATAATTTGCTCAGAATTTTGATGGCTCAAGCTCCGGATAGCGGTAAGGTGGTTACCGGAGCGGATATTGCCTTTATTCAGATAATAGCCGGCTATTCCCGGGAGGACGAGCTTTTGGCTGACCAGTTAGGTGCGCGCTACACAAAGCGCGCCGGCTATAATCCCGAGGCAATGATTAGCTTTTTGGAAAAGCTGCAGGAAATAACCCGTCGTAAGCCCCCGCGTCCAAGGTCATACGTTAAGACCCACCCTTATGTGCCTGACAGAATCCGCGTAGTGAAGCAGGAATTGGGCAAGCCTATTACGTTTGACGATTACATTAACATCGAGCAGAGACCCCACGGGCAGTAAATCAATATGACCAATCAAAAGAGGAGAGCTTTTCATTTTATTATCCTGCTGGGAATCGTTAGTCTTTTCGGCGATATTACCTACGAGGGAGCCAGGAGTATCGTCGGGCCATACCTGGCGGTTTTGGGCGCGAGCGCCGTTGTTGTGGGATTTGTGGCGGGCCTGGGCGAGTTTATCGGTTATGCGTTGAGGCTGGTCTTCGGATACCTGGCGGACCGCACCAGGGCCTATTGGCCTTTGACGATAATCGGTTACGCATTGATTCTTTTCGTGCCTCTGCTCGCGGTTACCGGGTATTGGCAGGTGGCGATAATTTTTATTGTCCTGGAGCGGATGGGAAAAGCGGTAAGGAGCCCTGCCAGAGACGCTATGCTTTCTCACGCTACAAAGCAGGTGGGCAGGGGCTGGGGCTTTGGGATTCACGAAGCCCTGGACCAGATTGGCGCCGTAGCCGGCCCTTTAATTTTTACCTTCGTCTTTCTTTTTAAGGGAACCTATCGCCAGGGGCTGACCATTTTATGGATACCCGCTGTTTTACTTTTGGGTATTTTGATGGTTGCCAGAATGAAGGTTCCCGCGCCCGAGGAGCTGGAGGTTTCCGAAAAAACAAACGGCCAGGACCCGCCGGACAAAAAAAGGCTGCCCAAGGTTTTCTGGCTGTACGCCTTATTTATCTTTGTAAGCGTTGCGGGTTTCTTTAACTTTCAGTTAATTTCCTATCACCTTAAAGTCAAATCAATTATTACGGATGTCCAGATCCCGCTGTTTTACGCAATTGCTATGGGCGTTGATGCGGTGACAGCCTTAGTTATCGGGAAGGCCTACGATAGAATCGGCTTAAAATCTCTCCTGGCGATTCCCTTTCTTACTTTTCCTATTCCGTTTTTTGCGTTATCGCACAATTACGTGTTTGTAATAATCAGCGTGGTGCTCTGGGGGGCGGTGATGGGAATTCATGAGACCATTATGCGCGCCGGAATCGCTGATTTGGTGCCTATAGAGCGCAGGGGCTTTGCATACGGGATTTTTAATACGATTTACGGAGCGTCGTGGTTTCTGGGAAGCCTGGTTATGGGGATATTATACGAATATTCTCCCTGGTTTATAACGGTGTTTGTTGTGATAACGGAGGCGGTTTCGCTCCCGTTGTTTTTCCTGGTAAATAAGCTGACTAAGGCGGTCAAATGACGAACAGCAACAGCGCAAGGCCGCGCAAAATTAATAACGAGATAACCGAGGGCGGGGTAAAATCTGCGCTCTGGAAATTGGCTATGCCGATGATGGCGGGAGCGGCATTGATGGATTTATTCGCGCTGGTGGATTTATTCTTTATAGGCCGCTTAGGGTATGTTGCGGTTGCGGCCTTGTCCATTTCAGGAGTCCTGCTTGCCGTAATAATGATGGCGGCGATAGGTATTTCGACCGGGACTACGGCTCTGGTTGCCCACTATATCGGAAAGAAAGATTACGATTCCGCTGACAGCGTCCTTTTTCAGACGATTGTGCTTAGCGCGGTTTGCTCTCTGGTCATGGTGTTGATTGGCTTATACGGCACAACCGGCTTGCTGCGTTTATTCGGAGCAAGCGCAGAAGTTATTCCGGCCGCTTCCGAATATTTAAAGATAAACTTTATCTGGTCGATATTCATATTCCTTTTTATTGCTTTTAATCAGGCCTTAAGGGGTTCGGGAGACGCTGTTGTGCCTCTTAAGATTCTTGTCCTCGCCAACATCGTTAACATAGTCCTGGACCCTCTGTTTATTTTCGGCTTCGGGTTTTTCCCGAGAATGGAAGTTGCCGGCTCGGCCATTGCGACCGTGATTAGCAGGGCAATAGGGGTAGCCCTGCTTTTGAGGTATTTTCTGTTCGGCTACTCGAGTTTGCATTTTCACCGGGGCATTTTTAAAATTAATCTTCCGGTTATGGGCAGGATGGTAAGAATCGGATTTTTTGCGTCTTTTGAGGTCCTGTTGCGCCAGGTGTCCCTGCTTTTGCTGCTCGGCCTGATTACTTCTTTCGGAACCGCCTGCCTTGCCGCTTACGGTATAGTTATCCGGCTGAGGATGACTATTATGATGTTCGGCTTCGGAATGGGTAATGCCTGTGCAGTGGTGATTGGCCAGAATATGGGCGCGGACAGTTCCCAGAGAGCGGTTCAATCCGGCTGGAAGGCGCTGACGTATTACGAGTTGATGGTTATTCCCGCGGCGGCGATATTTTTTATTTTCGCCCCTCAAATAATCGGCGTTTTCAATGAGCATCCGGAAGTGGTTAAAACCGGCAGCGAATTTATGCGCTTTATGGCGTTTACTTTTCCTTTTTTGGCGGCAGCGCTTATTTTAGGCAAAGGCATAAACGGAGCAGGCGATACGATTGCTCCTGCGGTAATGACCGGCATTGCTCAGCTGGGCCTGCGCATACCCGTTTCTTATATTCTGGCGCTTTTCTTTGGTATGGGGCCGACCGGCATATGGCTCGGCATTAACTCTTCGGACGTCGCTCAGGGACTGGCGATGGTTTGGTATTTCAAGCGGGGCTTCTGGCAGAAAAGATACTACCAGCACCGCGCTATATTAGAGGAAACGCCTTTAATTCAGGTTTAGTTATTAAGGAGGGCAAGATGAAGATTTTAGTCGTATCTTCGAGTCCGCGCAAAGAGAAGAGCCAGACGTTTCTTTTGGCTAAAGAAGTTTTAAAGGGATGCAAGGATGAGGCGGAGGCGCCAAAAAGCGAAATTATTCATTTATGCGATTACAGGATAGAGTTTTGCCAGCACTATGAGGAGTGCCACAGAAAAATTTTGAATTGCCCGATTGAGGACGACGCGGATATGATTCTTAAGAAAATGCTGGAGGCTGACGGCATAATTTTAGCTTCGCCCAATTACATAAATCAGGTAACCGCTTCGATGAAGGCGCTGTTTGACCGCTCCAGCCATTTTATCCACTGCAGGCGTCTTTTAGGTAAATATGTTGCCGGCGCGGTATCTTCCGGAAGCGGCCAGGACGAGGATGTCCTGGATTATGTCCGCTATTACGCCCATACCTGCGCAGCGCAATATTCAGGAGGCGTCTCTTGCCGTGCGCCGGTAAGCGGCGAGAAAATAGAGGAGGCCCGCCGATTGGGTAAAAAGTTAACCTCGGATATTAAAGAAAGAAAGAAATACAGCGACCAGATAAAAATTATTGAAG
>JBDRMR010000077.1:0-10045 GCA_043812035.1 Candidatus Omnitrophota bacterium
GCCGCTCCCTTAAGCGGCCCGGGAACATCCGCGAAATCCAAGTCCTCTCTCATCCCCGCCATAATTATCAGGGCAAGCGTAAATCCGGCTCCAGAACCCAAAGCAAACACAACGCTCTGAACAAAATTATACGGCCTCAAGGCTGTAAACAGAGCCAGGCCCAGGATGGCGCAGTTTGTAGTAATCAGCGGCAAATAAATCCCCATTGCCCGGTAAAGCGGCGGACTAACCTTACGGATAAACATCTCCACCAGCTGCACCAGCGCAGCGATAACGATAATAAAGGAAACATATTCCAGATATTCGACTCCGAATTTAATCAGGATATAATGGTTAATAAGATAGGTTGCCGGACCGGTAATGGCCATTACAAAGGTTACTGCCATACCCATACTGAAGGCGGAGTCAATCCTGTTGGATACGCCCAAAAAAGGGCAAATCCCCAGGAAATAGGCGAGAACGAAGTTGTTAATTATTGCCGCGGAAATAAATATTAAGAAAATGTCCATTTATACTCCTGTCAAACAGTATGACATCCCCCGGCGGAATCCTGAGTCTTTTTGCCCTTCGATAAAAGATTAAATATGCCTATTAATACACCCAGCGTCAAAAACGCGCCTGCGGGCAAAACCATAATCACCCAGCGCTCAAAATATCCACCCAGAATTTCAATCCCCAGCAGGGTTCCGCTGCCCAGGATTTCCCGCACCGTACCCAAAAGCAAAAGCGCCAGCGTAAACCCGGCCCCCATGCCCAGGCCGTCAAATATCGAGCGGCGCACAGAACTCTTGGAGGCAAACGCCTCTGCCCTGCCCAGGATAATGCAGTTTACCACAATCAGCGGAACATAAGGCCCGAGCGCCTTGCTTACGTCCGGAAATTTCGCCTTTAAGAAAAGGTCGGCTACGGTAACAAAAGTGGCAATGCACACCACAAAAACCGCTATGCGCACCTGGTGGGGGACTATCTTGCGGATAATAGAAACCGCGACGTTAGAACACAGCAGCACAAAAACAACGGCCGAGCCCATGGCAAGGCCGTTGATAACGGAATTGGTTACCGCCAGCGTCGGACACATTCCCAGGAGAAACTTAAATACGGGGTTCTGTTCCCAGAGCCCCTTCAAAAATTCCTCCCATAGATTATTATTTTTTAACGCAGCCATGCTCATTCTCCCCTGGCTAATACTTCCTTTACTCTGGCAATTTTGCGGTTAATCATATCAACTACGGCCCTTGAAGAGATAGTAGCTCCGGTAATCGCCTCAACCGTTGCCTCTTGAGCCGCGGCTTCAAAGCGCCTGCCTCTGCCGCGTTTGATAAGCTCGATTCTATCCTTTATGGACAAGCCCTTAAACTGCCGCTGAAAATCGTCCCCGGTTATCTTACCGCCTAATCCCGGCGTCTCAATGCTCTCAAGTATATAGATATTCTGGAGCTTGCTTAAATCCTGGGTTATCCCCACCATCATCTTGATCTCTCCCTGAAAACCCGGCCCCTTAACCAGAAAAGCAATGCCCGCATCTTGGCCGTTTTTATCAATGCCTTGATAAAAATTCTCGCCCTCTATTTCCGTCTCTTTGTAGTCAACAGCTTGCGGCAATACCACAAATATTGCCTCTTGAAGAGCTTCCAGGCGCCTCTTTTCTATTTCCGGCAAGGTCTTCTTATACACAACCGTCAGGAATCCGCCGGAAAGAAGACCGGCCAAAGTCAGCACAACAATCATCTTAAGTGACTTTAACATCATTTCTTGCTTCTGCGTCCAAATGTAACCGGAACGGTGTAGCGGTTAATCAGGGGCACGACGGCATTCATCAAAAGAACCGAATACATAACTCCTTCGGGCAATCCGCCCCAGAAACGTATTAATATCAGAATAATCCCGCAGCCGCTCCCAAAAATCAATCTTCCTTTCTTTGTTACCGGAGAAGTAACCAAATCGGTTGCCATAAAAAACGCACCCAGCATTAGACCTCCCGCAAACATATGCCAGAGCGGATCCGGGAATTGCCCGGGTTTTATCAGCCAGAAGACCCCGCCCAGGACTGCCACTGTGCCCAAATAGCCGGTGGGGATACGCCAGTCGATTATCTTGTTTGCAAAAAGAAACGCCGCGCCCGCCAACAGTGCAAGAGCGGAGGTTTCTCCCAGCGAGCCTGCCACATTGCCCAGGAAAAGGCTCTGATGAGACACCAGCGCGTGTTCGAATTTCCATTGGGCAAGCGGCGTGGCTTGCGTAACCGCATCCAGGCTAAAGGGACTTGTCCAGCTTGTCATCAAAACCGGAAAGGCAGCCATCAAGAAAGCCCTGCCCAGGAATGCCGGGTTAAAAATATTATAACCCAAACCTCCGAAAATCTGCTTGCCAAAGGCGATTGCAAAAAACGCGCCCAGCGCCGCAGCCCAAAGCGGCAGAGCCGGCGGCAGGGTAAGCGCAAGAAGCAAGCCTGTAATCAGGGCGCTCCCGTCAACAGCGGTTATGCTCTTTTTTCTTGTTTTTTGAAAGGCGTATTCGGTTGCCACGGCGGTAATTATGCAGACGGCAATTAATTTAATTGCCAGCAGCCTGAAAAAATATACACTGCTTATAACCGCCGGAATAAGGGCGAGCACAACCGTATACATTATATTAGGTATATCCTGCGGTGATTTGATGTGCGGAGACGTTGAAACCAGTAAGTATTCTTCTCTCATTTCTTCCTACGGGAAGCAGACAGTTCTGCTTTTACTGATTTGACTGTCTGCACCAGCGGTATCCTTGCCGGACATACATAAGCGCAGCAACCGCACTCGATACAATCCAAGGCGCCTAATTCCTCGCACCTATCCCACAACTCTCTCTCGCCGTAAATTCCCAGATAAACCGGCAGCAGATTCATAGGGCAGCTATCCACGCAGCGGGCGCACTTTATGCACGCAAAAGTCTTTTCCGCAATCAGCTCCTCCCTGCTTAACAGCAATATTCCCGAGGTTCCTTTAATAACAGGAACCTCCAGTGTATATTGAGCAATACCCATCATCGGCCCGCCCATAATTACTTTTTCGAGCGTGTCTTTGGAGCCGCCGCATTGCCGTATCGCCTCGGCAAACGTAGTTCCCAGCTTAACCTCCAGATTCTGCGGCTCAACAACCGCGCCGCCGCAAACGGTAACTACCCGCTTGAGCAGAGGTATGCCAAGTTTGACGGCCTGCGCTACCGCAAATGCAGTGCCGGCATTATTAACCACTACGCCCACATCCAGAGGCAGACCGCCACTGGGAACCTCTCTGCTTAGGATAGCCTTGATTAATTGCTTCTCGGCTCCCTGGGGATATTTTGTGTTTAATACCGCTATTTTTATCCCGCTGTCTTTTTTTATAACCCGGTTAAGCAGCTTTACTGCCTCGGGCTTGTTATCCTCGATTCCGATGAATCCTGAATTTAGCGACAACACCTTCATCATCGCCTTCATCCCGTATATGATATCTGCGCTCCTTTCCAATACAAGCCGGTAATCACAGGTCAAATACGGTTCGCACTCCGCGCAATTCAGTATAAAGGTATCGATTTTGCTTTGGGACGGCGGGGATAACTTGACGTGGGTAGGGAAAGCGGCGCCGCCCATACCGACTATACCCGCTTCTTTGACGATTTCCTTAATCTCCTCTGCCGATAGATGCTCAATGTCGCCCCTGGGCTTGACATTTTCATCCAAAAGGTTGCTTCCGTCGTTCTCGATAATTACGCAGGGAAGATTCCTGCCCAGCGGGTGAGGGCTTGGCTGTATTGCCGCAACCTTTCCGGCTATACTTGAATGAATCGTAGCCGAGATAAAACCCTCGGCCTCGCCGAGCTTTTGCCCAATCCTTACCGGGTCTCCTGCCTTAACCAAAGCCCGGGCAGGGGCGCCTGTATGCTGGCTTAGAGGAATGATTACCTTTTTAGGCTCCTCAACCTGCCTTATGGGCTTGGAAGCAGTATCCTCCTTCCAATAAGAAGGATGCACTCCTCCTCTAAAAGTCTTTAACAACGCTTCAACCTTTCTTTTTAATTAATCTTAAAAACCTTCGACCGGCCTTTCTTTTAACGGCTTGAAGGTATAGCCGGACTCAGCACCCGGAAGATAAGCAACCGGCTCGCTCAGAACAAACTCGCCCTTCTTAATCCAGTCTTTTAATATATTGGCAATTTCTATTGCCTTAGAATAGCTGGATAAATTCCCCGTGGGCACCTCTTTCTTGCGCACGGTAATTCTTCCGCTGTTGAGCTGGGCGTAGTTTACTTCGCCGAGACTCTCCTTTTTCCCCTGAGGATAAGCCTGGCTATAATCGATAATCTGCGTCCAGATGTCTTCGTCTCTGACTGCGGTGTATCTGCATATCTCTTCGTTTAATATAGGTATAGGGACCCCGATTCCTACCGTGAGAGTAACTCCGTAACCCAGCATGGCAGTGCCGCGCAGCCACTGAGAGTCCATCTGTTTAAGGTCGCCTAAAACCGCCAATGTCCCGGCAGGAGCCGAAGGCACGCCGTTTTCTTTCCTTGGAACCGAGGGATTGTGCTGCGTGCCTTGCCAAACTACGTAACCAACACCGCCGCCCAGGAAAATCTTGGTGCCGATGCCTATGGTTTTAAAATACGGGTCATTTAAAAGCGGCGAAAGCTGGCCGGCGTTGCAATAGTTAGCGTTGCCCAGCCCGGGCTTTAATGTCCCCATATAGGTATAGATAATCCTGTCGGACAGGTTAACGGCAACATTATAGTTTTGATAAACGTTGCGGGGATTAAAAAGCACCGCTTCATTCAGGTCCTTGATGTTTATCCAGGTTTCCAGCTTCTTCCTCGGATAGCAGTCGGTGCCATAGGCAGAGGCAACCAGCCGCAGGTCTTTTCTTCCTACCAGCTCCTCTATCACATGGCCTCCGCCATACTTGAATTCTCCGGGGTAGATTTTATTTCGCGGGTCATCCTCAGGCAGGGCGGTTGCTCCGATATAGACATCCATGGCGGCAAAACCGGCGTAGACCGGCACGTCGTTCAAATAAACCTTGCCTCCGCCGAGTTTTATCTTAGGCTTGCTGTGTCCGATATTAAAATATGCGCCCGACGAACACATTGGGCCAAAGGTGGCCGTAGTAACCACGTCTACCTCCTGCGAAGCCTTTTTTACGCCTTTCTTATCTACGATACCGATAATCTCCTCGGCGTTTACCACTACGACCTTGCCCTTCTTAATCTTTTCGTTAATCTCGGCTATCGTCTTTGCCATTCCGCACCTCCGACACTCAATTAAACGTCCTTAAAATAAGTCCGTAGAAAGATACCTTTCTCCCGTATCGGGAAAAATAACCACAATCAACTTTTTGCTGTTTTCTTTCCTCCTGCCCACCTCAAGCGCCGCCCAGGCCGCAGCGCCGGAAGAAATGCCCGTAAATAGACCCTCTTCTCTGGCTAATCTGCGCGTTGTATCTGCGGCGTTCTTGTTACTCACCTGAATTACTTCATCAACCAAATCCATTCTCAAGACATCGGGTATAAACCCCGCTCCGATACCTTGAATTTTATGCGAACCCGGCTGTCCTCCGGAAAGCACAGGCGAATCCTCGGGCTCAACGGCAATTGCTTTGAATCCGGGCTTCCTTTTCTTGATTACCTCCGCTACTCCGGTAATCGTTCCTCCGGTACCTACTCCGGCAACCAGGATATCCGCTTTACCGTCCGTATCTCTCCAGATTTCTTCGGCGGTTGTCTTGCGGTGTATCTCGGGGTTAGCCGGATTTTTGAATTGCTGGGGAATACAATACCGGCGGTCGCTCTTTGCCAGCTCTTCTGCCTTTTTAACAGCGCCCTTCATCCCCTCGGCGCCCGGAGTGAGAATCAACTCAGCGCCTAATGCCTTAAGCAGACTCCTGCGCTCAAGGCTCATGGTATCGGGCATAGTAAGCACAAGCTTGTATCCTCTGGCGGCGCAGACAAAAGCCAGGGCAACGCCGGTGTTCCCGCTGGTAGGCTCAAGAATAATCGTATCTTCTTTAATCAGACCCTGCTTTTCGGCAGCCTCAATCATACTTACGCCTATCCTGTCTTTGACGCTGGAAAGCGGATTGAAGAATTCCAATTTAGCCACAATATTAGCCTCTATCCCCGAGACTATCCTGTTAAGCCTTACCAGCGGGGTATTGCCTATCAGTTGGGTTATGTCAGCCGCTATCTTGGACATTCTGACTACCTCCTCTGAACTGTAATTATCGCTTCACTCTACTATGTCTCCTACCACAGGCTCAACCGTGATGCCGGTCCTCTCCAGATATCTCCTGGCCTTTACCACAAGCAGCTTCTCCTGCCCCTTGCCGCCTACTTCGGAAAAAATAATCTGCCTTGAGTATCTCTCAATCTGGCTTTCGGTCAATTTAGTCATATTCTGCCTTTTCTACCGTAATTTTTTGACGTAAATATTTTTAGCGATTTCTTTATCCAAAGCAATCATCTGTTCTTCGATTTCAATTACAAACGTAGGAAAAGTTTGATGAACTTTTAGTATTGCCCCCGGTGCAACGCCGAGCGAAATAAGCTTGTGCAGCTCCGGGTGGTTTTGGACGAGTATATAAACTATCTTGAAACGCTCTGCCTGCTTCAGCTTATCCAAAGTGGTTACTATGCTTTTTATTACCTCTACCTGTTCCCGGCAACAATCTCCCTCCGGAATAGGGGAGCCGTGCGGGCACAGCTTGGGATGACCCAGCAAGGTACAGATACTCTTCTCAATTTCCGGAGATATTACGTGCTCGAATTCGCAGGCCACAGAGTCTATCAACTCTCCGCGTATCTCAAGCACGTCAACCAAAAGCCTCTCCGCCAGCCTCTGCCTGCGGATTATATCCCTGGCTAAATATTCTCCTTTTTCGCTCAGCTGGAGCTCTGCGCCCGAGCAGATTATGTATTCCTTCTCCAGCAGCTCCTTAAGTAAATTTTGGCCGAATTTATTTTTCAGCCTTTCTTGTATCTCCTGGAAACTCTCTATCTTCCTCTCTTTAAATTCCCATACGGAACTCAAGGCCTCTTCCATATTCTTATTTAAATGCATCTGTGCTCCTTTTCAAGCAAAATTTGCCAACCGGCGTTTAAATTTTGCTTGATTCCGCAAAGACTTTTGCGGAATCTTAATTAATATAATTTCCTATACTTTGTATTCAATTTCCGATTTATTAAATCGGGAGCTTTAAGGCTCTTAAAATAAAGTTCAGTATGCCCCCGGCAATAAAAGCGAACGCGAACGTAAAAGACAGGATGAACGCCGCTACTTTCGCTCCCCGCTCTTTTATGGTTACGAAGAATTGGGCAATGCAGGGGACGAACAGGGTAATAACCACAAGGCTTACCAGGGTCTGCAGGTTATCCATCTGCCCGGTTTTCGTCAACATATACAATCCCGCCGCCCCGTAGTCCCTTCTCAAAAAGCCGATCAAAAATGCCTCTGTGGCTTTGGGGGGCAGATTCAACATCCCCGTAACCAAGGGGCTTGCAAATCTCTCAATTGTGTGCAGAATCCCGGTTTTATCCAGAATAAAAAGAACCACGGTCCCCAGGATAAACAGCGGCACCGCCTCTTTCAGATACCATTTAAGGCGCGCCCAGGTTTTTAACAGTATATTCGAAAGCTGCGGCATTCTGATTGGAGGAATCTCTTGGATTAAGGCCGGCCGCCTGCCGGGCAGGATTTTGGAAGTTACAAATCCTACCGAAAATCCGCTGAGTATAATTATACCAAGCCAAATAAAAGTTGCATATGCAGAAATACCGCCCAATATTCCCAGGATTACTCCCAGCTGGGCCGAGCAAGGAACGACCAGCGCCAGGAGCAAAGTGGCAATTATCCTTTCCTTTCTGGTGTACAGCGTCCTGGTAGTCAAAGTAGCCATAGTATCGCAGCCCAGGCCTAAAACAAAAGGCAGCACCGCCCTGCCGTTCAACCCCATAGGATGAAACAATCTGTCCAAAAGCACGCACAGCCGGGGCAAATACCCCGAATCCTCCAGAATGCCGAAAAATAAGAAAAAGGCGGTGACTATCGGAAATATTATAGCAATAGCATAAGTAATTGCTATAGTTATTACGCCGTATTCACCTGTAAAAAACTCCTGAATCCAAACAGGCGGATGCGTCAATAATATCAGTTTTGTAAACCAGGGGTTCAGGTATTCTCCGAATACCGTTTGTTCCATAAAGTTAACCGCCGTTCCGGCGGCAAATTGCCCGACGAATTTATACATTATATAAAGAATCAAAATCGCAGCCGGTATGGCGGTAATGGGCTTAAGCGTAACCTCGCTTAAGATTCTCTGCCAGGACCTGCTTAAAACCAACTCTTGCCTGGAAATTACTTCCTCCGCAATCTGCCTTGACCTTCTTTCCCTGTAAGACTGGATTACCATCCTGAGCGGGCGGGGGTATTCCTTCTGAAGAGAGTTGATTTTCTCCTGTATTTGGCGGATTCTCTCTTTGTCTATATCTATCAACTTCAATATCTCCTCATCATCCGAAAGAACGGCAATGGAAACGAATCTCTTATACTTTACGGACTCGGGCAAAAGGCTGCAAATATACTCTATAGCCTCTTCTATCTTCTCGCCGTAATGGGTTCTGGCGGGACTGCTCTCGGCGGTAACTACGCTATTTCTAAGATGAGCCAGCCCCTCTCTGGTAGTGGCAATAGTCTGAACCGCATTCGCCCCCAGCAGCCTGGACAGGCTCTTGGTATCTATCTTTATACCTCTTTCCCTGGCCTCATCGCTTATGTTTAAATCGAGTATAAGCGGTATGCCCAGCTCCGCTAATTCCTGAGTCATATTTAGAGACCTTTTAAGATTCTTGCTGTCAATAACCTGGATTATCGCCCTGGGCTGCTCGGATAGGATTAGCCTTCTGGTTACTGCTTCGTCTTCGGAATGGGGAAACAAGCTGTCAATGCCGGGAGTATCGATTACTATAAAATCTTTTCCTGAGAGTCTGCTCAAACCCTTGGTTATGTCTACAGTTGTACCGGGATAGTTTGAGACAGTGACATACTGCCTGGTAAGATAATTGAATACCAGGCTTTTGCCGGTATTGGGATTGCCTATCAATACTATCCGCGGGTTATCTGCGAATCCGATTTTAATCTTGCCGTGATTATGCACGATATAAAAGGTTTCCTGAGGTTGAGGAAGGATAGAATTTTGGTGCCTTTACAAGAAAGGACACTGAGACGAAGTCGAAGTGCAGGATTGATGGTGAGCGACCCTTCGACAAGCTCAGGACTCGTCCCGAGCGTAGTCGAAGGACGAGGTCGAACCACCAATCTCTTTCAGCATTCTTTTAGCTCTATTTTTTGCAGAGCGCCTGCCGTATAATCTCGCACAAAAAGAAGTTAATACATCTATCATATCCTGCACTAAATCATCCTTCATTTCAGTCTCATCAACTACTATTACTCTTCTCCCACCTGCCCTCAGTAATGCTTCCAT
The DNA here is from genome assembly GCA_043812035.1 of Candidatus Omnitrophota bacterium. Lineage (GTDB taxonomy): Bacteria > Omnitrophota > Gorgyraeia > Gygaellales > JAHJCI01 > CAYMKG01. Next base: position 9,486 of record JBDRMR010000077.1, read on the forward strand.
ATATTCAAACCCAAATCTAACCAGCCTGTCTTTATGCTCAACTATTATTATTTGAACATCAGGGTCTCTTAGAATAGATAATAGTTTAGTCCTTTTGCCATTCAATCCACTTCCTACTTCTTTTATTGCTCCTTTAACCTGAAATCCATTTGACGTGGCATATTCCACTAATCGTGATAGCTGTCTATCCAAGTCTTGTTTTTGGTCAGTTGATGAAACACGGGCATAAAGAACTACTGATGATGGCTTTGTTTCATAACTTGTCTCCGGCTCTTTGACAATAATCGTCCCTGTTGCCAGCTGTTGGGCAGGCACAGGTAACTGGCCATTCGCCCATAACCGCCAAGCAGTTTTATACGAAATCCCTTGCCTTCTTGCCCAAACAGATAACTTCATATTATCCCCATTATAGGAATAATATATTACACCTGAGTATATTTGTCAATATAATTTTTAACTGGTATGCCTGAGATTTACAGCCGCTTTTTCGATTACACAGGCAAAAAGGGGTCGAGAAATTAACCGCGACAATATCAATGCCCTGGCTTAGAATAACCTTT
>JBDRMR010000078.1:0-2577 GCA_043812035.1 Candidatus Omnitrophota bacterium
CGATTATTAAAATTAAAAATAAGAATAGCTGCCACATTATTTTTTCTTTTCGTCCTCTGGTTTTCCGATTCTCTCGCGCATTGAGGTATCGGCCTGGATGTTGCGAAGATTATAGTAGTCCATCACGCCTAATTTCCCTTCGCGGAATGCCTGGGAGATAGCCAGAGGAATCTGCGCTTCGGCTTCTATAACCTTTGCCCGCATTTCCTGAGCCTTTGCCTTCATTTCCTGCTCCTGCGCAACAGCCATTGCCCGCCGGGTCTCTGCGCGCGCCTGGGCTATTTTCAGGTCAGCTTCGGCCTGGCTGGTTTGGAGCGCCGCTCCTACGTTTTTGCCGACGTCCACGTCAGCGATGTCAATGGAAAGAATCTCAAAGGCGGTTCCTGCATCAAGCCCTTTTTGTAGCACGGTTTTTGATATCATATCCGGATTCTCCAAAACATGCTTATATGTATCAGCCGAGCCGATGGTGGTAACAATACCCTCGCCGACCCTGGCAATGATTGTTTCCTCGGTTGCTCCGCCGACTAAGCGCTCTAAGTTTGCTCGAACAGTAACCCGGGCTTTGGCTTTTAACTCTATCCCGTCTTTTGCCACCGCTGCTAAAATTCCTTCCTTTGGAGCATTAATAACCCTGGGGTTAACCGAGGTTTTGACTGCGTCAAGCACATCGCGGCCAGCCAAGTCAATTGCGCAGGCCCGCTCAAATTTTAAATTTAGGTTTGCTTTGTCGGCAGAAATAAGCGCCTTAACCACGCGGATGACATCCCCGCCGGCGAGGTAATGCGCTTCAAGCCGGTCGGTGATTACCGAGAGTCCGGCTTTATGCAGCATTATCATCGAGTTTATGATTACGTGCGGGTCAACCTTTCTCAAGCGTATACCCACCAGGCTGAATACGCCGATGTGCACGCCGGCCGCGATTGCCGCAATCCACAGCCGCACCGGAATAAGATAGACAAACAAAAAGAAAAAAGCGATAATAAACAGGACTAACAGAGCTAACAAAGGCATTCTGCACCTCCTGTCTGCGCTTAGGCAGACTTTACGATTATTTTATTTCCCTCTACTCTTATTACCTTGACCGGCTCTTCCTTGGCGATAAATTCTCCCTCGGTGATTACATCCAGGGTTTTTTCATCTATGACCGCCCGTCCGGAGGGCCTCAGCGCTGTCAATGTTTTGCCGGTTTTCCCTAAGTAGGATTCTAAAGAGGCGGCGGATTGAAATCCCTCTTTTTTTGTTTCGGCATAACTTAAGATGATTCTTTTCCATAATCCTGTGCGCGGCAGAAACTTCCAGGATAATATTATCCCTACAAACGTGATGATGATAGCAAAACTTAATGTATAAAATGCCTGAGTTAATTGCGATTTAGGCGCAGAAAAGGGCTGTTTGACCAGGCTCAGAAATATACCCGTAAGTATTAAGACAATTCCGGAGATTCCGGCGATTCCGAAGCCGGGAATAACAAAGATCTCTATAAGTAACAGGATTATGCCCAGGCATAAAATAATCAATTCTGTCCATCCGGCTAAGCCTACCAAATAATGGCCCCAGAAAAACAAAGCCAAGAATAACAGCCCCAGCGTTCCGGATATTCCCCAGCCGGGGATTTTTAGCTCAAACAGGAGGCCCAGAAAGCCCAGGCTTAAGAGCAAAGGGCTAATTAACGGATGGGTTAGGAACCGCACCAGCGTCTCCGACCACGTCAGGCCGGTCGAGACAACTTCCATTTTATCTAATCCTAAATAGTTTAAAACTCCCTCCCGATTATTAAGGACGACCTGCGCAAGCCCGAATTCCTTTGCCTCTCCGGCGGTAAGATTTAACAATTTCCCTTTAAGGCTTACGGTTTTTATAACCTGGATATCTTTGCCCTTGTAACGTTCTTTTGCTTCTTGTAATTCTTCGGCGGTCAAGATTTTAATTTCATTTCTTATATTTACCTGTTTTATCTCGTAATCCTTGTCGACCATTGCCAGGGCCAGGTTTACCGGATGATTATTTTCTTCAGCCAGGGCTTTAAATTTCGCTCTGATCGCCGAGATTGTTTTCTCGTCGGTAAGTTCCTCCTTCCCGGGAGTAAAGCCCATTGCCCTTGGCTCTGCCGAACCTATGCTTGAACCGGGCGACATTATGATTTTTTCGCAGGCGAGGCTGATTAAGGCGCCGGCTGACCAGGCGTGGTCGTCAACAAATGCTACGGTAGGAATCGGCTTTATCTTTTCCAGAGAATCGCTTATTTCTACAGCCGCGTCCACGCGTCCGCCAAAGGTATCAATTTCCAGAATTATCGCGTCAGCTTGATTGTCTTTTGCTTCGCCGATTGAGCGCCTGATAAATCCGGACAAGCCCAGGTCGATTACTCCCTTTACCGGAATTATATAAACCTTACTAGAAGCCTTTGACAGAGACGGATTGTCGAGTTTGGTTAAATTGCTTTTGGAAGAGTAGGATATCTCTTCCGCCTCGGAGAGTCCCAGGCAATATAATAGACAAGAAAAAATTAATAAAAGAAAGATAATCTTTCTCATGTCGAGGATAATATAGCATTTTAAATCTTAATTGTCAATG
>JBDRMR010000079.1:0-15923 GCA_043812035.1 Candidatus Omnitrophota bacterium
AATTAGACGAATTGAAGATTTCTCGGGCAATCATTGAATCTTATTATAAAAAATTATTGGATTCACTGGATGTGGACGTGGCTATTGCCGGTGCCGGCCCCTCAGGGATGGTCTGCAGTTATTATCTTGCCAAGGCCGGGAAGAAAGTCGCAATTTTCGAGCGCAGATTATCCGCCGGAGGAGGAATATGGGGCGGCGGGATGATGTTTAACGAAATTGTCCTGCAGCCGAGGTCAAAGGGAATTTTCGACGAATTGGGAATAAAGACGCGCAAATACGAAGAGGGCTATTACTTAGCCGATTCTCTTGAGACAGCTTCCGGCTTATGCTTCGGGGCAATCCGTGCGGGGGTTAGGATATTTAATCTTATTTCGGTTGAAGACGTTATGGTTCGCAAAAACCGGGTCTGTGGTTTGGTTTTGAATTGGTCAGCGGTTGAAATGGCCAATTTACACGTCGACCCGGTTACCATAAAGTCTAAATTTGTCGTCGACGCAACCGGGCACGCAGCGGAAATTGCTCATATCGTCGAAAAGAAAAGCGGGATAAGGTTGCAGACGAAAACCGGCAGGGTTATCGGCGAACAATCGATGTGGGCTGAGGTTGCCGAAGCCACAATTGTCAGAAATTCCGGACAGGTATGCCCCGGGCTTTATGTCTGCGGAATGGCTGCGAATGCGGTTTTCGGGGGCCCCCGGATGGGGCCGATATTCGGCGGTATGGTTCTTTCCGGCAGAAAGGTAGCCCAGCAACTGCTCAGAAAACTATAGGGTCCATCGATTGAGAGGAAGGATGTCCCTAAAAGCTATAGCTTTAATTTCGGGGGGATTAGACAGCGCTTTGGCGGCCAAGGTCATCATGCTTCAGAGAATAGATGTTGCAGGCTTTGCTTTCACGACGCCCTTTACGCATCCGCAGGTCGAAAGGCTGGGGCAGAGTCTCGGCATTGAGGTCCGGGCAATCGATATTTCGCCGGAATATTTAGATGTGGTAAAAAATCCCCGTTTTGGATTCGGCAATACCATGAATCCTTGTATTGACTGCCATATCTTTATGTTAAAGAAAGCCCGGGAGCTTGCGGATGAATATAAGGCGTATTTTATAATTACGGGCGAGGTGTTAGGCCAGAGGCCGATGTCGCAGAATAAGTCTGCGTTGGGCAAGATAGAGAAAGAGAGCGGCCTGGAAGGTTTGCTCCTAAGGCCGCTTTCCGCAAGGCTTCTCGCCCCGACTATCCCCGAACAGAGAGGCTGGGTTGACCGCGATAAGCTTTTTGATTTTTCGGGCAGGTCGAGAAAACCCCAGATAGAATTGGCAAAACAGCTGGGCCTGGAAGGATTCGGCCAGCCGGCAGGCGGATGCCTTTTAACCGACCCGGGTTTTAGCCGGAGATTAAAAGATTTAATTGCCCATCAGCAAGACTTTAATTTGTCCGACGTTCAGCTTCTAAAAATCGGCAGGCACTTCAGGCTGTCCGGCCGGGCCAAGTTAATCCTCGGGCGTAACCGGATAGAGAATCAGCGCTTGGCCCCGCTGGTTAAATCAGGGGATATCCATTTGGAGCCGGTGGGTTCTCCCGGTCCGGCAGGAATATTAAGGTCAAAGGATGCATGCCCGGAGCTATTAGAGCTGAGCGCAGGCATCCTGGCACGCTATTGCGACCATAACAGCGAACAGGTCAGCGTATCAATAGGAGACGAAAGAGAGAGCCGGGTTATTCGCTGTTTTCCCGCAAAGCCGGAGGATTTGGATGCGTTGCGAATTTGAAGAATAAGAAAGGAGCAAAGGATTATGACGAGAGAGCAGGTAGAAAAGGTCTTGGATAAGGTAAGAGGAGCGTTAATGGCAGAAGGCGGAAACGTGGAATTGGTAGACTTAACCGAAGACGGTGTCGTGAAGGTGAAGCTCACCGGCGCCTGCGGCGTTTGTCCGATGAGTCAGATGACTTTAAAAATGGGAATCGAGCAGGCTTTAAAACAGGAATTACCGCAAATAAAAGAGGTGGTTAGTGTATGATTTCCAAGCGTATAGTCTTGCATTTTCCTCGTCGGTTGGTTGACCAGCCAATCGTTTATAAGCTGGTTAAGGAATACAATCTCGAGTTTAACATTCTTAAGGCTTACGTTACTCCCCGGGAGGAAGGATTGATGGTTTTGGAGCTTAGCGGAGAAAAGGCTGACTATAACCGGGGAATAAAGTATCTGACTTCCTGCGGAGTGAAGATTCAATCTTTAAGCCAGGATGTTATCCGCAACGAAGTTAAATGTACGGATTGCGGAGTTTGCGTTCCGATTTGTCCAACCGGAGCCCTGGTGATTGACCCGCATACCCGCAAGGTGCTTTTTTACGACAACAAATGTATTGCCTGCGAGCTTTGCGTTAAGGTTTGCCCTACCCGGGCAATGGAGGTTCGCTTTTAATGGTTACCGAAAGAAGAAGAGAGAGGAGGATAAAGGTAAGGCTGCCTATAACAATGAGCCCTCCGGACAGCGCCCCAATCAACGCTTACACAGAAAATATCAGCCTTCTGGGGACTTATCTGGAGATTGAGCGGGAGATTCCCCTGGGGACCAAACTCGATATGACAATAGAGGTTCCTCCTTATAGCGGTAATTCGTCTTTAACCGGAAGCGTAAGATGCGGAGGCGACGTATTTAGATGCAATTTGGCAAGAGAATTCGAATCCAGAAAACTTTATGGGCACGGCATTTTTTTTACCGGATTCTCTACCGGAGGAGACAGGAATAAATTGTCAAAATACGTGGACTTTCTCATCCGGAAGGAACAGGAAGATATAAAGCAGGCTATGCAGCAGTGGAGAAAAAGAAGGCGGTCTAAATAAATAAGCCTTGCCTAATAGATAGAGATGGTCAACGAGGATATATTGTATTTTTTAAAAAAGAAACCCGAATATGTCTCCGGAGAAGAGATAAGCAGAGAGCTTGGTATGACCCGGGCGGCAATATGGAAACACATCCATGAGTTGAAAGAGCTGGGTTATGACATCGTTGCCGTTCCTCATTTAGGGTATAGATTGCTTTCGTGTCCCGACCGTCTTTTCCCCTGGGAGGTTAAATACCGCCTAAAAAACAGGCTCATCGGCAGAGCCGTCTATTATTACGACAGCCTGCCGTCTACCATGAATAGGGCGATGGAGCTGGGCTTTGCCGGTGCACCGGAAGGAGCCCTGGTTATTGCCGAGGGGCAGACCAGGGGCAGGGGAAGGATGAGCAGGGAGTGGTTTTCCCCGAAATACAAAGGCATATATTTGTCTTTGATTTTGAGGCCGCAGATTTTGCCCACCCAGACCCCGCTATTAACTCTGCTGGCCGCAGTGAGTATCTGCGAGGTGATCAGGCAGATTAACGGCCAGGATGTAAAAATAAAATGGCCGAACGACATAATAATTCGTCACAGGAAATTGGGCGGAATACTGACCGAACTTAACGCCGAGATGGATGTTACGCGCTTTGTCGTCATCGGCATCGGCCTGAATGTAAATAACGACAAAAAAACGTTAGTGCCCGGGGCGATATCGTTAAGAGAGCATAAGAAAGAAGACCTGGACCGCGTAAACCTGCTGCAGGAAATATTGCGCGGCATAGAAAGGAATTATTTATTATTCCAGAAAGAGGGCAGCCGCATTATAGTGGATAAATGGCGGGATTTTAGCCTGACCCTGGGCAAAAGGATAAAGATAATCTGCCATAAGGAGCAACTGGAGGGAGAAGCGGTCGACATTGACACCGACGGGGGCCTCCTGGTGCGGCGCGACTCCGGCCTGGTTGAGAAGATAATGTCCGGAGACGTAATACATTGCCGGTAATATTCTTTCCTGCCGGATAATTACCGTTTCAATCTTTTCTTCCGAATTAAACCTGCAAACCCGCCTGCATACATAATCTAAATTTATGCTTGATAGCATAGAAAATTATATTAACTAAGCAGATTCTTCGTCCTTCGCTTCGCTCAGGACCTCGATGGACGATTCTGAGCGCAGCGAAGAATCTTGGCACATTGCCTCAGAATCAAGCAAAAGTTTTCATTAATGAAACTTTTGCTTGAATAGTAAACCCATAATGATAAAATAGTTAACAGTAAGGAGGAGCGGTTATTATGCAAACAGCAGAAATAAATTCCTTATTAAGCCTGCCGCTCCCGGAACTTATTCCCCTGGCAGGCAAGGCCAGGAAAGAGCATCAAGGTTGCAAATTTGAATTATGCGGGATTATAAATGCCAAATCCGGCTTATGCGGCGAAGACTGTAAATTCTGCGCCCAGTCCTCGCGGCATTCTACGGGTGTCGACATTTATCCCCTCAAGACTAAGAGGCAGATTATTGCTGCAGCTCAACAGGCAAAACAGACCGGCGCGGAAAAGTTCGGTATCGTCACCAGCGGAAACCGTTTAAACCGCAGGGAGCTTGACTTAGTTACGCAGGCTATATCCGAGATAAGAGGCAAGGTCGGTTTGAGCGTCTGCGCTTCTCTGGGAGCCCTGCAAAAGAACGAGTTAGCAATGTTAAAAGAGGCCGGCCTGTGCCGGTATCATCACAATATCGAGACTTCGCGCCGTTTTTATCCCCGTATCGTATCAACGCATACCTACGAAGAAAGAATCAACACAATTATAGCCGCAAAAGAGCTGGGCCTTGAGGTCTGCAGCGGCGGAATAATCGGGATGGGAGAGGGCTGGCAGGACAGAATAGACATGGCGATGTCGTTAAAAGATTTGAACGTGGACTCAGTGCCTATTAATCTGCTGGTCCCTATTAAGGGGACTGCGCTTGAATCGTTGAATCCGATATCCTGCAGCGACGCCATAAGAACAATATGTATTTTCAGGATTATACTGAAAGACAAAATTATTAAAATAGCCGCAGGCAGGGAAAGCATCTTAAAGGATTTTCAGGCGCTGGCTTTCCTGGCCGGCGCTAACGGGATGCTTATCGGCGGGTACTTGACCATAAGAGGCAGGGACGTTGCCGAAGACCAGAGATTGGTTGAAGAGATAAAAAGAATATGGACGCAATAGAGCGCTTTCTGCAGGAAAGGAGAGAAAATAATCTTTTTAGAGAATTGCGCCCGGCTGACTTTCGCAGAGAGGGGGCAATTTATTTCGCAGGAAGAAGGTTTTTGGATTTTTCATCCAACGATTATCTGGGATTGGCCAATCATCCCGAACTAAAACAGGCTGCCAAAGATGCTCTGGAAGAGCTGGGGACAGGGGCTTCGGCATCCAGGCTCTTAAGCGGAGATTTGGAAATTCATCACAGGCTGGAGGAAAGGATAGCTTTATTCAAGGAGAAAGAAAGCGCGCTGGCCTTTAACTCAGGGTATCAGGCTAATGTCGGCATAATAAGCGCCCTTTGCAAAAAGGACGATGCTGTATTCTCCGACAGGTTAAATCACGCAAGCATCCTGGACGGAATATTGCTCTCGAGGGCTAAAATATTCCGTTTTTTTCACAATGACCCGAATCATCTTGAATATTTGCTTAGGAAGGAAAGGGATAAATTCCGGAATTGCCTGATAGTTACAGAGACTGTCTTCAGCATGGACGGAGACATACCGCCGCTTAAAGAAATAGCGGGCTTAAAAGAGAAGTACGATTGCATGTTTATGGTAGACGAAGCCCATGCAACGGGGGTATTCGGCAGAGACGGCAGCGGGCTCATTCAGCAGGAAGGCTTGACAGACAGGGTTGACTTGATAATGGGGACATTCGGCAAGGCTCTGGGCAGTTTCGGGGCATATATAGCCGCATCGAAGAAGACGATAGATTACCTCATAAATACCTGCCGCAGCTTTATTTATTCCACAGCCCTGCCTCCAGCGGTGATAGCGGCAAATTTAGCTGCTTTGGAACTGTTGAAGAAAGAGCCGCATCGCCGGGAAGTCCTTTTATCCAATGCGGAATTCTTTCGCAGCAAACTCATAAAATCGGGATTCCGGGTGAAGGGTTCGTCCCAGATAGTCCCTTTGATTATCGGCGATACAGGTAAGGCAATCGAGTTAAGCGCATATCTTGAAAACAAGGGATACTGGGTTCTGCCGATAAGGCCGCCGACGGTGCCTGCGGGAGAATCGAGATTGAGATTTTCATTAACTTATCATCATACCAGACAGGTGCTGGAAGGTTTAATAGAGGAGATAAATAAATTATGTTTAAATTCCTGGAAAGGGGGCGGAGAGAAGCGCTCGTTTTGATTCCCGGATGGGCGTTTGATTACAGAATTTTCGATACGCTGGATTTGCCGTATAATTATATCTTTTTCTGCGGCGACAGTGTTCTTGGTTTTGAGGACAGCCTGAAAGAGGCATTAAGAAAAAACAACATCGGGAGAGTATCTTTCTTCGGCTGGTCGCAGGGGGCATTTTTGGCGAGTGATTTTGCCGCAAAGAATCCCGATATCGTAGATGAGGTTATCCTGGTCAGCATAAGAAAGAAATATAACGGCGAGGTCCTTGAGAATATAAAGCGGTATCTGGGCAAAAACAGGAAATCCTTTCTTTACAAGTTTTATCGAGATTGTTTCTGCGAGGCAGAGGCGGAACGTTCAGCCTGGTTCAGGAAAAGATTTTTAAAATACTACCTGCATAATACGCAGTTACAGGGGCTGGTCGGCAATTTAGACTGGCTTTCCCGGGCGAGGATACGGCCGGAACCGTTAAAAGAATTAAGAAAGATAAAAATCATCCATGGCAGGAAGGACAGGATAGCCCCGGTTGAGGAAGCGCAGGAGATTAAAAACAGCCTTCCCCGGGCCAGGCTGATTATTTTCGAGGATACCGGCCACCTGCCGTTTTTAAGAAGGGACTTCAGCGAAAGTTTATATCGTGAATAAAGAGCTTATTAGAAAAAACTTTTCAAGATATGCCGGATATTACGATAAATATTGCTCTGTTCAGAATTTGTGTGCCTTGCGGCTTATTTCAAAGGTTGCGGACGAAAGATTAAATAATATTCTGGATATCGGCTGCGGCACCGGCAATTACACTAAACTGTTAAGAGACAGGTTTCCCTCGGCCCGGATAAAGGCGATAGATATATCCGAGGATATGATACGGATTGCCGGCAATAAGCTGCGGGATGAGAAGACGGAGTTTCTGGTTGCCGACGCCGAAGCGGTAGATTTACGCGAGCGGTTTGACCTTATTACCTCCAACGCCTGTTTTCAATGGTTTGAAAATTTAGAGGGAACACTGTTTAAATATAAAAATTTACTTAACAAAAACGGCTTGATTTTATTTTCCGTATTCGGTCCGTCCACCTTTTATGAGCTGAACGCTTCTTTAAAGGAAATATTTGAAGAAGGCAATTTGATAAGTTCCTGCGGTTTCCTCGAGAAAAGCAGATTAAGCGCAATCTTGAAGAGGCATTTTAAAGGGATTGCTATAGAAGAGCAGATGCTCAGGCAGGAACATAATTCGGTTTCGGAGTTATTAAATAAAATAAGATATACGGGGGCAAGGGGTTTTGGTACAAACGGCAGGGGCTTCTGGACCGGCGAAATAATAAATGAACTGCAACGGGTTTACAGCGCGAGGTTTAAATATCTAACGGCAACTTATCAGGTATTCTATTGCCGTGCTATGAGATGAGAAGGCAGCGTCCATTTGCTTGCGCAGTCATAAATTTCAGATTTCTAATGGTATAGGAAAGTATAGAACACTTTCCTAACCACTGAAAATCGTAGTGAAGTTATCGCGAATCGATTTTCTTGCAGGATAACGGGGGTTAAAGTTTTAAGAAGATGAGAGTCAAGGCGGTTTTTGTAACCGGAATAGATACCGGCGTAGGCAAAACAGTCGTCTGTGGCTTGCTCGCCAGGTATCTTTCGGATAAGGGGTACCGGGTCATAACCCAGAAGTGGGTGCAAACCGGCAGCGCCGGTTTCCCGAAAGACATTGATATCCATTTGAGGTTGATGGGTAAGAGTAGAAGGCAGATATCAGATTATCTTTCTTATGCGGCGCCGTATAGCTTCAAATTCGCCTCTTCACCTCATCTTGCAGCAAGGCTTGAGAAGAAAAGAATAAACCCGGCAAGGATAAAAAGCAGCTTTAGGCTTCTCTCGAAAGAATTCGATTTTGTGATTGTTGAGGGAATCGGTGGGGCTCTTGTTCCTTTGGATGAAAAAATGCTGGTAATCGATATGGCAGAAGAACTGAACCTGCCTGTATTAATAGTGGCAAAGAACAGGCTGGGCGCGATTAACCATACGCTGCTGACCATAGAGGCCGTAAGGGCAAGGCATATGAAAATATTAGGTATTATATTCAACAGCAGCTATAGGAATGAAAATAAAGTTATCCTGAATGATAATCCGAAGATAATAAGGGCGCTGACAGATGAGGCGGTACTGGGGAATCTTTCCTGGTTAAAAGACCGCGAATCTTTATACAGCAAATTCGTGCCCATAGGGCAGAGGATTTTAGCCGGATTAAAAAGGACTGCTGAATGAATGAATGGATAAAGAAGGACTTAAAATATGTCTGGCATCCTTATACGCAGATGAAGGACTGCAAGGCATTGCCGCCTGTTTTAATAGAACGTGCCAAGGGTATAAAGCTGTACGATAATAAAGGCAATATCTACTATGATACTATCTCCAGCTGGTGGTGTAATGTGCACGGGCATAACCATCCCGTGATAAAAGCGGCAATAAAAAAGCAATTGAATTCCCTGGAGCATGTTCTGTTTGCAGGATTTACCCACAAACCCGCTATCCTGCTTGCAGAAAGATTGGTTTCAATTGCGCCCGGACACCTGAGGCGCGTTTTCTTCTCGGACAACGGCTCAACCTCGGTAGAAAGCGCTTTAAAGATGTCTTTTCAATACTGGCAGAATACCGGCAGAAGAAAGAAAACCAAATTTATATCGTTTGACTACGGTTATCACGGAGATACAATAGGGGCGATGAGCGTAAGCGGCGTGGACTTATTTAATGAGGTGTTTTCGCCGCTGTTCTTTTCTTCGTTCAAAGTTCCCTCTCCTTATTGCTACCGCTGTCCTATGGGCAGGGAAAGAGATTATTGCGATATCGATTGCATAAGGCCGCTGGAGGAATTGCTGGAAAAGAACAGTTATGAGATTGCGGCAATGATTCTGGAGCCGCTGGTTATGGCGGCCGGCGGTATGATTGTTTACCCAAAGGAGTATCTGGAAAAAGCGGCAGCCCTGCTTAAGAAGCATAACGTGCATTTAATCGCAGATGAGGTCGCCACGGGATTCGGCCGGACAGGGAAAATGTTTGCCACCCAGCACACCGATATTAAGCCCGATTTAATGTGCCTTTCCAAAGGCATTACTTCCGGCTACCTGCCTTTGGGAGCGACATTGGCGACAGACGATATTTATTACGCTTTTTATGACGATTACCGCAGGAGAAAAACCTTTTACCACGGCCACACTTACACTGCAAATCCGGTATCCTGCTCTGCGGCAATTGCCAGTCTCGACGTTTTCCGGCAGGAGGAAACGCTGGAAAGAATAAGCAAAATTACCCCGCTTCTACAAAACGGCATCAAGAAATTAGAGAGCCTTCCTTATGTCGGCGATACGAGAACACTGGGCATGATTGGTGCGATAGAGATTGTAAGAAACAAAAAATCAAAAATCACCTTTAACTTTAAGGATAGAATAGGATACAAAATTTACGCGAAGGGACTGAAGAGCGGTTTACTGCTCAGGCCTTTGGGAAGCATCATTTATCTTTTTCCCCCTCTGTGCATAAAAAATAAAGAATTGGCGTATATTTTAGAGAACTGTTACAATATAATCAAGGGCATAAAATCATAGGCAACAGGTATAGTGAATATTCCAGTAGTTTATGAAGATAACTGGCTTCTTGTGGTTGATAAACCTGCAGGCTTGCTTACTATACCCGCTCCAAAAAAACAAAACCGCTCGCTTCTTAAGATATTAAATGACGACTTAAAAGAAAAAAGAATAGCTTACCGCTTGCATCCTTGCCACAGGTTAGACCGTCAGACTTCCGGTTTAATTATTTTTGCAAAAGGCAAGTCCGTTCAAAAAAAAATGATGCAGGAGTTTAAGGAGAAGAAGGTAAAAAAGATTTATCTTGTTTATGTTGACGGAAACCTCTCTAATGACAGGGGCTTGATTCGGAGCCCCGTCCGCGGCAGGCCGGCAATGACCCGCTACGAGGTTGTCCGGAGGTTTAAGGATTTCAGCGTTGTCAAGGCCGAGCCGCTGACCGGCCGAAAGAATCAGCTCCGCCTGCATTTTAAACATATCGGGCATCCGATACTCGGCGAAGACAGATTTGCTTTTCGCAGGGATTTCAAGATTAAGGCGGCAAGGCTATGTTTGCATGCGCAAGAATTGCGTTTCCGGCATCCCGTAACCGGAGGATACATTCATTTAAAGGCAGAGCCTCCGGATTATCTTAAAAAATTCATCCCCGCATCTGTGCGGTAGGCGCGGGGTTACAAAACAGGGGGGGGCAGATGGAATATAGCGGGACGGAAAGAAGGAAGACGCTTCGGGCAGCAGGAAGTTTTGTTGTTGCTTATCGGATATTGGAGGAAGAGGCCGGCTCGGATATGACCCAAACCAAGAATATAAGCCTGGGAGGTATGCTGCTGACTACTAACCGGAAGTTCCCGGTAGGCGCTAAATTAGCTTTAGAGATTCGCCTTCCCGTTGATCCCAGCCCCATAATGCTTGTCTGCAGCGTGGTGGAGTCGAAAGAGGTGGTCAGCAATTTAATCTATGACACCCGCCTGGCGTTTCTGGAGGTTGACAAAAAGCACCAGAAAATCATAAGCAAAACCGTAGATTATTACTCGAAGAAAGAGAAAGGAAAATGATTATAACCCTGCTCACGGATTTCGGCCTTTGCGATAATTTTGCAGGCGTAATTAAGGGAGTAATCCTGGGCATAAATGCCAAAGCCGACATCGTCGATATTTCCCATAGCGTTAAGCCCGGAGATATATTTCAGGGCGCATTTCTTCTGGAATCTTCCTACAAATATTTTCCGGCGGGAACGATTCATCTCGTAATCGTGGACCCCGGCGTTGGCTCGAAAAGACATGCCATCATCGCAAAGACCGGGAGGTATTATTTCGTCGGCCCGGATAACGGCGTTTTAAGCCTCGCTCTCAAAGCGGAGGGCAAGGCAGCGGATATTGTCTCTATAACTAATCAAGAATTTTTTCTTAAGCCGGTTTCCTCGACCTTTCACGGCCGGGACATATTCGCCCCGGCTGCCGCTTATCTTTCCCGCGGAATAAGCATAACCGAGTTCGGGACGCTTCAGAAGAGTTATAAGTCCCTTAAGTTTAACCGGCCCCGGATTATTTCGCTTCCGGCCGGCAAGGGAAAGAAGATTCTGCAGGGGCGGATAGTCTATATAGACCGCTTCGGGAATTTAATTACCGACATCCGGGAGGAACTTTTCAGAAAATTCGTCGGGAAGGGAAAATTCAGGATTTATTTTAAAAACAAGGTCATAGACAGGGTGAGCAAGAGCTATGCGGATGCCAAAAAAGATAAGCCTTTGGCGATATTCGGCAGCTTTGCTAATTTGGAAATATCGGTAAGTCGCGGCAGCGCAAGGGATTATTTCCGCGCCAAAGAGGGCTTAGGGGTGCGCGTAGCGGCGGAATAAACATAAAAGGAGCCGTTTGCTTTGACCTGGCGTTTATTGAAAATAATAATTATCCCGTTAATAAAAAATTTTTATAAGCTCCGCATCCGCGTGCAGGGCGGGGATAATGTTCCGGATTCGGGCGCGGTAATTATTTTGGGCAATCAGAAAAATCTTATCTCCGTTTTGGCTATAGAAACGGTTATGCCGCGTAAGGTTTATTGGGCAGTTTCCCCGTCGGTTTGCAGGGGCAGGCTGGCCAGGATTTTGTTTAGAATCTTTTTCGGCTGTTTCCTCCTGGATCCGGGCCGGGCCGACACCAGGGGGTTCCGCTCGGCTTTTGAAACGCTAAGAAAGTCGGAGATGCTGGCATTTTACCCCGGCGTGGTTAACCAGGGAGTCGCCCTTTT
The DNA here is from genome assembly GCA_043812035.1 of Candidatus Omnitrophota bacterium. Classification (GTDB taxonomy): domain Bacteria; phylum Omnitrophota; class Gorgyraeia; order Gygaellales; family JAHJCI01; genus CAYMKG01. The sequence continues at coordinate 12,031 of JBDRMR010000079.1, forward strand.
TTGCTTAAGGTCCGGCTACGGGCTTCTGCCGGTGTTTATAACCCAGGAAACCTCAACCTCTCCTTTCAGGCACATTAACATAAACTTTGGGCCCGTGTACAACCTAAGCGAATACCGCCGGATAATTTTAAATGTGGAAAACGTAGATAATATAGTCCTGCAGATCAACCGGTCTGTTGAAAAATTGAGCGGGTGATTCTGTTTTGTCCGGGGCCTCCGGATAGGGCTTGAAAAATTATTCTCGAGAAGATATAATATTGCGGACGGTTCGTTTATGGTATAGGAAAGTATAAAACACTTTCCTAACCACTGAAAATCGCATTGATGGTTCGGCTTCGCTCACCATCAATCCTGAGCGAGATTCTTCGCTGCGCTCAGAATCGTCATCGAGTCCTGAGCGAAGCGAAGGACGAAGTCGAAGGATCGAAGTTATCGCGGAGCGATTTTCTTGATTCTTAGAGGAGACTACAGAATCCTGATATGAGATTGCGAAAGAAAGTCAGAGACAGCTGGGGTTCGCGCTTTGGCGTTATTATGGCGGTGGCCGGTTCGGCAATCGGGCTGGGCAATTTCTTGCGCTTTCCCGTCCAAGCAGTGCAGAACGGCGGGGGCGCATTTATGATACCCTATTTTGTCTCTTTATTTTTATTGGGTATCCCGCTGATGTGGATTGAGTGGACCTTAGGGCGTTACGGCGGGGGATTTGAGCACGGCACAGCTCCGGGAATATTCCATAATATCTGGGCGAAAAACCGGTTTATTAAATACTTCGGGGTAGTCGGTATTTTCGGCCCCCTGGTAATCTTTATATATTATACTTACGTTGAATCCTGGTCGCTGGCTTACAGCGTGTTTTCGTTAACTGCTAAATACGTTCCTGCGGCAGTCTCACAGGAGGGGATGCAGTCTTTCCTGCGGGGATTCCAGGGTCTGGAAAAGAATTCTTATTTTAACAACCTGGGATGGGCGTATTTATTCTTTATAATCACCTTTATCCTTAATGTTACAGTTATCTACTACGGAATAAAGGGTGGTATCGAGCGTTTAGTCAAATGGGCTATGCCTTTGCTTCTGGCCTGTGCCTTAATCTTAATGGTAAGGGTTTTTCTGCTCGGCGCCCCCAATCCCGGCAAACCGGACTGGAATATTATCAACGGCCTGGGGTTTTTATGGAATCCCGATTTAGCTTCGCTTAAAAATGCCAAGGTGTGGCTGGCAGCCGCAGGCCAGGTATTCTTTAGTTTGTCTGTTGGTATAGGCGTTATCCTTACCTATGCCAGCTACCTGTCGCGGGGAGACGACGTTGTTTTATCCGGGCTTTCATCGGTGAGCACCAATGAATTCGCCGAAGTGATTCTGGGAGGAAGCATAATTATTCCGGCGGCGTTTATGTTTTTTGGCCCGGCTCAGATGCAGAATATCGCCGGGTCCGGAGCTTTTGATTTGGGGTTCGTAACAATGCCGCTTATCTTGACCAAGATTCCGTTGTCGGGCTTATTTGGCTTTGTCTGGTTTTTGCTTTTGTTCTTAGCCGGCATTACCTCCTCGGTTTCTCTGGCCCAGCCCGCAGTAGCTTTCCTGGAAGACGAGTTCGATATTAACCGCACGCGCGCCGTTTGGATTTTTGCTGCGGTCTGTTTTATCCTTTGTCAGCCGGCAATCTTCTTTCTCGGCCGGGGCGTGGTGAATGAGTTGGATTTCTGGGGCGGAACATTCGCTTTGGTTTTATTCGGCACGGTCGAGACGATTCTTTTTGTGTGGGTTTTCGGGATGGAGAAGGCCTGGGAAGAGATTCACGTCGGGGCGCAGATGAGAGTCCCCAGAATTTATAAATTCATCATTAAATATGTTACCCCGTTATTTCTGCTTTTCATCCTGGGCTTCTGGTTTGTTCAGCAGGGACTCCCTGTAATTCTGATGCAAGACGTCCCCCGGGAAAATCGAACGATTGTTTTATGCACCCGCATCGGCCTTTTACTCTTCTTTTTGGTTCTTTCGCTTTTGATAAAGATTGCCTGGAGCAGAAGGAAAACGGTTGAAGGAGAACGGCGGTGAGTCTGAGCGGCTGGATTTTTATAATTATTTCCTGGCTGATAATTTTAAGCTTGCTGATATTCTGTTTTACTAAGGTCTTCAGGCAGAAGGAGCTGAAATGATAAAAACAAAGTTATCGATAGTACCTGTTTTTTTACTGGTTTTGGTTTGTTCGGGATGCGTGCCTCTTATTGTGGGAGGCGCGGTGGGCGCGCTGGGAGGCTATGCGATAAGTAAAGATACCATCCAGGGCGAAACGGACAAAGATTACGATACGCTTTGGAATGCAGCAAAGTTAGTGGCGAAAATAAAGGGCAAAATTAATACTGAGGATAAGGCCAAGGGCGACCTGGAGTTAAAGGTTGATTCCAGCAAGGTAAAGGTTCGGCTTATCCGGTTAACCAGAGCCACGACTCGCTTAAGAGTGTCTGCGCGCAATGCGCTGGGGCTGCCCAATATCGATCTGGCCCAGGATGTCTTTGTCAAGATTCTGGAACAAGCAGGTTAGTTGACAGTCGACGGTTGTTAGTCTAGGATAGAGCGAACGACGCCGAGGTAGCTCAGTGGTAGAGCGCGGCCCTGAAAAGGCCGGCGTGGGGAGTTCGATTCTCCCCCTCGGCATTTTATATTTAAGAGGGGTTTTCATAACCCCTCTTTTTTACTGCAGTTATGGCGTAATTGTGTGGGAAACATACAGTTACGCCTTTTTTATTTTCCTGCGCCCGCTTAGGTATTCTTGTATGAATTTGTATTTTCTTTACACTTATTGGCTCACTAATGGCTCAAGCAGAGCATATAAAGATGGATTGACTATAATTCGAGACAAGTTATAATTGCATTATGAGGTTTTACCTAGACAGGCTAAAGAATAAGATAATTTGCCTTTTCCTTTTAGCCAGTTTAGTATGTCCTGCCACAGTATATTCAGTTCCTGCCGATGTTACAGATATCAGCGATAATAAATACTTTGATGTAGTCCATAGCAGTTTAGAGAAAGCTAAGGATTCCATCTACGTATCTCTCTATGGGATTATAGTCAGCGAACACGATAAGCTGAGTCTGCCATATCTTTTGCTTCAGGATTTAATCGAGGCACATAAAAGAGGCGTTAGGGTAGTGGTGCGGTTAGATAGAAGTTATGATTATTTAGCTTCTAAAAGAGCAGGAGAACTTTCCCAAAGAAATGAAGTGGCATATATGATGCTTACTGAGTCTGGGATTGACTGTAAGTTTACCATTCCTGACAAAACCCTTCACGATAAGTTAATTGTTATAGATGGCGAGACAGTAATTGAAGGGAGTATGAATTGGTCTACAAGCGCTTTAAGATTAAATAGGGAGAGCGTAAGCCTTATTAAATCAGAAGAATACGCGAAGGAAAAGATACAGCGCATTGAGACTCTGGAGATTATAGGAGAAGAACATTTAGATAGGGCTCAGGTTGAAACTGTGGCAATTAGGAATAAATTCTTGCGCGACCCGAGCCTATCCGGCAGAATGGTTCACAATAGAGACCTAAGAGGCTTTGATATGTACTTAGTTTTTCTCAAGGATTTTAATAAAACCGGCAAGGCAAAATTTGAATTGGATTATGAGAAAATGGCTAAGTTGTTTGGTATGGATTTAAGCCAGAGGCGTTATTACAGGTATAGAATAAATAAGGTTTTAAGAAGGTTAAGGGATAAATACAGACTTATTGATTGCGAATTTATCACAGATAAGCCGGCGCAGATAGCCTTGTTTGATTATGAAGATACATCTAAGGAGTATCAAGCTCCGCAGATTGGATATTTTAAGGTACCCCTGGCATACTGGGAGTATAACTGGAGCCGGAAACTCGATTTAAGGAGTAAATTCTG
>JBDRMR010000080.1:0-14566 GCA_043812035.1 Candidatus Omnitrophota bacterium
TGCGAAAACGATTTTTCTTGACTTATATTTTTTTCTTATGTAGGATATATCCAGCAAACCGAATTTTTAATGAAGATTATATACAGAAATAAAATTCAAAAATGCGGCTTTTAACTTTCGGGACCCAAGAGCTTACCGATAAAGAAAGACGCAGTGTAGAAATCCTGGAAACAATAAGGCGCTTTGGGCCCATCAGCCGGCCGGATATCTCCCAGAAATTAGGCATAAATATCGTAACCGTTTCCAACTATATCGAAGAGTTCATCAAACAAAAGTTGGTTTTAGAGAGAGAGCTCGACGTTTCCGAAGGCGGGCGCAGGCCGGTTCTGCTGGACCTCAATCTTCAGTCGGCTTTTGCAATCGGAGTAGGTTTGAATCTAATGAACATGGTCGGCCTGCTCATAGACATAAAGGGAAACATTATACTTAAGACTCAGGTAAAAAGGCCGGAGCCTTCTGTAAAGGAAATAGTCGAAGTCCTTTTTGAGATAATCCGCGAGATTATCAGGCGCTCCAAGAAGTATCTTCAGAATGTTAAAGGAATAGGCGTCGGCATGGCCGGTATTATTAACAGGGGGGACGGCTCAATTCACTGGCCGGAAAGGCTTAATAACCATAATTATACTTACGCTTCGATAAATCTGCCCTTGAAAGATTTGATTGAAAAGGAGTTCGGTTTACCGACTGTTATCGGAAATGACGCCACGGCTGCCTGTTTCGGCGAGCAGTGGCTGGATTTGGAGTCGGGAGTCAAGAACGTTATTTATATGATTTCCGGAGTGGGATGCGGCATAATGGTTAACGGAGAAGTCTATACCGGCAGCAAGGGTTGCGCCGGAGAAGTTTCCATTCATAACTACAAACAGGACCAGATATTTAACTGCTCTTTAGGCAGCCCTTGCTTTTTGAAACGGTGGGAAATTGATTTAGGGGTTGTCAGGGAAGTAAGGAATAGGATGTCGATAAATCCCCAGGAGGGGAGCAAGCTCGCGGCGTTGGTAAACAATAAATTGGAAGAGATTGATTTAAGGAGCATATTTATGGCCGCGCGGGAAGGAGATAAGGTAGCGAAGGAGGGCCTTGATGCCGCTGCCAAAAGAATGGGCATAAAGATCGCTTATTTAGTAAATTTATTAAATCCTGAGGTGGTGGTTATCGGAGGCGGTTTCGAGGAAGCCGGGGAAGAATTCCTGGTAAAAGTCAGCCAGGTCGTTAAAGAATGGGCATTTAGAGAGATGACCGAGGATTTGAAAATTGTTTATTCCCAACTAAGAGAAAATGCCGTGGCCCAAGGCGCGGCCAGCCTGGTATTGCGCCAGGTTTTTATGGTATAGGAAAGTATAAAACACTTTCCTAACCACTGAAAATCATAACTGAAGGTTATCGCCGAAGGTGATTTTCTTGCCTGCGTATAAGATATAATTTAAGTAGCCGATGATAGGAAAACTCAAGACCGTTATTTTAATTTTAGTTGTTTTTTTAGCAGCCAGCCTTTTCATTATTTTCAATATTCAGAACGCAAGGCTGAGCCTGTTGCGGGAATATACCTCTACCAAACAAAGCCTGACCCAGAAAAACGAGCAGCTCATCTCCGAGCTGAATAAGGCATTACAAGAAAGCAGGAGCCTTAAAGACAGGGTGGAGGCCATAGAGAGAGACTTAGAGCGGGTCACCTCCGAGAAAGACGGGATTCAGCGCAGGCTTGAGTTAGTCAGCAGGGAAAGAGAGGAGTTGTCGCAAAGACTGGACTCATACGGCAAGCTGGAGGAGGAGTTTAAATCGGCCAGAGATGAAAATAAATCTTTAAAAGAGCGGCTCGCGGCGTTGCAAGATTCAGGAGCCGAGTTAGATAACCTCCGGAAGGAGAACGAGAATCTCCGCCGGAGGATCGATGAAGTGAAATCTCTATTAAAAGAAAGAACGGTTACGGCCGGATATGCCAGAGAGCAGAAGCCCGAAACGACGGAGGTAGCTAAGGTTTCTAAGGCTTCCGGTTCCGTAGATTTGCCTCCGATTGTAGTTTCGTCTTCCTCTGTTTCTTCGCAGATCAAATTACCTTATAACCTCGAAGGCAAGATATTAAATGTGAATACAGAGCATGAATTTGTGGTAATCGACTTGGGCAGGAATAACGGGCTTAAAGAGAATATGGTTTTCGAGGTTCTGCGAGCCGGAGAACCCATAGGCAAGGTTAAGGTTATCCAAATCCGCGAAGAGATAGCTGCCTGCGACATAACCGAGTCATTGAGACCTTTTGAGTTAGGGGATGTTGTAAGATATTGAGAACCCGCCGAATTTCTAAAAAATCCTCGGTTTCTATAGATGATGTTGCCCGCGAGAGCGGAGTATCTGCCGCCACCGTATCCCGCGTAATCAACAAAGCTCCCTCAGTAAAGGAAGAGAACCGCCGGAGAGTCCTGCTGGTAATCAAGAAACTTAAATTTCAACCCTCGGTATTTGCTCAGCGTTTGGCAAGAGGCAAGTCAGACATAATCAGTTTGGTTATTCCCCGGTACGAAGGCGTTTTTTATTCCTTTTACGTATTGGAATTAATTCGCGGCATAGGGACAATGTGCGAAGTATTAAAACTTGACTTGCTTTTGCATCTAACCTCGGCTAAATCGCCGCTCAATTATTCAACCATGGGGGGGATAATCTTTGCGGATATAATCGGCAACAGGCTTCAACTGGAAAGCGCCTTAGAAAAAGGGGTTCCCTGCGTAGTAATTAATAATTTCGTAGAGGATATCGGCATATCCTGTATTTCAATAGATAATGTTGAGGGGGCAAAGAAAGCAGTAGGGTACCTGGCTGAACTCGGCCATAAACGCATCGCCCATATTACAGGAGATGTAACCACCCAGGCTGCCTGGCACCGTCTTGAAGGGTATAAGGCCGGACTTAAAATGAACGGCCTCGAGCTTAAGGAAGAATACGTAGTAAAAACAGATTACTCGCGCGGCCAAGCCCGCGCTGCCGCTTATAAGTTATTGGGATTAACCGACTCCCCGACCGCCATATTTGTCGCCTCCGACTCGATGGCTTTGGAGGTTATGGCCGTAGCCACAGAGCTCAACAAGAAGATTCCTCTTGATTTTTCTATAATCGGTTTTGACGATAACCCCACAGGGCTCTACGCACCGGTTGCCCTTACTACAATAAGGCAGCCTTTGGTGAAGATGGCCGAAGAGGGGGTTAAGCACCTTAATAAATTGATGATCCCTTCCTCTGCTAAAATTATAAAAAGAGTCTTGCCCTGCGAGTTGGTGATTAGAGAATCCTGCGCGCCCCCGAGATAAAATTAGCCTCTAATATACTATGTATTGTGTATCTTAACTAAATAAATTCTATATATTGTATTTTTCTCTTGACAAGAAAATAAGTTTGTGCTATTTTACCTGCGTTATTTCTTTTAATAATATTACCGGATACCGGAGGTAGAGAAATGGAGCTTAATTTATCGGAAAATGCGTTAAGGGTATTGGAAAGGCGGTATCTGAAAAAAGACGCACGGGGTCAGGTAGTCGAGACTGCCGGGGAAATGTTCAGGCGGGTTGCCAAAGCGATTGCCGAGGTCGAAACATTATACGGGTCTTCGCAAGTCGAGGCGGGAAGATTAGAGGAAGATTTCTATAATACGATGACCTCTTTGGAGTTTATGCCTAACAGCCCTACCCTGATGAACGCGGGAAAAGAGCTGGGGCAGCTCAGCGCTTGCTTTACTCTTCCAATCAATGATTCAATGGAGTCGATATTCGAGACATTGAAAGCCACTAGCCTTATTCATAAATCAGGCGGTGGCACTGGATTTTCCTTTTCTCGACTGCGTCCCAAAAATGCAGTAGTAAAGACTACAGGTGGAGTTGCCTCAGGACCGGTATCATTTATGAAGGTTTATGATTCGGCAACCGAGGCTGTAAAGCAAGGGGGTACAAGAAGAGGGGCCAATATGGGAATTTTAAGAGCGGACCACCCTGACATTCTGGAATTCATTACCTGTAAAGACAGCGATAAGAGAATTACCAATTTTAACATCTCGGTTGCCATCACTCAAGATTTTATGAAAAAACTGCAAAACGGCGAAGAATATGATTTGGTCGACCCTCATACGCGGGATATCGTCCGCCGTCTTAAAACGGTCGATGTATTCGACCTGATTGTCAAGCAGGCGCACAAAAACGGCGAGCCGGGCGTGATTTTTATAGACCGGATGAATGAGTTTAACCCTACGCCCAAGCTGGGAGAGTATGAATCGACAAATCCTTGTATTACCGAGGATACTTGGATTATGACTCAAGAGGGGCCTTATCAAGTTAAGGGGCTTATAGATAAAAAGTTTGTTGCGTTGGTTAATGGAAAGCCTTGGAAAAGCGGAGAAGCAGGTTTTTTTGCCACTGGAGTTAAACCTGTCTATAAATTAAAGACTAAAGAAGGCCTGGATATTCGTCTTACTTTAAATCACCTTTTAATGCGGATTAAAAAAAGAACAAGATATAAAGTCGAGACTGAATGGAGAGAAGCAGGAAGATTGGAAGTTGGGGATAAGGTAGTTATTAATAATCATCCCGGCGCGCAGTGGCAAGGCAAGTATACTTTTAAGGAAGGGTATTTAATAGGCTTGTTAATAGGCGATGGCACTGTTAAGAAGGATAGTGCGGTTCTCTCTTCCTGGGGCAGGTCGCAGGGTTCAGAGAAAGTAAAGGCAGCGGCATTGGATTCTCTCGATGGTTTTAGGCATCGCAGTGATTTTTCCGGTTGGGTAGAAATCGAGGAGAGGAATGAATTTAGATTATCCTTGGCATCTTTAAGCGATCTCGCCTTCAATCTGGGTTTAAAGCAGGGGCAAAAAGTGATTACCGAGCAAATAGAAGGGTGCTCTTCAGATTTTTGCAGGGGATTATTAAGAGGATTATTTGATGCTGATGGTACGGTTCTGGCGAATCAAAAGAAAGGGTCTTCTGTGAGGTTGGCGCAGAGCAATATTTCTCTCCTTCAATCGGTTCAGAGAATTCTTCTTAAGTTTGGAATATATTCTAAGATTTACGCTTTTAGACGGAAAGAAGGAGTTAAAAGCCTCCCTGACGGCAGAGGCGGCTATGCGCAGTATAATATCCGCGCCCAGCATGAACTGGCTATTTCCAATGAGAGTATTATTAAATTTGCTCAGAAGATTGGTTTTGGGAATACGGATAAGCAAAACAAATTAGAGAAAATTGTAAGCAATTACAAAAGGAGAGTCAATAAAGATTTTTTTGCCGTAACCATAGAAGATATAGTGTTCGAGGGGATGGAAGAAGTTTACGATACACAGATTCCCGGCCTGAATTATTTTGATGCCAATGGTTTTATAGTTCACAATTGCGGTGAACAAGTTTTGCTTCCCTACGAGAGCTGCAATCTCGGCTCGGTCAATTTGTTGCAGGCGGCGAGGAAATCATATTCGGGCTATGAGATTGACTGGGAAAAATTAAAGAACATCGTCCATTTAGTAGTGCACTTCCTGGACAATGTCATCGATTTGAACAAATTCCCCCTGCCTGAGATTGAGAAAGCCACCAAATTGACCCGCAAGATCGGTCTGGGAGTTATGGGATGGGCAAGCCTTCTGGTTACGCTGGGCATACCCTACAATAGCGACGAGGCGCTGGAGTTGGCTGATAGGTTGATGTCTTTTATTCTCAGAGAAGCAACGGAGAAATCCCGCCAATTAGCGGCACGCAAAGGAGTGTTCCCCGCCTTTGAGGAAAGCGTTTGGGAGAAGCAGGGCGTGCGCCTTAGAAACGCCACTCTAACCACTATCGCGCCTACCGGGACAATAAGCATAATCGCCGGCCCTACTTCTTCGGGTATCGAGCCTTTGTTCGCCATTTCTTACTATCGCAACGTTATGGACAACGACAAGCTAATTGAAATCGAACCGGCGTTTGAGGAAGTGGCCAGAGAGCGCGGTTTTTACAGCCGGCAATTGATGGAAAAGGTTGCCGAAGCCGGCTCGATTCAGAAGATTGAGGAAATCCCCGAGGATATAAAGCGCGTGTTTGTTACCGCTCACGACATCACCCCGGAGTGGCACATCAGGATGCAGTCCGCGTTTCAGAAGTACACGAATAACGCAGTGAGCAAAACGATTAACTTCCCTCACGATGCTACGGTTGAGGATGTGCGCAAGGCATACCTTTTGGCTTACGAATTAGGCTGTAAGGGTATTACGGTATATCGGGATAAAAGCCGTCAGGAGCAAGTTCTCAATATCGCCGGTAAACAGGAAGCGGCTGTCGAGCAGGAATCTAAAATAGAGCTGGGCAAGATTGTCCCCAGGCCGCGGCCCGAGGTTACCACAGGCACAACCAGCAAGGTTTCCACCGGCTGCGGCAATCTTTACATCACCATAAATCTGGATGAACAAGGCCGGCCGTTTGAGGTGTTTACCCAGATGGGCAAAGCCGGAGGATGCGCAGCGAGTCAATTGGAAGCGATTGGGAGGCTCGTTTCTCTGGCTTTTCGCTCGGGCATTGAGGTTAAGTCCATAATCGAACAGCTGCGCAATATCCGTTGTCCGTCTCCTTCCTGGGAAAAGGGCGTGCGAATCTTTTCCTGCGCCGATGCGCTGGCCAGGGTTATTGAGAGGAGATTAGTCAACGGCAAGACCTCCGTTTCTGTTTCCCAGAGCGTACACCAGGAAATAGCCAATATCGTGGGCGTATGCCCGGACTGCGGAGGAGCCTTGCGTCACGAGGAAGGCTGTGTTAAGTGTTTTGCCTGCGGATTTTCGAAGTGCTGAGATGAAAAAGATATTATATATAGTTCTGGACGGATTGGGCGACCTGCCGATTCCCGAGCTGGATAATAAGACCCCTTTGGAGGCGGCAGTTATTCCTCAAATGGATAAGCTCGCCAAGTCGAGCCGCACCGGGATTATATATCCGGTAGATAAAGGTATTGCTCCGGAGTCTGACATTGCCGTAATAAGCCTGTTGGGATATGATGCCCGCAAATACTATACCGGCAGAGGGCCCCTTGAATCCTTTGCCGAGGGTCTTAAAGTAGACCCCGGCAACCTGGCGTTACGGGTTAATTTTGCGACTGCGGATGCCGACGGCAAGTCAATCGTAGACCGGCGGGTAGGTAGGAATCTAACTACAGAAGAAGCATCCGCCTTGGCTAAAGAGATTAATTCGGGGGTAGGGCTTGCTTCGGCGAACTTTGAGTTCAGGAATACGGTCGGACATAGGGGCGTTTTAGTTATCCGTCACAAAGAAAGAAAATTATCCGCATGGATAACCAACACCGATCCCGCTTACGGCCGGGAAGGCGTTTTTGGCGTTGCCCTGGAAAAATTTGAGAAGCGGGTTGCTCAATCAAGGCCTATGCAGGGGCACGAAGACTCAAGCGAAGCAAAAGAAGCCGCCCGCTTGCTTAATGAGTTTACCGAAAGCTCTTATCGGGTCTTATCCCGCTCGGAGATTAACAAAAAAAGAATCGCGCAAAATAAACTGCCGGCAAACGTTATTCTTTCCCGCGACGCCGGCGACCATTTGCCGGAGTTTCCCTCGGTAGAGTCGCTATACAATTTAAGGCTCGGCTCTTTTGTGCAGATGCCCGTTGAAAAAGGCATTGCGCTCCTCACGGGCATTGAGGTTGTCGAGGTGCCGCTGCCTTCGGGGGATTTGGGGGTGGATTATTCTATCTGGGCTAAAATCGCGCTTAAAAAAATTTCTGAATTTGACGGGTTATATATTCACATCAAGGGACCGGATGAGCCGGCTCACGACGGAGATTTTCTCAGGAAAAAAGAGATTATCGAGGCGATTGATAAGCACTTCTTCGCCCCGCTGCTTAAAAGATTGAAGCTCGAAGATACGATTATTGCGGTAACCGCCGACCATTCCACTGTCTGCAAGATTAAGTCTCACTCCGCTGACCCCGTGCCCTTGATGGTCTCCGGCGGAGGAATTGCCTCCGACGGCAGCAAGGATTTTTCCGAGAAGACAGCTAAGCGAGGCTCGTTGGGCGAGATTCGCGGCTTCCAGCTCCTGCCGCTTTTGATAAAGTTCGCTCTTACATAACTAATAATGAAGACAGCGCAAAGGATTATTACTTGGATTAGGAAACAGGTAAAGCAAGCCAGGGCAAAGGGAGTTGTTGTCGGCTTAAGCGGCGGCCTGGATTCGGCTGTAACTGCCGAATTGTGCCGGCGGGCGCTGGGCAGAAACAAGGTTTTGACTCTTATCTTGCCTTGCCAGAGCCGGAAGGAGGATTTAATCGATGCCCGCTTAGTTGTCAAGAGGCTAAAGATTAAGGCCAAATGCGTCGATTTAGATCCGGTTTACAAAACCTGTTTAAACTTGTTGCCAAAAGCGAAGCGTGTAACCCGCGCCAATCTTAAAGCACGCCTGAGGATGTCGGTGCTTTATTATTTTGCCAACAGATTGAATTACCTTGTGTGCGGCACCTCCAATAAATCAGAAATACTGACTGGGTATTTTTCTAAGTTCGGTGACGGCGCAGCGGACATCCTGCCATTGGGAGATTTGCTTAAAACCCAAGTGAGGCAGTTGGCCAGAACGTTGGATATTCTCGAAAAGATTATCAATAAAACTCCTACCGCCGGGCTCTGGTCAGGCCAGACTGACGAAGCAGAACTGGGGATGAGTTATAATCAGCTTGACGATATACTTTTTAGACTTTTACGAAAACAAAAACAGACCCATCCGGCAAGATTGGTTAAAAGAGTAAAATCCCGCATCAAAGCCACAGAACACAAACGCCAACTTCCCAAAATCTGCAAAATATAAAGGCCCGCCTTCAAAATAACTTGTGGAAAACCGTTTTTTTTGCTACAATTAATCCGTTGATGACCGAAATATACAAACAATTGATAGAAAGGGGGTGCACGGGATAGTCGGTATTCAATTTAGACTCGGACTTAAATTTTAAAGGGTAAAAAACAGAGGAGGAGGTGAAAAATGGGGACTAAATTCGGCACAGCGATAGCAAAAGGCAAAGATAGCCTAAAGGTAGGCCAGGAAGCCGCAAACAAGGCAATGGATAAAGCAGGGACAAAGGACGTAAGCCTCTCGGTGATTTTTGCTTCCAGCGCCTACGATTACAAAGCCGTAGTTAAGGGAGTGAGAGAAGTTACGAATAACGCCCCGCTTATCGGCTGTTCCACCGCCGGCGAATTCACCGAAGAGAAAGTCGAGAAAGAAAGCGTGGCCTGCGCGGTTATTTCTACGGACACGCACAAATTTTTCCCCGGTATCGGCAAGGGGTTAAAGGAAGATGAGTTAAAGGCGCTTAAGGATGCCAGCCGCAAATTTCCTTCCAGCGTAGAAGGATATCCTTATCTTTCGGCTGTGCTTCTTGTTGACGGCTTGGCCGGCAAGGGAGAGGAATCGGCATTGGCAGCACTTGAGGCATTAGGCCCGAACGTGAAATTTTCAGGAGGCGCTGCCGGCGACGACCTTAAGTTTAAAGAGACCAGCGTGTTTACCAACGAGGAAGTTGCCTCTGACGCCGCAAGTCTAACCTTGGTTGCTTCCCGCATTCCGGTGGCAATAGGGGTAAAGCACGGACATTCCCCAATCAGCCCGCCATTGACAATAACCAAAGCAGAGGGAAACGTTGTTTATGAGATCGACGGTAAGTCCGCTTTTGGGGTATGGAAAGAGTATACGCGTCAGAATGCCAAAAGCATCGGGATAGACGTGGATAAGATGACCAAAGTTGAAGCGATTCAGACGTTTTTTACCAGATACGAAGCCGGCCTCCTTACCGGAACAGAGTATAAGATAAGGTGGCTGGGCGGAACTACCACTACCGAAGGCCCGATAAACTTCCCCTGCACTATGAGCGAGGGGATAGTGGTGCGGGTAATGGAAAGTCCGCAGCAAGCTCAAATCAGTTCGGCAAAGAAGGCTGCTGAGATTGCTCTCCAGGCCGTTAAAGGAGCAAAGTTAGCCGGCGCAATAGTGTTTGACTGCGTCTGCCGGGCAGTAATCTTAGGGGACGGTTTCGCCAAGGCGGTTAACGAAATCAAAAATGTGCTGAAGGTGCCTCTGGTCGGTTTTGAGACCTACGGCGAGATAGCCATGGAGATAGGCCAGCTAAGCGGATTTCATAATACTACCACGGTAGTTTTGCTGATACCCGCGTAATCTCAATTCCGCTCTGCGTTAAGAGGCGTAGTTATATGCGCGCGGCTTCGGAGTGCGGCTTTTCGGCTTGCGCTACGAAGCCGCAGCGCGATTTTTATATAATTAAAAATGAGGCAGAAGAATGCCCGGAGATAAAATTAAGATAGAAGATTTTTACGAACTCTATATTCAAACTATGGGAGATGAAGGAGCCAGGAAGATAATCAAAGAAGCAATCGCCGAAGCAGGGTTAGCGTCGAAAAAAGAATTCTCCAAAGAAGAGGCTTTAAAAATTTGCGAGGTATTAAAGAAAAAAAGCGGCTTTATAAAAACGTTAGCTAATCTTTTTAGTGCCCGTATAAGACTGCATCACAATAAATAACCAAAATATAAAAAGTGAGGAGGAAATGACCCAGAAGGACATTCAGGCTTTGATTCAACTATTTAAAGAGTCCATTGGCGTTGAAGCAGCGGAAAAGATAGTATACGAGGCGGTTAAGAACGCAGGCCTTCCGTTAAAGACTTATTACACCGAAGAGGAATTCAACGCGGTATGCGAGGTTCTGAAGAAAAGAGGAGGTTTTATAAGAACGATTGCTTCTGTTGCCTCTTCATCCGCCTACAGCAATGTCTACTATGAGGAGGCCTTAGCCAGAGAGAGAAAAGAGAAAGAGGACCTGGCCAGGTTGAGTAATGTGTTGGAGCAAAAGGTAGAAGAGAGGACCGAGCAATTGAAAGAAGCCCAGGTTCAGCTGGTGCAGTCAGCCAAGATGGCGGCCGTTGGGCAGCTGGGCGCGGGCATAGCTCACGAATTGAATAATCCCTTGGGAGGCATCTTAGGTTACGCCCAGTTTATTCTGGAGAAGTTTAGCAAGCCCGGCTTCGGCGTAAACGACTTTAAAGCCTGTCAGAGATATATAGAATCTATCGAGAGGGAAGCTGCCCGTTGTAAAAGGATAGTAGAGAATCTTCTCAAATTTTCAAGACGGCCCATCTCCGCCAAACCCGAACCCCTGGATATGGCCAGGGCTATTGAGGAGACGCTCTCCATTGTCGGGCACCAGCTTAAGCTTAAGAACGTAAGGGTAATTACCGACTTTAAGCCGGGCCTGGCTAAAGTAATGGGCATAATCAATCAGTTGCAGCAGGTATTTACCAACCTTATCCTGAATGCCCAACAGGCTATGCCGGACGGCGGAGAGCTGAAGATATCGGTTGAGAATATTATAGACGAGAAAACCCGGGGTCCGAGCGGAATAAAAATAGAGTTTGCCGATACGGGTTGCGGGATTGCCGAGGAGGACCTCTCTCGTATATTCGAACCGTTCTTTACCACAAAGCAAAAAGAGAAGGGAACGGGCTTAGGGCTGACAGTAAGTTATCAGATTGTTCAGGAGCACAACGGAAGCATAAGCCTGAGGAGCGAAGTAGGCAAAGGCACCATATTCACTATAACTTTGCCGGCAGCAGAAAAGTAAGCCGGAGCTTATCAATGCAAAAGGATATTAACCCCGTTAGAAATAACAATATTCAAAATAAAAAAAATAAGATTTCTAACGGGGTAAAAATCCTGGTAGTTGACGACGAAGAGATAATGCGGAATCTATTCACCGATATCCTTCAGGACAGAGGGTATGTGGTTATCACGGTTTGTAACGGCAAAGAAGCTCAGCAAAAAACAAAAGACACTTTTTTCCACGTCGCCTTTATAGATGTTCATATGCCGGTAATGAACGGAGTCCAAACATTGCGCGCCATTAAAGAGCTCAGCCCAAAGACCGCAATAGTGATGATGGATAGTTTCCCCGACGTGCTGTTAGACGAGGCGGAAAGGGAAGGAGCCGTTACCTGTATTCATAAGCCGTTTGAAATAAAGGAATTAATCGAAGTAATTGAGGAAGCCATTGAGCGCAAGGAGAAAGTGGTTTAATTTTATTTTGTTCGGGCAGAGGGAAGGGGTGATAGCAATGAAGAAAGATATTAAAATCCTGGTAGTTGACGACGAAGAGATAATGCGAGACCTGTTCACCGATATCCTTCAGGACGAAGGATATAACGTTACTACAGTTAATAACGGACTCCAGGCGCAGGAGATAGCCAAAACAGCTTTCTTCGATATTGCTTTTGTAGACGTGCATATGCCGGTAATGGACGGAATAAAAACTTTGCATTCCCTCAGAGAGCTTAGCCCAAAAACAGTGATAGTTATGACAGACAGTATGCCGGGATATATGGTAGAGGAGGCTAAGAAAGAAGGAGCGGTTACCTGTATCCGCAAGCCATTTGACATAAAAGAGATAAGGTCGGTGATTAGCGAGGTTATGGAAAGGAGCGAGAATGGCTGAGGGGAATATCCTGGTTATAGATGACGAGCTGGTGATGTGCGAATTCTTAAGGGATTTGCTGGAAGACAGGGGGTATGCGGTTAAATATGCCGTTTCCGGCAATGAGGGCATAAAGGCGTTCCAGGAGGGAGGCTTTGATGTGGTGGTATGCGATTTAAAAATGCCGGATATAGACGGAATTGATGTTCTTCAGGAAATTAAGACGACCGACCCTGATAGCGTTGTGATTGTTATCACCGGCTACCCGTCTTTTGAGACCGTACACACTTCATTGAGATTAGGAGCATACGATTATATCACCAAGCCGGTTAATATCGGAGAGGTATCTTTTGTGATAAAAAGAGCGGTGGCCTTTAGAAATCTTACTCTTACTAATAAAACATTGATGACAGAGCTGGAGCGGCAGAATATCAAATTGGAGGAGAAGGTAAAGGAGAGAACAAAGGAATTAACCATACTTTACAGCGTGGGGCTGGATGTTTTATCTACCCTGAAATTAGATGAGGTTTTACAGATTATCGTTGACAGAGTCTGCGCGGTCTTGGAGCTGGAAATTTGCTCCGTTCTTTTAGTGGATAAGGAATCCGGGGGCCTGAAAATCAGATTTGCCCGCGGATTAGACAAGGAGATTATTAAGAATACAAAGATTAAGTTCGGCGAGCCGGTATCCGGCTGGGTCGCCGAGCATAAACAGCCGGTGTTGGTAAGGGATATTGAGGCGGATGAGAGATTCAAAAGGAGGAACCAGGAGAAATACTACACTCACTCGTTCATCAGCGTTCCGCTGGTGATTAAGGACGAGGTAATCGGAGTAGTCAACGCCAACAACAAAAGGTCAAAGCAGCCTTTCACGGAAGACGATTTCAGATTTATAAAAGGCATAGGCAATGAGGCAGCTATTGCCGTTGAAAATGCGCAGCTATACTCGTCTTTAGAAGATACGTACCTGCGCACCGTCATGGCTTTAACCTCGGCTATCGACGCCAGGGACCATTACACCAAAACCCATTCTGAACACGTAACCGAATTTGCGATAGCTATTGCCAGGGAAATGGGTCTCACCGAGAAGGAGGTAGAAGAGATAAAACAGGCCTGTCAGTTGCATGATTTAGGAAAGATAGGCGTCCATGACTTTATACTCACCAAGCCCGGTCAGCTAACCCCTGAAGAGTGGGATGAGATAAAGCTGCATTCTCTAAAGAGCGCAGAGATATTAAGGCCTCTTCTTTTCTTGAACGGAGTTATCGAATTGGTAGAGCAGCATCATGAAAGATACGACGGCAAAGGCTATCCGTTCGGGATTAAAGGGGAGAATATAAGACTGGGCGCCCGGATAATGGCGGTAGCAGACAGTTTTGACGCTATGATCACCGAACGGCCTTACCGCAAGGCCTTTACCAGGGAAGAGGCTATCAAAGAACTTAAGAAGTGCAGCGGCACTCAGTTTGACCCCAAAGCGGTTGAGGCATTTTTGAAGGTACTGGAAAAAAATCCCGATATGCTTAACACTCTGTATCAGCCATAAGCGGATAATTAAACATTTGGTTTACTCCGTTAGAGACTATAATGATTCGAAAAAGAACTAAGGCGTCTCTAACGGGGTGGCAGGAGGTAGGGGATGGATGAGATTTTGCAGATTTTAGAGAAAAACGCCCGGATTACGCCTGAGGAGATTGCGCGGATGTTAAAAAGGAGCTCCTCGTCGGTAAAAAAAGCAATCAAGAGATTCGAAAAGCAAGGGATAATTCTGGGATACAAGACGGTTATTAACAAAGAGCTGGTGCGCGAGGATGATTCCGAGGTGCGCGCCCTCATCGAGGTGAGGGTAACGCCTCAGAAGGACCTGGGATTCGATAAGATTGCCCAGAGGATTTATTCCTTTCCCGAAGTAAAGAGCTGTTACCTTCTTTCTGGAACATACGATTTATTGCTCGTTGTCGAGGGGAAAGACCTTCATACCGTTTCCAATTTTGTTGCAGAGAAGCTCGCTCCTTTGGAAAACGTGCGCGGCACAACCACGCATTTCCTGTTAAAGAAGTATAAAGAAAACGGAATAACCCTCAAGCATAAAGAAGAGGATAAGAG
>JBDRMR010000081.1:0-20486 GCA_043812035.1 Candidatus Omnitrophota bacterium
GATTAAATTTAAACACCCCATATCCTTCAATTGTCCAAGAATATTAAAAACCTCTGACTTACTAAGCTTCTTTGCTTTTTTTCTAACAATATAACAATGCTTGCAGGATAAGTTGCAATCAAAGGTAAGTTCGAAGAGGCATATTAACGGAACAAAATTCGTGATAACTTTTTCAATAATAACTTGATATGAATTTGCCCTACTCATTACCTTTTCATATTATTTTAGAAGAATCCTATATAAAACAATTAACATTCAAATCTGTACCAATCTATTATATTATTAGCTGTTTTTGAGATAGAATTTTTAAAAAACGTTTCACTTCAACACTTGCTTTTTTAGGGGAGACATTATATTCTTTGATAATTTTCTGAATCAAATCCTCCTCTGAATTTTTATTATCTATCAATTCCCAAATTCTTGTTCCTGTTTCATTTAAAGTGCTGACCTTTTGCCCGTCCTCTGGCTGATTTGCTAAAGGAATTACGATGGTTTCATTGTCAATTACTCTCCAGGCAAGTTTGTCGTTTTTCTTAGGTATCATTTTTGAAGAACTCATCTAAAAACCTCCATATTGTTTTGTCAGCTCTAAAATCCATCCAATAACAATTTAGAGCCTTTGCTAAATCACAACAAATACCAAAACCCTTATTAAATATATCATTGTTTATCGGTAAATATAAACTATTTTTAAGGAATCCTAACACTGCTTCTCTTTTACTCATATACCTAATCTTATTAGAACGGGCTTTATTAAGAAAGAAGACATTTTTTACATATAGAGAAATATTCGATGAGTCTTTTAGTTCCCCATGCCAAGGATTTCCATCTATCTTAAATAAATTGTCTTCTTTACGGATAATTATCCGGTCGTCATTTAATACGCTAAAACCTTCTCTAAGTGCTAACTTGGCAATCGTGGATTTTCCTCCTCCCGAAGGAGCAACAAAAAAATATGCTTTTCTATTAGCTAAAACCCCGCAGGCATGAACTATCATAGCGTTCTTTTGCGGCAGTACCACGCCTAATAGTACCTCTGGAAGAAGATATAAAAGAAGTTGTCCCGAAGGGTCTTCAGTATAAAATTTTACTCTATTAAAAGCAGAATTAATCTCTGCAAAAGAAATTCCTCTCTCCTTCGTAAAATAAAGAAGATAATGAGTATCTTTTTCCCACAATTTCCACGCTGAAGCATCAATTAGCAATTTTTTAAAATTTGGTTTTTTAACAGAACTTCTGCACTCAATCTCTACAAAGATATCTGGTTTTTTGTTGCAAAAATAGTGCCTATATTGCTCTTTTACCCGCTGTTGAATAACTGGGTGTTTTGTTTTAAATTTAAACAAAAAACTCACTCCGCCAACTTCAAACATTATTACGCTTTGTTGCTTTTGCATAATTTTAATTAATTCTATAACTCGAATCAATACACCTTTTAGTTGAAATTGATAAAGTTCCCCGATCCATCTTAAGCCTCTACCGCCTCTAATATCTGATGTTTTTCTTTAACGTAACCGTACTTCTTTTCCTGGCGTCTCTTGATTTCTACCTTTATCTTCAATCAACGAGAAAAAACGAATACATGCCTTCTATAATTTTCTTTACTATTTCTTTAACCGTACAAATAACAGGTCGCTATATATCCATCGGGGGCATTTATGTTAACCTATTTTCTTTTTTAATGCCTAAGCGGGCCAAAGCTTAAGCATAAGTTGTTCTTTATTAAATTTCTTAATTTTGATAAATTCTAATTTTAGTCTTTTGCCGATTTCTAATTTCTTTAGTCTTTCTCTATGATTACCGTATCGTTCATTATTTTGAGAACAATAGTGCACCCCTATCGAGAATCTCTCCTTGACGGAAAATTCAAGAAGATTAAAACAGGCTATTTCGCTACCATAGACTGGATATAAATAAGGAAAAGGTACGGAAGATTTGTTGACTTTATCAGTCATTAATTTATAACCCTTCCTCTTATATAAACGTGCATTTCGAACGCTGAATACAAACTCAAGAAGATTGATGCCAAAAATTTTAAGTTCATTTAATTTTAATAAAATCCCTTTCATTTCCTCTTCCTTATCGGGGAAAATAGGAGTTTCTACCATTACCCTGGGGATATATTCTTTTGCCAACGCTATTTTTTCAAAATCTGTATCGGGCTTAATACTTATTCTTATCTCGTCTAATCTAGCCGCTTGCAGTTTTTTAAGAATACTTCGGTTTAGCATATCGCCATTTGTATATATGCGCGTTTGGCATATATCACCTGCGAACTTCTTAGCAAATTCTAAAATATCGACAGTTGCAGTGAGGTCTAACAAACATTCCCCGCCACTTATTCCAAGGCTAAGTATATAATTTCTGTGCATATATATATTCTTAATTGTATTCATTAATTTTATTTTTGGGCCATGCCGGCGGGGGAAAAGACAATAAAAACATTTTCTGTTACATTTTGTAGTAGCAGTGACAGACAAGGCAGTACCCCTCGAACAGTCAACGCATCCGGGAGAGAGCCTGTTTAAGTATACGCTCCTACCTTCATTTCTAAGAGTAAGTCCCAAATTTTCCAAATGGTTCAATCTTTCTTCCCGCTGCCGTCTAAATATGTTGATATTATTCTTGGGAGCCATCCCTATAATAGAAATCTGCTTCTTGGCTTTAATATTATATATATTTGATTTTTTCATCATAAAATAGGGTTACAACCAATAACCTTTAAACGAAAGGAGAAACCAATGCCTATAATACAAATTATAAACTAAAACTCAAGAAAATAGAAGGTAAAAGTTGTTATATTTTACTTTGTGAAAACTTTATTGCGCACAAATGGCATATTGGCATCTTTATTATGATTTAATTTCTCCAATTTCTTTACAGCTTTAATTACCATTTTGTATCTTTTAAGTTTAATATAGGATCTAATTAAACCTGAATAAATTCCTTCCGCATTTGGAAACATCTTTAAAGCTTTTCGATATATATTCAAAGCATTTTTATACCTGGATATTTCTTCATAACAAGCTCCCAAAAGTGAATATATTTCGATATCTTTCGTATACAGGCGTAATGCTTTCTTCGCTAATTTTATCGCTCTCTGTAAATCCTTAAGTCTGTAGAACGCTTTTGCTTTTGGCAACAGGCTACTAACTACTATATTTGCTTTTTCGTGTTCCTCAAACATCTTCTTATAACTATTGTAGTTGTGCCCCTTAAGACAATAGCCTATTCCTCCCGACAGTCCATAATATTCCAAGAAGCTATTGATATGTTTTTTGATTTTATATTTATCGGGGCAAATAAACATCGGGGATGCCGGGTCAAAGCTGAAGACAGGGCGAATAATCCTATGAAAATCGCAAAAATTGACCGACAATGAATTAATCAATCTACTCTCTTCTTTTATATCCTTGTTTCTAGTGAAAGGTAAGGGGTAAGAAAAATAAACTTCGGCCTTTATTTTCTTTTTTTTCAAAAGTGAGAGCACGGAGATCAATTCTTTATTTGTAAAAAAATATCCTCTGTTGAGTTTTCTTAATCTGTCTGAGCCTGTAACTGGAGAAATTAGCAATGAAGCTCTTTCGCCGAATGTTTTTTCTAAATCATCGATGAAATCCTTAGTGGGCAGAGACCAGCATGCAAATTTCATCAGTATATCAATTCTAGATTTCCTTATTAGTCTGAACAGCCTTTTAAAATAAACTCTCTTAGGCCAAGGATCAAAATCTAAATATATTCCATCATAACCGGCTGAGCATGCCATTTTAATACTTTCTAGAACCATTTCCGGTGAACGAAAAGCAATTTTTTCTCTGTTATTTATAAGTTTTTGCGACAATTTAGAACCACCACAAAAAGAACAGCTTACAGGGCAGCCTCTTCCTATACATATCGGAAAAATCTTATCAATTGATAATAACCCTTCTTGCGAAAAATGTGATACTTCATCTATACCACTTCTTTTATATATTGAAAAATCTTTCAATAAGTCGAAATTCGTGAAGTTTAAACTATTCAAATCAGTATTATCTGCGACATACGTGGTATTATTTACAATAATTTCTTTACCATATCTCCATACTAAATTCGGAATCGAAGAAAAAGCTTTGTCCTTCCTTAATAAAGCGCGAACCAACCACAAAAGCGGTATTTCCCCTTCGCCTTTAATAATAAAATCGACATTGCCAAAATTTCTCATTATTTCATTAGCAAAAAAGCTAGCCGTAAATCCCCCTAGAACTATTTTTATCCCTGGACGAATCGATTTTATTCTATCAACCATTTGGAGAGTATCGTATGACTGCAGATACCAATGTAGCGAAAATCCGATTAGCAGAATATCATTATCTCTCACATATTCTTCAATAGCAGAATTCCTGCCTTTTATTTGTTCTATCCCCGAGTGAATTATCTGCGATGAGAAACCATTCCTATTTAATACATCCGCCAAAGCGAATAAGCCCATTGACATCGACATAACAGAGAGGCTTCCATCTGACATTTTTTTTGGAACATGGACGAGTAAACAGTCAATTCGTTCCTTATGCATTTAAAGACCCTTACCAAATTTTAAATTAAACAGGCTCAACACGACCTCTAAAGAAAGAAATTTTATAGAAAATTAAGTCAATTTTAAATCCTGCTCTCAGAATACTTTTTTGCATATTTATATTTGTTCCGCTTGTGCTTATATAAACTCTATCTGCTTTTTTAGAATCTCGCAAATATTTCATAATATAAACAAGCGCCGCTGGATTTATATATTTGCCGCGGAAACTCGCGAGTGTCTTTACTTTCGATATCATAAGCCGGGCTTTTTTTGCGTATCCGAGCATGGCAAAATAAACAATCTCTCTTCCCGAGGTGGCTATAAAAAACTCTTCATTCCCAAGATAAATATAATTCTTTTTATTTCCTGTGTATGAGAAGAAATGTTCCAGATTTAAAAAGCCGCCGCGTAAAATTTCTTCGAGTGTAAGTTTATTTATGGTGATTTTAACTTTTGGCGTAATTTCGGGAATAAACTCATCTAAAATTTTAACATAGGAAATGCCGCTAGTAACATTGAATAAATCGCCTATTTTAATTTCTCTGATGATAAAAGGAAAAAACTTAAAACAAAACCTTTGTATATCCCTTTGAGGAATTATATTTACACTCAGACTAAAAACAGAACCTATTTTTATATTCATACAATATTAAATCTTATTAATTTATTATAGCTTCTTTATCGTCGGCGTTCTTAATGTGATTAGAGTATCTAAATATAAACAATCCATCGTATTCTTCAACAAATTCCAGATTAAGGTTTTTGTCCATCCACTCCTTTATAGTCTGTGAATTTTCGTCTAATTCACCGCTTCTTGCCCAATCTGAAGAAACAATCCATAATCTTTTAAACTTAAGCTGATTTATTTTATAATATGGTTTGCAAAACTCACCTTCCTGCAAAGGTCTTTGCCAAGTTGAACTTAGAATTCTAGGATTGAAAAAATGGTAGAGGCGAAAAGGAATGCCATAGCTATAAAAATGAAAAGGTAACATTGCAGATTCATTAGTAAATGCAATTATGTCTTCTGGTTTTACATTTTTTTCTAGGAATTTTATAATTCCTTTAATTGGTTTTTTTATATAAGATCCGACGTGGTGTTCATAAGGCATAAAAAACCAATCCCTAAAATACCCGTAGTCGGCAATGAACAATACAAGAATTAGGACACTTAATATAACTACCTTGCGTATTCTCTTCATAAAAACTATTCCTAAAGATAAGACGATATAAAAATAGGGGCTAAAAATTATCAGGCCTCTATCTAAGTATATAGAAAACAATGCCTTGGAGAAAAAGAAAATCAGCATAATGGGCACAAAAAACAAGAATAAAGAAAATACAAAATTCTCCTTGAGTTTATTTTTTCTATGCACGATTAATAAAGTAGTTATAAACAATAAACCCGCTAATATATCCGCAATAAGGTATAAAGAACGAAAGCCACTATAGCCTAACATAAAATTCTCTAGCGTAATAACCAAAGACTTATAATGGGGGACAGGTATCCAAAAGCCATGCCAAAGATAATAAAATTTACGTAAAAAGTGGGGTAGATAAAATATAAACCCTAAAGAAATGAGTAAAAAATAACCGAGCTTGTGAATCTTTAATTTTATTTTGCGCGATATTAGGATGTAGAATGCTTGAGCAAAAAAAAGAAAAATAAAAAAATAATTTGTATATAAAGCTGCTATCGAAACGAAGATGAAAAAAAGCCACGATCGATTTTGCCCACCACGCAGTGCCTTATATAAAAAATAACTAGAGGCCAGCCCAAGAAACAAAGCCATGCTGTAATCGCGTGCCTCTTGCGCATACCATAAATGAAAGGGGGATAGACCCATAAAAATGGCAGCAAAAATACCTACCATTCTATCGAAAAGAATCTTTCCCAATAAATATATTAAGATTACGGAAAAAAAACTAAATATCAAAGAAGGAAATCGCAGACTAAACTCAGAGATTCCAAAAAGCTTTATCCAGAAATGTAAAAATAACCAATATAACGGGGCGTTAAAGCTACCCCAATTACCATAGGGATTTTGGGCATAATTAACAGTAACGACCTCATCATACCAAAACTCATGAAATCCTAAATTATATAAACGAAGAGTAAAAGAAATAATAAGAACAAAAATTATTGCCAAGATTTGTCTCTTTTCTATAGCTTCAATCATTGTAAACATTATAAAAAGATTTTATGTTTTTGGGGGGATAACAATTGGTAAAAAAAGTGGATACCGAGAGGAAAGCATAGATTGAGAGAAAATTGGTATTTTAAGAGACTTATGTGGCTGCCCCGTGTGGACTCGAACCACAATACCCAGATCCAGAGTCTGGTGTCCTACCATTAGACGACAGGGCAAATCTTATGTTTGTACCCACCTGCTTAATCTACTTACAGCCCTCTGCCTGCCTAAATAATATATCACGTCAAAAAAGCCGGGGCCTATAGTCTTTCCGGTCAATGCCACTCTCATCGGATGAATAAGCTGGCGTGAATTTATGTTCAGTTCCTTTACCAGATTCCTGAACGCCTCTTCTATACCGGCGACGGTAAACGGCTCTAACGCCTCCAGCCTTCCGGCGAACATGCGGAATTCCTTTAATAAATCCCGGCTAAAGAACTTTTCCTTAAGCTCTTGGCTGACCTCGACTTCTTCCTGAAAGAAAAAATCAGCCCATTCCAGGAAATCGCTTAATGTATTAAGCCTCCCCTGGTACAATTTTATCAGACTCTCCAGCCACTGTCTATCAGAACAATAACCTTCTGCCTTGGGGAACCTCTCCTTAATCATAGGGGTAAGCAAATCTGCAAGCCGGCCTGTCGGGCTTACTTTAATATAATGATTATTGACCCAATTAAGCTTATCCATGTCAAAAACAGCGGCGGTTTTGTTTGCATCCTTGATATCAAATACGGCGGCGGCTTCCCGGATATCGATGATTTCGCGGTTCTCTCCCGGAGACCAACCCAGAAGGAGAAGGTAATTTACCAGGGCTTCGGGTAAAAAGCCTGTCTGCCTGTATTCGCTAATCGCGGTTGCTCCGGTCCGCTTGGAAAGCCTGCCTCCGCCCTTTCCTAAAATCAAAGGAATATGGGCAAAAGCCGGTACATCAAGCCCGAGAGCCTGATATAAAAGCACCTGTTTAGGGGTATTGGAAATATGGTCGTCTCCCCTTATTACGTGGGTAATGCCCATCAAGGCATCGTCTATAACGCAGGCAAAATTGTAAGTCGGCATGCCGTCGGATTTAATCAAAACCTGGTCTTTAATCAACTCCGCGTCAAATTCGACCTCGCCGTGAATCAAATCGTTTATCTTAATCTTGCGGGGCTGGACTCTGAACACTATCGCTTCTCCCGGTTTATCCGCATTTTCTGGTTTCTCATAATACGCCTTGCCTTCGTCGATTAATTTCTGTGCGTATTTTTTATAAATATCCAGGCGCTGGCTCTGAAAGTACATCTCATCCCAGCATAATCCCAGCCAGCTCATGCTCTGTAAAATCTCGTCAAGATATTCTTTTTTTGAGCGCTGCCGGTCTGTATCCTCAATCCTCAAGATAAACTTTCCGTTTTTAGCCTTTGCGTAGAGCCAGTTAAACAACGCGGTTCTTGCCCCGCCTATATGTAAATTTCCCGTGGGAGAAGGAGCGAATCTTACCCTCATCGCTGTGCTAATTTTATCCCCTCTTCTATCGCCAGTTTATTGATTTGAATCAGGTCCTTTTTTTCCTCAGGAGCGATTTCCTGTATTGCCTCAAAAACAACTTGCTTGGATAAAGTATTACTTTTTGCGATATAGGCGCCCAAGGCAACCATATTGGCTACTTTTATGTTGCCTAATTTGGCGGCGGCTTCTGTAAAAGGCAAAGTACGGATACCCTTTGACTTCGCATCCGGCCTCCTGTTGACTAAAGAGCCGTTTACTAACAATAAGCCCCTGCTCTTAATTCTCTGTTTAAATTTCAATAGCGAAGGCTCGTTCATAGCAATTAAGATATCCGCCTTGTCAATATAAGGGGAGGGGACTTCTTCGGAGGAGATAATTACCATGCAATGCGCGGCTCCCCCGCGCACTTCGGCGCCGTAACTGGGGAACCAGGTGACATTTAAGTTCTTTTTCAAGGCTGCGCAAGCCAGCACCTTGCCCAAAAGCATTATTCCCTGTCCGCCTGCCCCTGCGATTATGATTTTCTCAGTCATAATTTAGCCGCTAACTATTTAATTCTGCCGAGAGGAAATTCCTTGGTCATTACGTCTTTAATCCAGCTTATCGCCTGTTTCGGAGTTTTATGCCAGTATGTCGGGCACGGCGAAAGCACCTCAACCAATGAAAAGCCGGGATTGTCAATCTGGTTCAAAAACGCCTGTTTTATCGCTTTTTTTGCCCGAATTATTTCTTTGGGAGAAAAGACGCCGACCCTCTCAATATACTTCACTGCGGGTAACTGCGCTAACAATTCGGAAACCCTCAACGGATAACCGGCGATGCGGACATCCCTGCCCCAGGGAGTGGTTGCGGTCTTCTGGCCTGCAAGCGTAGTCGGCGCCATCTGTCCGCCTGTCATCCCGTAAACAGCGTTATTGATAAAAATTACCGTCAAATTTTCCCCGCGGTTTGCGGCGTGGATTGTCTCGCAAGTCCCGATTGCCGCCAGATCTCCGTCGCCCTGATAGGTAAAAACAATATTCTCCGGCCGGATTCTTTTTATCCCCGTAGCCACAGCCAGCGCCCGGCCGTGGGCAGCCTCGCAGCCGTCAAAATCCCAATAATCATAAGCAAGCACGGCGCAACCTACCGGTGCAATTGCAATAACCTTTTCTCTGATATCCAATTCATCCACAATCTCGGCAATCAGCCGATGGACAATTCCGTGGCCGCAGCCCGGGCAATAATGCGTCGAAATCTTCCGTAAAGATTTGGGACGGCTAAATATTTTTTTCATAACCTGCTGATTATCTCTTCTTCCGAAGGTATTCCTCCGCCTGCGCGGCCAAAAAATTTTACCGCTGCCTTCCCTCTAACGGCGAGCTCAACATCTTCCACCATCTGACCCAGAGACATTTCAATCACAAAGAATGTTGGCCTTCTGCCGTTGTTCGTTACCCGCTGGAATATCTTTTTTGGAAACGGCCATAGGCTAATCGGCCGAATAAGCCCTATTCTCTTGCCTTCTTTTCTCAGCCGCTTTACCACGCTCTGGGCAATCCTTGCCACTGAGCCGTAAGCAACCAGGATAATCCGGGCATCGCCAAGATTTAGTTCCTGCCAGTATTGCCGGGTATTTTCTATCTCGCGATATTTTTCCCTTAAATAATTGTTAAACTCCTCTAACTCCCCTTCCCCCAAATGAATGGACTTTATAACATTCGGCTTGCGATTCTTGCAGCCGGTCAACGCCCAAGATTTAGTTCGTAGTTTCCCTCTATGAACTATGAACTTTGAACTATGAACTAAAAGGGGTTCCATCATCTGACCGAGCATCCCGTCCCCCAGAATATAAACCGGATTTCTGTATAAATCCGCAAGTTCAAAAGCAGGCTTCATTAAATTAAACGCCTCCTGTACCGATGACGGAGCAAGCACGACGCATCGGTAATCCCCGTGGCCTCCGCCTTTTGTCGCCTGGAAATAATCCGACTGGGAAGGAGCGATATTGCCCAAACCCGGGCCGCCGCGCATAATATTAACTATAACGCAGGGAAGCTGGCAGCCGGCAAGATAAGAAACTCCTTCTTGCTTAAGACTGATTCCTGGACTGGAAGAGGACGTCATAGCCCTTACCCCCGCGGCCGAGGCGCCAAAAACCATATTTATAGCGGCTAACTCCGATTCTGCCTGAATAAATATGCGATTTACTTCTGTCATCCTCTTTGCCATATAAGCGATGAGTTCATTCTGAGGAGTAATGGGATATCCGGCGTAAAACTGGCAACCCGCCTGCATCGCTCCCTCTCCGATTGCCTCGTTGCCTGTCATTAGTATCTTTTTCAACATTATAAAATAATTGGTCTCAGTTACCGTTGGTTACTGATGGTTATTTAAGTTTTATCCTTGACTTACTTATACACTTCAATACAACAGTCCGGACAAATTAACGCGCACTGCATACAACCGATGCACTCCCCATTTTTATCGGAAAATTTAACCGGTTTGACCCCCCGGCAATTCAAGCCGTTATCTAATCTAATCAGGCTCTGGGGGCAAAAACCGATACACAGCAAGCAACCCTTGCATCTTTCTCGTTCGACGATAATCTTAGGCATTCTTCAGCGCTTCTGTTATCCTCGCGGCAATCCCCTTAGCGGTTAATCCGTACTTTTCCAGAAGGATGCTTCTGCTGCCGTGGGGAATAAATTCGTCCGGCAAACCTATCCGGTAAACCGGCCTGCTCAAAACCTCCTGCACGGCTGAGCCGAATCCGCCGCTGCTTGCTCCTTCTTCGACGGTAAAAATGATTTTAGCTTTTACCTTGTTTAATAATCCGGTATCCAGCGGTTTTATAAAGCGGGCGTTGATTACCGAACAAAGGATTCCCTGCTTCTGCAATAAATCAGCCGCGTCTAAGCTGGACAATACCATTGTGCCTAAAGCGATTACTGCTACATCCCTGCCCTGCCTGAGTAGTTCCGCTTTTCCTAACTCTAAGGGGCTTGCGGGCAGGCGTGCGGGCGGGCAGGCGGCTTTCGGATATCTTATCGCCGTTGGCTTATCCAGATTTAAGGCAAACTCGAGCATCTCCTCCAATTCGCCGGCGTCCTTGGGAGCCATAACCACCAAATTAGGAATATGCCTTAAATAAACAATGTCAAATGCCCCTTGATGGGTCGCTCCGTCCGCGCCGACAATTCCCGCGCGGTCGATGGCCAAAACCAGGCTTAAATTCTGCAAGGCTGCTTCTTCGATAATCTGGTCGTAAGCCCGCTGAAGAAACGACGAGTAGATTCCCACCACCGGCTTAAGCCCGCCGCGGGCCAGCCCCGCGGCAAAACAAACCGCGTGCGATTCGGCAATGCCGACGTCAAAGAACCTCTCGGGATAGGCATCGCGAAATTTATCAAGCCCTGTGCCTTCGGGCATTGCCGCGGTAATAGCGACGATCTTGGAATTATTTTTGCCCAGCTCTATCAACTTACTGCTGAAGGTCTGCGTATAAGTTTTGGCTTCGGCGTCTTCCCGCAAACTCTGACCGGTGTCGATATCAAAAGGCAAAGCGCTGTGGAACCTCACCGGCTCTCTCTCTGCCTGCGGATATCCCTTTCCCTTCACGGTTACAATGTGCAGGAGGCGGGGTCCGGGAATCCGAAGGATATTCTTTAAGGCCGGGATAAGTGTCTCTAACTTATGTCCGTCTAAGGGGCCAAAATACCGGAAACCCAATTCCTCGAAAAATATTCCAGGCACGAATAGGCCTTTAATTGCTTCCTCGAATTTATCCATTATCTTAAGTAAACGTTGGCCGCGGGGGATGCGGGTTTTGAGTAAATTCTCTACGGCGCTGCGGAAGCGGTTGTATATGGGCAAGGAAATAATCTTATTAAGGTAAATACTCAAGGCTCCGGCATTAGGAGCAATGCTCATCTCGTTAGTATTCAAGATAACCAATAGATTGGACTTTAGCTGACCGGCGTTATTCAATCCCTCAAAGCAGAGGCCGTTGCTCAAGGAGCCGTCTCCGATTAACGCAACGACCCTTATGCGGGGATTGCTTATAGCTAGTCCCAAAGCAAGAGATACAGCCGTGCCGCTGTGCCCTGTAGTAAAGGCGTCGTAGATTGACTCCTCGGGATTCGGAAATCCGCTTAAGCCCCGAAACTGGCGCAACGAAGAAAAATCCTTATTCCTTCCGGTTAAAATCTTGTGGGTGTAACACTGATGGCCGACGTCCCAGATAATCTTATCTCCGGGCAAATCTAAACAATAATGCAAAGCTAAAGTCAATTCCACCGCGCCGAGGCTGGAAGCAAGATGCCCGCCGGTGCCGGAAACGACCTCGATTATACGCCGGCGAATCTCTTTAGCGACCTCCGAAAGCTGACTGACTTCCAATTCTTTTAAGTCAGCGGGTGAACCGATATTCTCAAGATACATCCTGAGTTTCTTCCTCGGGCTCGAACTCTTCGGTTGTCAGAGCCCCTTCCTTCTTAGCCAATCTTTCTATTCTGGCTTTTGCATCCTTGAGCATCTTGGAACAATTCCTGGAAAGCTCAATGCCTTCTTCGTATTTCTTTAGCACTTCATCCAGAGAAAGATTGCCCTCTTCTAATTCTTGCACTATCTTTTCCAATCTCTTTAATGATTTCTCAAAATCCGCGGCTTTTGTCATCGATTTCACCTCCGCAGTTGGGGACGGTTCTTCCTATTCTTCCTCTATCTTAATCACTTCGGATTGAAAACTGCCTTTGGCTAATTTTGTTTTTACGAGCTTGCCCTTTTTAAGGGAAGCGGCCTCTTTAACTATCTCGCCTTCCAGAGTCGTGGTCAAGCTGAATCCGCGGGATAAAATTGAAATCGGATTGAGCGTCTGGAATTTGCCCAATGCCGTAGCGAGTCTGCCTTCGGTAACCTGGAAAAGGTGCTGTGTTGCCAGCGTAGCCGAACGAATCAAATTATCGATATCCTGCTGAAGCTCCTCGACCTTTTGCAGCGGGTGTTTAAAAGCCGGGCTGGCGGTAATCAGGTTGAGTTGCGCTCTCAATTCATCGAACTTCTCCCTGATAAGCCCGGTAAGCAGCAGGAGGCTGCGCTCAAGCAACTTCAATACTTCGTTCTTCTTGTTCACTATTAATTTTGCCGCAGCCGTCGGCGTCTGGGCCCGCATATCGGCAACCAAATCGCTGATTGTAGTATCTATCTCGTGGCCTACCGCCGAAATAACCGGGATTCTGGAATTGAATATTGCCCTGGCGACAATCTCTTCGTTAAACGCCCATAAATCCTCGAGGCTGCCTCCGCCCCGCCCGACTATCAGAACATCGACCTGAAGATACTGATTAAATTCGGCAATTGCCTGAGCGATATCGTGCTTAGCCTCCTCGCCCTGCACAACAGTCGGCCGCAGAATAACGCGCAAAAACCCTGCCTCTGTTTTTAAAATCTTGATAATATCTCTGACTGCGGCTCCTGTCCCGGAAGTAACAATGCCCACGGAAAAAGGAATTAACGGAATGGGTTTCTTGCAAGCCAGATCAAACAAACCCTCCTTGAACAGTTTTTCTTTAAGTTGCTCAAAAGCCAGCTGCAGGGCGCCTATCCCCTTGGGCTCGATTTTATCTACCACAATCTGATACTGGCCGCGCTTTCCGTAAACAGTGACGCGCCCGAAACAGATTACCTTCATGCCGTCTTTGAGTTTGAATTTTATGTTCTGGTTGGCATTCCTGAACAAACAGGCGGAAATCAGGGCATCTTTATCTTTCAGGGAAAAATACATGTGGCCGGATAGGTGATGGGTAAAATTCGAAATTTCTCCTTCAACCCAAACAGAGGAGAAGGTATTTTCTAAAATTAATTTTATATCCTGGGTTAATTCGCTTACCGTATAGACGCGCCGGCTTAAA
Source organism: Candidatus Omnitrophota bacterium (assembly GCA_043812035.1). Taxonomy (GTDB): domain Bacteria; phylum Omnitrophota; class Gorgyraeia; order Gygaellales; family JAHJCI01; genus CAYMKG01. Next base: position 14,124 of record JBDRMR010000081.1, read on the forward strand.
TCCGCGTTATCCAACCCGGCCTTGATGTTCAAATTTCCTTTTCCAGACATTGTTTTACCACCTTCTCAATTCTAAGACGGTCGGTTGTCGCGATATTCAAAAATTCTATTCCGGTGTCAAAACAATCTTGGGTTTGGACCGCCCAGATAATCCTTCCGTCGCATTCCAAAAGGCCGCCGCCGTCCTTGAGATAAAGAAGAACTCCCACCGGGCAGAATTTCGGCAATTCTTTCGGCAGGACTACGCAAATCCCTCCGGTTCCGATATTCTCCGTATGGGTGGAAAATGTTTTCCTTAAATCACTCCTTAAGATAATAACCTTGCATGGATATTCGGCGCGCGGAAACCGGCGTTTATCTATACCCTGCCATATCATTATTTATTTTCTCCTTTTTTCTGCTCAGCCCCGTTTTGCCTGTCGGCGGCCTTCTCTGATTTTGGCACAGCTGCCTGAGCTCCTTCTGCGGCCGCCTCAGGAGGAATCGCCTGTCTTTGCTCTATCAGCAGCAGCACAACCGAATACGGTTCAAGCATAAGAGTCTCTTTATAAATGCCGTCTACCTTAATTTGTTTCTCTTCCCTGGGCGCAAACTCGCAATCCAGACGGCATGTTTTATCCACCGCATATTTTTCGTAAACATAATCTCCCTTCAGATTGGTCAAATTTAAATTTACGGTCTGGGGCTGCATCCGGGCGGAATCCGCCCTCTCTTTTAAAGCCAGCGCCTCTTCAATCTTCGCCTTTATCCTTTTATTCAGCCGGAGGGATTTCAGCGAAACCTGTTTATTTTTAATCTCTTCCCATTTATTGGAATTTACCAGATTTGCCAGTGCCTTCGCCCTCGTCGGACGCAATTCAGCCATGTGTCTTGTGAGATAATTTCTGGCGATATAAGGGTCAATGTAATTAAAAAATAGCAGGGCGAGTCCGGATTTGGTTCTGGTGGCAATTATGCCGACAAATTCATTATCCAGACGCGAGGTCAAAAACATTTCGCTGCCCAGCATATTAAGCATGCGAATTACATTAAACATTGATTTTGGCCCGCCGGTGTAATTTTCGTATTCCGGCTCAAACCAGAATAAGCCGACATTCTGATTTACTCCCTCTTTATTATTCTTGAAATCCTCCAGGCTGAAAAATATCTGATAATCAATCCCCGACTTCAGCATGTTTCTTATCCGGCTGGGAATGAAGCTGGCGGCCACGTAAGATTCCCACCCTCTCTTGGGGTCAAAGTTAAGGCCCGCATCATAGTTCCATTCGCCTATGACTATTGGAGTGGTCGAATCCATGCCGAAGTAGGAAAGCCACTCGCGGATAAGCTCCGGCACTCTCTTTTTATAACAGGTCATCTCTCCTTCGGCAAAGGGATCGCTGGTGTAAGCGTGCCAGCTAATAAAATCCAAGGGCAGCTTTCGTTGAGAGCAAAAACGGATGAGCTCGTAAATGAGGCTCCTCTCGGGATTCAATACCGTATTGTCATCGACATTCCGGAACCACCAGGTTACTCCGGGTCCGCCGACCGGGATATTCCGGTTTGTTTCTTTTTCCAACTCCGTTATGCTCTCCGCTACGGCCTGATAAATATTGAAGTATTTCTGTTTTTGCCCGATAAAAAAATCGTCCAGATCCGGAGCATTCCAGACCTCATACCAAATATCGTAGCCTTTCTCGCAGCTCAAGAACCGGATTATATCCTTAACTAATTCCTTAAATGCCTTGATATTCCAGGGAGAACTCTTTTTATCCAGGACTTCTCCCAAGCCCGGCGGCATACCGTACAGATTTAAAATTATGATTCCTCCGGCAGCGTTTATATTCTTAATTACTTCCGAATAGTTGTCGAGGAATTTGGTCTGCATCTGCTTATTCTTGGCAAGCTGAACGAATTCCCAGAGGTCAAACTGCAGACGAAAGACCCCTCCCTGCAAATTCAGTTTTTCCTCAAGGAAATCTAAAGCTCCGCGTGCGGATAAATTTTGCGGCCAGGTAGGGTCGTTGTGGAAGCCTCGCCCGTTTAAATCTATCCCGGGCTTGCGGAGGAGATTCGGCGTTGCCCTGGTTTTGCCGGTTACGTCCAGAGTAAAATCGATATCGCTGCCCTGGGCAAATGAAACGGAGATTAAGGAGGTTAAAAAGATTAATGCCATACTTAACTTTTTATAACTTGCAATCATCGAGCTTTCTCTGTATTCTCACAATTGACCTTGCCTTTCCCGAATCCTTATCGATATCGAGCACAACGCCCTGCAACTGCAGGTCCTGGTTCGCTACTTCAAAGCGCTGGTCAACCTGGGTGATAAACCTCGTCAACACATCCTCGATTCTCCTGCCGATGACCGAGCGAAGGGGGCCGGTCATGCCCGCATCGGTTATGTAGGCGGTGCCTTTCGGGAGTATTTTTTCATCGGCGGTCTGTATGTGAGTATGGGTGCCTACAATCGCGCTTGCTACGCCGTCTAAAAACCAACCCATGGCTACCTTTTCTGAGGTTGCCTCGGCGTGAAAATCGACGATTATAACATTGCTTTTATTCTTATCGATTTCTTCCTTAACTACCCGAAAAGGACACTCCCTTGCCTCCATAAAAACGCGGCCTAAAAGATTTATCAAAAGAACTGATTCTCCCGACTTTGTCTTGAAGATTCCCGCGCCTCTGCCCGGACTAATCGAAGGAAAGTTTGCCGGCCGAAGAAGCCTGGGCTCGTCGTTTATAATCGACAGTACATCCTTTTTTTTAAAGATATGGTCTCCGGAGGTAAACGCATCTATCCCGTAGCCAAAGAGCTCATCAGCCACATTAGGCGTAATTCCCGAGCCCCCGGCTGCGTTTTCTACGTTAGCAATAACAAAATCCAGAGAGAATTCTTCTTTTAACCCCGGGAGTAACGCCTTAACGGTTTCTCTGCCCGGTTTGCCGACGATATCTCCGATAAATAAAATATTCATAGTTAAGGTAAAGGTAAAGGTAAAGGTTGAGAATTACTTAACCTTAACCTAAACCTTAACCTTGGCCTTTTTTATTTGGCGTATTCAATCGCCCGGATTTCCCGAATTACCGTTACCTTAATCTGGCCGGGATACTCTAAACCTTCTTCGATTTTTTTCTTTATGTCCCTGGCTAAATTTACCGCCTCTGCGTCGGAAATTCTCTGAGGCTCGACAATTACCCGAATCTCCCTTCCGGCTTGGACGGCATAGGATTTTTCTACTCCTTTAAAAAGATTTGCGATTGCTTCTAATTTCTCCAGTCTCTTGATATAAGCTTCTAAAGTCTCTTTCCTCGCTCCCGGCCGGGCAGCGCTTATCGCATCAGCGGCTACCGAAAGGACTGCATAGAGCGTTAAAGGCGTTTGCTCTTCATGATGGGACTCGATGGCGTGAACCACTTCGTCTGACTCTCCGTATTTCTTTGCCAGACTTGCTCCTATGCGAGCGTGAGTCCCTTCCTGTTGCTGGTCAACTGCTTTGCCGATATCGTGAAGAAGCCCGATGCGCCTGGCCAAATGCCAATCCGCTCCCAATTCCGAAGCCATTGCCCCCAAGAAATATGCCACCTCAATGGAATGCTGGAGAGCATTCTGCCCGAAGCTTGTCCGAAAGCTTAAACGGCCCAGGAGTTTAATCAATTCCGGGCGTAATCCTTCCACGTCCAATTCAAAACAAGCAGCCTCTCCCTTCTGCTGTATCTGCTCTTCCAAATCCTTGCGAGTTTTCACTACCACTTCCTCAATCCGAGCCGGATGGATGCGGCCGTCGCTGATCAATTTCTCCAAAGATAGCCGGGCCACCTCCCGCCTTATCGGGTCGAAACTCGAGAGGATTACGCTCTCGGGGGTATCGTCGATAATTACATCTACGCCGGTAGCCATCTCAAATGCCCGTATATTCCTGCCCTCACGGCCTATAACCCTGCCTTTCATTTCATCGTTGGGCAGGTGGACCACGCTTACTGTGGATTCGGCGGCATATTCGGCAGCATATCTTCTGATAGCCAGGCTTATAATCTCGGTAGCCATCTTATTAGCCTGAAGGCGCAATTCCTCTTCCTGCTTTTTAATCAAGAGTGCTTTCTCGGCGTTAAGCTCTTCGTTTAATCTTGCCAGGAGAATCTGCTTTGCCTCTTCCGGGGATAAAGAAGATATTTTCTGAAGACGCTCCTTTTCTTCGGCGATAAGACTATAGAGCTGACTCTCTTTTGCCTTTAAGCCTTCTTCCTGACGGCTGAGAGACCCTGCCTTTGCTTCAAATTCTTTCTCTTTCTTCTCCAACAATTCCAGGCGGCGATCGAGGTTCAGCTCTTTCTGAGTGAACCTTTTTTCCAAATCAGCCAATTCCTGACGGCGCTCTTTTGTTTCGTTTTCAAAATCCTGGCGGAGGTGAAACATCAAATCCTTTGCCTCTAAATCTATTCCCCTGCGCCGGTCTTGAGTTTCCTTGTCGGCTTTCTCTAAAATAAACTTCGCTTTTTCCTCGGCATCCTGGATTTTCTTCTCAGCAACATATCTTCTTAAAAAATAACCCACGCCTAAACAGACAAGTGCCGTTATAATCAACAAAATCGCAGTTAACATTTTTGGAGGAACCTCCTTTCTCCTTTATTATAAACGGGGATTAATCTTTAAGCAACCCCCATTAAAATACCCCGCGCCCACAAAAAGTGCGCTTTATGTTTCCGAATATTTTTATATCCGGGTGCGTCAACACATTCGTATGCCCCCGATAGCATGCGCCGGGATTTGTTTTCTAAATTTATTCTGGGCATACTCAGTGTTGACAGTGCACTTCGCTTGCGCTCAGTGTCCTTCGGCGAAGTGTCCTGAGCAAGGCGAAGGAAGAGCGACAAGCCCCCTTTTTTAACCCCTGGGCTTACGGCTTTGATTCCCCAATGCTTGGCATTGGGGCTTGTCGCCGAATCTGTCAAATAAGGAAGGAATTTAGGCAGAGAGGATTGTATCTACCGGCAGGTCATTTTTCTCGACAGGCAAGTCAGGCAAGATTTGAAAATCAAAGGCCAAGCCGATGGATTTTGTACGGTCGGACAAATTCTTTAGGAAACGGTCGTAATATCCTTTACCTCGACCGAGGCGATTATTCTTCTTGTCAAAGGCAAGAGCCGGCACAATTACAAGGTCTAATTTTCTAGAGGGAAATTTAGTTTTTTTCTTCGGTTCCAAAGTGTTATATGGGCCAAATTCCAACATGCTGTTTTTTCCCAGCGAGCAGGGAGCCAGCGTCTTTTTTCCAGCATCGCAAATTGGAACGTATATCTTCCTACCAAGGCGTCTTGCCTCATCGATCATTCCTTGTGTCTTCACCTCGCCGTCAAAAGCTAAATAGAACATTATCCTCTCTGCCTTAATAAATTCCTCCTGTTTTAATAGTTTTTCTTCGATTAACCTGCTTTTGCGGTTACGCTGTCGCTCAGATTGCCTTCTCAGTCTATTTAACAATATATTACGCAATTCCCCCTTTGTCAAGATTTTGCTCATTACTGCACTAAAACCTTGCTGTGCGGCCGCAATGTCTTTTTAAAATCTCTCGGAGCCTTTATCTTTCTATATTCCTGCAGATGCTTTCGCTTTTGAAGCTCATTATATATCAAAACCCAAGCGCAATCCTTCTGTTTATCTACCTCGCACTTGCCTTTATTCATTCCTCCGCAGGGGCCGTTCAACAATCCTTTTGCGCAAAGCGTAACCGGGCATATGCCGGCAGTAACGCCTAAAACACACTCGCCGCAAGCAGAACACTTTTCAAATAGGTTGCCTTTGGCGTCAACAACGCCCATAAACTGAGTATCGCAACCCGGCATCACCGCCAGGCCTAAGCGGTCGTTGTCCTTAACTGATTGGACTCCCAGGCCGCAAGCCAAGACCAGTATTACCTGGGCATCTCTTAGCGCCTTCGTATTCTTGGCTAACTCTATCTTTATCTGGCTGGCAACGCAGGGAGCTTTAGGAACGGCTAAACCGGTTACGGCCTTGCCTTTTTCCTCCAGAGCTTCCTTCATCTGCTTAACTTCCGTTTCTCCTCCGGTCTTGCTAGTGGCGGAACATTCCCCGCAGCCGATAATAAAAACCTCGCCGTAATCCTTTAGGCTATCCAAGATTTCATTAAGCGGCTTTTGTACGGTTATAATCATATCTCCTCCCGGATTTCTAAATTAACTATTATTCTACTACGCTGCGGCGGTTTGGGCAACTATATTCTGGAAGGCGAATTGACTCACATTAAATGTTACCCATTTAGTCCTACATAAGGTATCGTTGACTCATAATTCATGTTACCCGACAATATACCCCTAAAGGGGGTGTATTGTCATGAGTCCACGAGCCAGAATGGAATATCTTGAGACA
>JBDRMR010000082.1:0-13889 GCA_043812035.1 Candidatus Omnitrophota bacterium
CTTGCAAAATTTATTATTTCGTGTTAAAGTAAATCAGAAATGTTTACGGACAAAACTTTCCGGATTGCCCTGACTCTTTCGTTGATATTGCACACGGCCCTCTTTTTCAAATTACCCCAGTTAAATCTCTTTTCCGTTCGCCGCCCCGCCGACAATGTCGAAGTTAATTACCTCGAGGAAAAACTCCTGCCTCAGAAAACGGAATCTTTCTCCCAAAGATTACCGCAGAAATCGTCCTACCCGACTTCCAGTAAAAGAATTACGCCGCCTCCATACGTTGAGAAAGAGCAACTCTTCAGAGAAGCCAAAAACCTGCCCATCAAAAAGCCCGACTTCGCCAACCCGGAAATTATCGCAATGAAAAAAAGAGTAACCCTGCCTCCGCTAAACGGCGAAAATATAAACAACCCCGTTTATCTGGGCTATTATCAAATAATCAGGGAAAAAATTAAACAGGCAGCTTACCGCAACTACAATCGCCAAGTCAACGGAGAGGTATATCTCTCTTTCATCGTAATCCGCAACGGGCAGTTGAAGGAGTTGAAAATAAACGAAGAGAAAATACCGGCTCACCGCTACCTGAGAGAGGTGGCGGAAAAAAGCATCTTTGACGCCTCGCCTTTCCCGGCATTCCCAAAAGACCTTGACTATCCCGAGCTTTCTTTCAACGTAATCATCTCTTTTCAAATTGAATAAATCCCGGCTCCAACCGCCTTTTTGCCACGCTGCGTAACGCACGATAAGAAAGGGGCGGTGTTGACATTGCTCAATTTCGTGGTATATTAAATAAAGAAGGGGGATGATAGGAATGTCCGAAATTGAAATAAAGAAGGGCGAGTCGTTTGAAGTGGCTTTGCGCCGTTTTAAAAGAAAAATAACCCAGGAAGGAATCTTGCGCGAATTGAGAGACCGCGCATATTACGAGAAGCCGAGCAGCAAACGCCGGCGTAAAAGAGCAAGGCCTAAAAGATAATACGTTAAAGGACAGGCAATGTCCGAGAGCCTGATAAGAAAACCCGCTGTCAGCGGCCAATTTTATCCCGGTTCTGCTCAAAAACTTGAAGCAGATATCGAGAAACTAATCGATACGAAGGCTCAGCGCGCAGAAGCTATCGGTTGCGTACTTCCTCATGCGGGGTATATGTATTCCGGCGGAGTAGCCGGCAAGACTGTCTCCTGTGTAATACCCAAAGATAACGTCGTTCTTCTGGGTCCCAACCACACCGGTTTCGGAGCTGCCTTTAGCGTAATGGCGCAAGGGTATTGGCAGACTCCTTTAGGCAAGATTGAAGTAAATTCCGAACTGGCAAGAGCTATATTAAATAAATCTGGGTATCTATCCGAAGACGCCTTAGCCCACGCTTACGAGCACTCCATCGAAGTCGAATTGCCTTTTCTGCAGTATTTCAATTCAGCCTTCAGGATTGTACCGATAGTCGTTACCGAAGGCGAAATCTCGGTGTATAAGGAAATCGGAAGAAGCATCGCTGCGGCGATAAAAGAATTGAACCTGGAGAAAAGCACCTTAATCGTCGCCAGCTCGGATATGACTCATTATGAACCCCAGTACTCCGCAGAAAGAAAAGATAAGGAAGCTATACAGGCGATACTGGAATTGGACGAAGACAAGCTTATCGAGAAAGTTAAAAAACTCAATATTTCTATGTGCGGCTACGTCCCGGCAACAATTATGCTTGCGGCCGCAAAACTCTTGGGAGCAAAAAGCGCGCAACTCGTCAGCTACCGGACCAGCGGCGATGTAACCGGCGATTACACAGCGGTGGTGGGCTACGCAGGTATTGTGGTCAGATAAACCGCCGCAAGGAATAGTTATGGAAGAAAACATAAAAAAGAGCGTCGACGAATCCTGGAAGGAAACGGCTGCCAGGGAAAAAGGAACCGCAAAAAAAGAGGGAGGGAAAAAGGAACCCGAATTCCCCGAGGCGAATTTCAGTTTCTTTGTTAGTACCCTCGCTTTGCAAGCCTCTGTATTCTTAGGCCATATACCTAATCCGGCAACCGACAAAAAGGAGAAAAATTTGCCCCAGGCAAAATTTATAATCGACACTCTCGGGGTAATTAAAGATAAAACCCGGAATAACCTTACCGCTGAAGAAGACAGCTTGCTGGAGAATATGCTTTATGAATTGAGAATGCATTACGTGAATGCCGACAAGGAGGACCAGAGTGATTGACCCGGAACTGCTTAATATCCTTGCTTGCCCCGATTGCAAGAGCGATGTAGAATTTAAAGATAATAAGATAGTCTGTAAAGGCTGCGGCAGGCGATATCCGGTTAAAGACGGAATACCTATAATGTTGATAGACGAATCCGAGCCGCCTGCGAAGAGGAAAAATGACTAATATACTGGTAATACACGGACCGAACTTGGATTTACTGGGTAAAAGAGAGCCGGAGGTCTACGGCAGAGTAACCCTCGAAGAGATTGACAACGCCCTAAAAAGCTCGGCAAAGCGCCAAAGGGTTAAATTAACTATTATTCAATCCAATCACGAAGGAGACATTGTCAGCGTTATCGGCAGAGCAAAAGGTAAATTCCAAGCTGTAGTGATTAACCCTGCTGCTTATACGCATACAAGCGTAGCAATCAGAGACGCTATTTTGGCCTCGGGAGTTCCCACCGTTGAAATCCACCTCTCCAATATCTACGCTCGCGAACAATTCCGCCGCAAATCCTTAATCAGCCCGGTTGTGCAGGGCGGCATATATGGCTTCGGTGCGGAAAGCTATATTTTGGGTTTAAACGCGGCTATCTCCCTGGCAAAGAGATATGCCCGGAAGAAAAAGTGAATTCCCGGTTAAAGCGGCTTCATGTTATCTTAAAAACAAATCGCCTCGGCGGAATTATTGTCTCCCATCAACCAAATATTGCCTATCTTACGGAATTTGCCAGCAATGATTCCTACCTGCTGCTCGCTTCCGGAAAAATTCATTTTATTACCGATTCCAGGTATTACGAGCAGGTCCGCTCGGCGCTAAAAGGCATTGACATAATACTGGGCGGCAGGCCTGTTTTTAAAACTATCGCCGACCTGATTCTAAGCTGCAAAATTAAACGCATTGGATTCGAAGCAAGGAATCTCGATTTTGCTCAATATCGGCAAATCAAGAAGTTTTCGCGGCCGGCCCGCCTGGTTCCCACCCACGGTTTAATCGAAGGGTTAAGGAAGATAAAAGATTCCGGCGAATTGGCTAAAATAAAAAAGGCGGTGAACATAGCCCAAGAAGCGTTGAGATACGTTAAGCAAATAATTCGGCCCGGGCTCAGGGAGATAGAGATAGCCGCTGAACTGGAACGCTTTATACGGTATAAAGGCGCCAGAACAAGTTCCTTTGAAATCATAGTCGCTTCCGGCAAAAATTCCGCTTTCCCCCATCACCTTACCTCCCGCAAAAAACTTAAGAAAGGCGAGCCTGTTTTTGTCGATATCGGAGGGGATTACCGCGGGTATAAATCCGACTTGACAAGGGTATTCTTTTTAGGTAAAATACCTTCTAAAGTCAGGAAAATATACGAAATTGTTCGCCAGGCTCAAGTTCTTGCGATAGAAAGTATAAGGCCGGGAATAAATATTTGCGAAATCGATAGACGCGCCCGCCAATATATTGCCAAATACGGATATGGCGGGTTTTTTGGTCATAATCTCGGTCACGGCATAGGCTTGGAAGTTCACGAACAGCCTTATATCTCCCCCGACAGCGGGGCAATCATTAAGGAAGGGATGGTTTTTACGGTAGAGCCGGCGATTTACTTGCCCGGTAAATTCGGAATAAGAATAGAGGACGACGTAGCAGTAACAAAACAAGGGTGTAAGGTTTTAAGTGCCGCTCTCGATAAATGAACTCAAATCAGGATTAACCGTCTTAGTTGACGGCCGGGTCTACTCCATAACGGATTATCAGCACGTAAAGCCCGGCAAAGGAGCGGCTTTTGTGCGCACTAAGCTGCGCAACCTTAAAAACGGAACGATTTTGGAAAAAACATTCAGGGGAGACGAAAAGCTCGAAGAAGCTTTCATCGAAGAAAGAAAATTACAGTATCTTTACAATTCGGATAAGTTCTACTACTTTATGGACCAGCAAAATTTTGAAGAAATTAGAATTCCCGAAGGGATTCTCGGCGGAAACTCAAAATTTTTAAAGGACAACCTCGAAATAATAGCGTATTCCTACGGGGGAGAGACACTCAATGTAACCTTGCCCACCTTTATCGAATTGAAAATCGTTAATACGGAGCCGGGCATAAAAGGCGATACCGCAAAAGCCGCTTATAAATCCGCTGTCGTTGAGACCGGAGCAGCTATACAAGTGCCCCTGTTTATCGAACAGGGCGACGTAATCAAGATTGATACGCGCAGCGGCGAATATATCGGAAGAGTGTAATAAATCCCGAACCTCTTACGACGTAAAAGGTTCGGGATTGAAAAGGTACGGGATAAAGCGAGGTTATCGTGAATATTAAAGAAATTAAAGAAATGATTAATTTGATGAACGAAAATAATCTTGCGGAATTAGAGATTGAAAAAGAAGGCATGCGAATTAAGTTAAGAAGGTCAGGAACAATGGATGCGCAGCATGCTCCGGTGATAATCGAAAAAGAGGTAAACCAAAGAATCCCCGCTCCTGCGGCGGAACAAACACCGGCCACTGCTCTAACTAGCACGATAGAGATAAAAGCTCCGATGGTAGGCACCTTTTACCAGGCGCCCAACCCCGAGGCGCCACCTTATGTCGAGGTAGGGCAAGTGATTGAACCCGGACAGGTTATCTGTATCATCGAAGCAATGAAACTTATGAACGAGATAAAGTCCGAAATAAAAGGCAAAATTTCCGAAATTCTTGCGGAGAACACCGAGCCGGTAGAATTCGGCCAGCCGTTGTTTTTAGTAGAGCCTCTTTAATCGTAACTCTTTGAAGCATGTTTTCCAAGATTCTCATTGCCAATCGCGGCGAAATCGCCTTAAGAATTTTACGAGCCTGTCGGGAACTGGGAATCCGGGTTGTGGCGGTGTATTCTCAAGCCGACAGGGAATCCTTGCACGTCCGGCTTGCCGATGAGGCAATTTGCATAGGCGAAGCCTCAAACCAAAGCAGTTATTTAAATATCCCCTCTGTTATCAGCGCCGCAGAAATTACCGATGTAGAAGCCATACACCCCGGTTACGGCTTCCTGGCCGAAAATCCCCATTTCGCAGAGATATGCGAGTCTTGCCAAATTACCTTCATTGGCCCGACTCCCGAGAACATCAGGACAATGGGAGACAAGATGGCTGCGCGCCAGATGATGCGTAAATCAGGCCTGCCTATTGTTCCGGGAAGCACGACAATAATTAAAAACAAAGAAGAAGCGATTAAAACAGCCCGGCGTATCGGCTATCCGGTAATTATTAAAGCGGCGGCCGGAGGCGGCGGCAAGGGTATGCGCATTTGCCACAACGACGTGCGCTTAATCAGCAGCCTTATGACCGCTCAGGCAGAGGCGGAAGCAAACTTCGGAAACCCCAACGTCTATATTGAAAAATACATCGAAAAACCCCGGCACATCGAAATACAGATTTTAGCCGACAGCCACGGCCGTATAGTGTACCTGGGCGAAAGGGACTGCTCCATTCAAAGGAGACATCAAAAATTGCTTGAAGAAAGTCCTTCCCCGGCGGTAGACTCTAAGCTGCGCAAACGTCTGGGCGAATTAGCGGTCAAGGCAACCAAGGCAATCAACTACGTCAGTGCCGGGACGATAGAGTTCCTCCTGGACGAAAAACATAATTTCTATTTTATGGAAATGAATACCCGGATTCAGGTCGAGCATCCGGTAACGGAGATGGTTACCGGAATCGATTTAATAAAGGAACAAATCCGCATTGCCGCCGGAGAAAAGTTATATATCCAGCAAGACGATGTTCAAATAAAAGGCGCCAGCATGGAGTGCCGTATCAACGCCGAGGATTACTTAAACGACTTCAGGCCTTGCCCCGGAAAAATTCAGAAGCTTAACCTTCCCGGCGGGCCGGGCGTGCGTTTGGACACGCACATTTATCAGGGGTACGAAATAAGCCCTTACTACGACTCTCTGGTGGCCAAATTAATTACCTACGGAAGGGACCGGAACGAAGTAATTAACATAGCCAGGCGGGCGCTTGATGAATTTATTGTCGAGCCCATCAAAACCACCATACCGTTTCATCAACAACTTTTGCAGAATCCCTATTTCGTGAAAGGCGATTTCTCCACACATTTCGTCCAGGATATGTTAGAGCAAGCGGGCATAGAAAAGGAGGAGTAAATGAAGAATGAGCAATCCAGAACCGATTTGGGAGCCATCAGAATCCATAAAGACGTCATCGCCTCCATCGCCTCTCTGGCAAGCCTGGAGGTCGAGGGGGTTAAAAAAATCGGTGGAGATTTAAAAACCAGCGTGTACGAATTATTAGGCAATAAACAACAAAGAGGAATTAACGTAGAGATTGACCGCAACGACGAGGTAATATTAAAGGTCCCCTTGATTGTTAAATACGGCTATAACGTTACGGATATAGCCCGCAGCGTTCAGGAAAATATCCAGCATTCCCTTGAGAAGATGACTAATCTTACCATAAAGGAAATAAACGTAAACGTTCAAAGAATAGAGAAAGAATAACACGGGAGGATAAGATGAGATTCTTCACGGCCTTAGGAATATTTTTTTATACGGCTATTTCTTTTATAGTCGGGGGTTTCCTGATTGCATTTGCGTTAGATTGGTTAAAATTGCAGGATATTTATACGGTGCTCGGATACACGCAAGTTAACCTGAATTCAAAAATCATTACCGGCCTGGCCGGCTTTCTTTTGGTCGTCATAAGTATTTCGTTTGCCCAGATAATCCTGGGAAAGATGGAGAAGGAAAAAACAATAGCTTTCAATACTCCTACCGGCCAGGTAACCATTGCGCTCGCGGCGGTCGAAGATTTGATTAAGCGACTTACTCAAAATTTTTCGGAAATCAAAGAGCTGCGGCCTAATGTCATCGCCGGCAAAAAAGGGGTCGAGGTTGACCTGAGGATAGTCCTGTACAGCGAAGTCAACATTCCGGAATTAACCACTCATTTACAGGATATAATTAAGACGAAAATTCAAGAAATGCTCGGCATAGAAGAACAGGTCACGGTGAAAGTTCATATCGCCAAAATCATTACCTACGGAGAGAAAAAGAGAGCTCCGGCAGCGCCGGCTTCGGAAGAAACGCTGCCTCCTTATAGCGGGTACAGGAGAACCTAAAATTAGCGTAGAGCGTGTAGCGTTTAGCGTATATTTATTAGCGTAGAGCGTATAGCGTTTAGCGTATAGAGAATACTAAACGCTATACGCTATCCGCTAAACGCTAAAATAAAAGCTATCCGCTAACCGCTATCCGCTATACGTTAGAAATAGGAGATGAAATGGCTGACATTAAAAAAATAGGCATAATTACAAGCGGGGGGGATTCCGGCGGCCTAAATGCGGTAGTAAAAGGTGTGGCGGCTATGGCTAATAATTTAGGGATAGACTGCTGCGTGATACCAAACGGCTATGCAGGCCTGTATAATCTTATTGATTTTGATAAATTAACCCGGCTCACTCCGGAACGGGTAGACCTAATAAATATGACCCTGGCCGGCTCCGAAGCAGGGCACTCCCGGGTAAAGATTAAAAAAATTCCCGACGATAAAAAATACGAGCGCATAAAGGAAGGTCTTAAAAAATTTGACCTGGACGCTCTGGTTATAAGCGGGGGGGACGATACCGGTTCCGTAGTCGTAGACCTCCATCGAAAAAATATTCCTTGCGTGCACGTCCCCAAGACTATGGACCTGGACCTGCAGACATATTCGGTCGGAGCGGATTCGGCCATAAACCGGATTTCAAAATTTATCGACGACCTCAAAACCACGGCTATGACGCACAACAGGATAATTGCCTTAGAGGTATTCGGCAGATACGCAGGCCATACGGCATTCCGCGGGGGCGTAGCCGGAGATGCGGATGCGATACTGATTCCGGAAATACCCGCTGATTTTAATATTCTTTACTCTCACATGAAAACGAGGTATATCCGAAGAATACTCAGGAGCGACGTAAACGCGGGAAGTTATATAATAGTTGTCGCGGAAGGTTTGAGGGACGCCAGCGGTAAAGAAATAGTGGACGAGACCGTCGGCGTGGATGCCTTCGGACACAAAAAACTGGCCGGAGCAGGTAAATACGTGTGCAACGAACTCACTAAAAGATTGAAGGCCGACGAGGAAATAAAGAAATTTATGCTGCAAAGCCATATGTTCGTAGAAGAGCTTTACAGCATCCCCGAGGTGCGCAGCGTTACCCCCGGACACCTGGTGCGCTGCGGCTATAGCTCCGCCTACGATGTGAATTTCGGAATTCAGGCCGGCGCAGCCGCAGTTTTGCTGCTTAAAAAAGGCGTAACCGGAGTTACGGTGGTAAACGTAGCGGGCGAAGAGGTCCGCTATATGAAGATAGACGAGGCCATAAAGCAGAGGCACGTGGACTTAAAACAAGTAGCTCTCTTTGAGGAGTTGGGCATATGTTTCGGCCGGGCGGTGCCGGAAACCTACGTTCCGAAATTTAAAGAAATTGCCGCTGCTCCGGAAAGATACCTTTAAGACCAAAGGAGGTAAGTCCGTGCGGGACCAAATCAAAGACAAAATATTGGAAAGTATCCAAATCAAGGAAGAGTTGATGCGTACCAGCATAAGCGAAATAATCGCTATAGCCAAATGCATTATTGACTGCTTAAGTAAAGGAGGGAAGGTAATTTTCTTCGGCAACGGCGGCAGCGCGGCGGACAGCCAGCATCTTGCGGCTGAATTTGTCGGCAGGTTTAAAAAGGACAGAAAGGCGCTTTCGGCCATAGCTCTTACGACCGATACCTCGATAATTACCTCCCTGGCGAACGACTACGGCTATGAAGTAATTTTTGCGAAACAGATTGAGGCGCTGGGAAACAAAGGCGACGTAGCCGTGGGAATATCCACGAGCGGAAAAGCAAAAAACGTTATCCGCGGAATCGAACAGGCCAAACAGCAGGGACTTATAACCGTTGGTTTAACCGGAGGAAAAGGGGGCGTTTTGGCAAAAATCGCTGACATCTCTTTGATGGTTCCCTCAAATGTTACCGCGAGGATTCAAGAAGCCCATATTACCGTCGGCCACGTTATCTGCGAATTGGCCGAGGAGAGACTGTGCGTTTAATTCAAAAAAAGATAAAAACTGCCGGAGCATTAAAAAAGATAATTCCCGGATTGAAAAAACAAGGCAAGACAATAGCGTTTACAAACGGTTGTTTTGACATTCTGCATTCCGGACACGTCAGCTACCTTCAGGAGGCAAAGAAATTGGCCGACGTCCTAATAGTAGCGGTCAACTCCGACGGCTCTGTGAAAAGAATAAAAGGCAGGGGCAGGCCGGTTATAAAATTAAAAGACAGAATGTGGGCTGTCGCCGCCCTGGAGAGCGTAGACTTCGTAACTTATTTCGAACAGGACACTCCGTTGAAGATTATCAAATTGTTGAAGCCGGATATTTTGTTCAAGGGCAAGGATTGGAGCAAAAACAAAATCGTCGGCAAGGAAGTAGTCGAGTCTTACGGCGGGCGCATAATGACATTGCCTTATATTAAAGGGCAATCGAGCAGCAAAATCATAAACAGGATTGAAAAAACTTTCTAAGGAATCGATATACCGTATCCTGGATGCCAACCTTAACCGCGCAGCTGAAGGAATGCGGGTTTGCGAAGAGGTTGTCCGCTTTATCTTAAACGACGGAAAATTAACCGCTCAATTTAAAGGCATCCGCCATCAGCTCGTCGATTCCGCCGGCGTGCTGATGCGCCGCAAATTTATGGAACAACGCAACAGCCGGGCTGACGTAGGCCGGAAAATTTTATCCGGAGAGCTAAAAAGAGAAAATTGGCAGGATATCTTTTTTGCCAATATGCAAAGGACAAAGGAATCCATCCGGGTTTTGGAAGAATTTTATAAGCTCATTGACAAAAGCGCGGCCGTTAAATTGAAAAACATACGCTACCGCTCCTATGAAATCGAAAAAAAAGTCACTGTTAAATTCTCGGCTTTATCTGATTCTGGACAAGAATGCTTGCCCGGGAAGAAACGCCGTTAAAACATTCGGCCGGCTCGGCAGGGGAGAAATAGATATAGTTCAGCTGAGAGAAAACGCAGCGTGCGACCGTGAATTCCTTAAAGACGCCGAAATCATAAGACGACTGTCTTGGAAACACGGTATTATTTATATCGTTAATAACCGCCCCGACATAGCTCTTTTAGCCGACGCCGACGGATTGCATTTAGGACAATCCGATTTGACTCTGGAAGCGGCAAGAAGGCTTCTGGGAAAAAATAAAATACTCGGGGTTTCCTGCCATAATCTTGCCCAAGCGCTAAAGGCACAATCCGAGGGCGCGGATTATATCGGTATCGGGCCTGTTTTCAAGACGCCGACCAAGCCGGACTTGGTGCCGATAAATTTAAACTTATTGAGGGCGGTCAATCAAAAGATAAGCATCCCCAGTTTCGCTATAGGCGGCATCGATAAAGGGAATATTAAAACGGCTATGTCTTACGGAGCGAAAAGATTCGCGGTGTGCAGGGCAATTTGCCGCGCTAAAAACGTTAAGAAAGCGATATTCGAATTAAGAAACAAGATAAACGATGACCCAGATTGAATTAGCCAAAAATAAAGAATACTCTCCTGAAATGAAATATATTTCCAAGCGCGAAGGCTTGGACGTAGAAACTATCCGCAAGAGAGTCTCTCAGGGAAGGATAGTTATTCTCCATAATAGGAAAAGGCAAATACCCAGACCCTGCGCAGTTGGCCAGGGGCTCACCACCAAGGTAAATGCCAACCTCGGCACCTCCCCTTATAAACCCCGGATAAAAACCGAATTGGAAAAATTGGCGGTTGCCATAAAATACGGCGCGGATACGGTTATGGACTTAAGCGTCGGAGGTAATTTAAGCAAAATAAGGAGGGAGATAATCAGGCACAGCATTGTGCCCGTAGGCACGGTGCCGATTTATGAAGCGGCCGTAGCCGCAGAAAGGAAATGCGGCTCGTTTTTGAAGATGGAAACAGAGAGCATATTCGAAATCCTCGAGCAGCAGGCTTCCGACGGGGTGGATTTCTTTACGATTCACGCCGGAGTAACCCGAAAAAATCTGTCCGTTCTTACGAAAAAGGGCAAGCGCGTAACCGGCATCGTAAGCCGCGGCGGGGCAATTCTGGCATGCTGGATGAGCAAACGCCTCCGGGAAAATCCCTTTTTTGAACATTTCGACCGGGTTTTAGAAATTGCCCGCCGGCACGATATCGCTTTAAGCTTGGGCGACGGCTTAAGGCCGGGTTCAATCTTTGACGCGAACGACGAAGCTCAGAATGCCGAATTATACACTTTGGGGGAATTGGCCGAGCGCGCGCGCAAGGCGTCCGTTCAGGTAATAATCGAGGGCCCCGGGCATGTCCCTCTGGACCAAATAAAAGATAGTGTCCTGCTGGAGAAAAGGGTTTGCTCCGGCGCGCCTTTTTACGTATTGGGGCCGCTGGTAACCGACGTAGGAAGCGGCTGGGACCATATCACTTCCGCTATCGGAGGAGCGATTGCGGCGAGCTATGGGGCGGATTTCTTATGTTTTGTAACTCCCTCGGAGCACTTAAGACTTCCTTCGGCCGAAGACGTAAAAGAAGGAGTAGTTGCTTCCAGAATTGCGGCCCATGCGGCTGACTTGGTAAAAGGTATAAAATCCGCTCTGGATTGGGATAAAGAAATGTCCATTGCGCGAGGGAAGCGCAATTGGAAGAGACAAATCAAGCTATCGGTTGACCCGGAAAAATCAAAGCGTTACTGCAGTGCGCAAAATCTTCGCTCCGCAGACGTCTGCACAATGTGCGGCGAGTATTGCGCGCTGAAACTTAGCAAACTCTCTATACGAAGGGACTTTAATAAAGGATTGCGGGTGTAATTCAACGGCACCCCGCACCTTTTAAAAATGTTTGCGCGAGCGTAGTTCAGTGGTAGCCCCGCACCTTTTTAAAAGATTTTATTGCGAGGGTAATTCAGTGGCAGAATGCAAGCTTCCCAAGCTTGACGTTGCGGGTTCGATTCCCGTCCCTCGCTTTATATAAATGTTAAGTAAAAGGTGCGGGACGATTCCCCTCGCTCGCTCCAGAGATTAAAAGTAAGCAAAAGGTGCGGGGCCAAGCTGTTTATGGAATCACGGGGTTGGAATATTGGATCCTGTTTGGGGGGGGCATGGTTTAAGTTTTAACTCAAAGGTTGCTCAAAATAATCCTAGAACAGAAATTGATGGAATTACTCAGTTGACTGCAGATCATAGGGGAATACTTTTTAATGAAAACAGCAGGACTTATATGAATAATCAGCAATTAGTGGAGGCATTACGTCAAATTAAAACGAATGTATTGAATAATAAGAAAATAGATATTTTAGGAATGGATGCCTGTTTAATGGCAATGGTTGAAGTTGGTTATCAAGCAAGAGAATATGCAAATTACATGGTAGCCTCTCAAGAGGTGGAGCTTGCTTATGGATGGGATTATTTTACCATAATGCAGGGACTTAGCAGTATGGGAAATATCACCCCTGCTCAATTAACAAAAGGGATAGTGCTTGCATATCAAAATTATTATAAGGATAAAATAAGGTTTTATACGCAGTCAGCGATTTCTTTGGAAAATATGGGTCATATAAAAGATAGTATTGATCAGATTGTTTGTAAGATAGATTCATGTAAAAAACATGATAGAAATGGAATAAAAGAAGCAGTAAAAATGGCAAGAAAACAGGCTGTACAGTTTAGTACAAGAAGTTATATTGATCTTCATTCTTTTTATTCTAGTTTGCATAAAGTTTTAGAAGATCAATATAAAACGATAGAAGTTAAGGATTTAACAAATCTGGATAAAAGGCCTAAAACAAAATTGGATAAAGATAAACAACAATCGAACTCTGCAAAAAAAGTAAAAAACAATCAGCCGTTTTTAAAAGAGGTTGGAGAGCTTAGAGAATCTTTGCAACTTGCGATGAAAATAATTGAAAACTCTGTTGTTGCAAATACTACGGGAAGTAACTTTACAGCGGCTAAAGGATTGTCTATTTATTTCCCATATGGTCGAATTGACACTTCATATGTTAAAACAGATTTTGCCAAAGATAGCTTATGGTTGCAATTTTTGGCTGATAATTTATAATCACTTTTGTTTTTAAACATTGAAATGTACTTTTTTGAATTCTCTTTGTGTTTAGGGGTAAGGATGCAGCAGCAAAATGCAAAAAATGCTCAAGATGAAAAAGTGTTTATAAAAAAAGAAGATGAAAAAATATTGGTGGTTGCCCGCGAAAAGCTTTTTGCAAATAAAGTTATTCAAGGGATTGAAGCTGTTGATTTTGAGCATTACCAAAATTTGATAGAAGAACACAAAGAGTTTTTGTGGCGATCAAAGGTTGAAACAGATTCAAGTTATAAGCAAATCATTCCATATCTAGTTTTTAATTTTCAAGACAAATTCTTTCTAATGCGACGCAAGAGTGATTCTAGCGAGGCGCGTTTGCGCGATAAATATTCATTGGGTATTGGTGGACATATTCGACAAGAAGATATTGCCGAAAAAAGTATTTTTGATTGGGCAAGGCGTGAGTTTGCGGAAGAAGTTGAATATTCAGGTGATTTTAAAATTGAGCCGATTGGTATTTTAAATGATGATTCAGATTCTGTTGGGCAGGTGCATGTAGGCTTTGTTTTTCTTCTAAAAGGAGATAGCGATAAAATCAAAGTTCGTTCTGAATTAAAAGAAGGAA
>JBDRMR010000083.1:0-2645 GCA_043812035.1 Candidatus Omnitrophota bacterium
CTCGTTTTTTATAAAATTCCTGAATTCCAAAGCAGCTGCGTAGTCAAGGCTTTTTGTCGGCTCGTCAAATAAAAGCACATCAGGGTCGTTAAGCAACGACCGGATTAAAGCAAACTTTTGTTTCATCCCGCTCGAATAAGAGTCAAAACGCCTGTCCTGTTCTTTATAATCTATCTTCAATACCGAAAATAGCTCCTCAACTTTCTTTTTTGCCTCTTTTTTGTTCAATCCGTACATTGCCGCAAAGAACTCCAGATTCTGCCTGCCGCTTAATCGCCAATAGAAACTTCTTTCTCCGGGGGCAACCAGCCCGATAAGCGATTTAATCTCATTATCATTTCTGCCGACTTGAAAACCGCTTACAGTAACCGTGCCTTTATCCGGCAGGATTAAGGTCGAGATTATCTTAAGCAGGGTTGTTTTGCCCGCTCCGTTCGGGCCGAGCACACCGATAATCTCTCCCTTATTAAGCGAAAAAGAGAGGTTTTCAAGCGCCCGGACCGGCTGTCTGTGCCTGAAATCCAACCTTAGCAATTTGCCAAACGAAAGAGGAGGAATAAAATCTTTGGTAACATGTTCTACTTCTATATAATTCATAGAGTTAGCTCCCTATTGGAATATCACAAAGGATGACTTACAGTTTAACAAAAAATGTATGTTGCGTCAAGCTTAGCTTTAATCTCCCGGATAAATTTTGGCTTGCTAAATTTTTTATTCTATGCTATGTTTAATGAAGAAAAGGAGGCGATTTTGCCGCAATACGAATTAAACCTAAGAGATTACCTGAGAATCTTCCACAAGAGAAAGCTGAGCATAATTATAACATTCATCGCCGTTATGGTTCTCGTTATCGCTTATCTTTCCAAACAACCGGTATATTACAAGGCAAGCGCGACAGTCAAAATTGAGGAGCGAAAGACCATTGCCGGCCTGCTTACCGAATGGATTATTTATACGCCGGCAGACACAATGGAATCTCAGGCAAAGATAATCAGGGGATATTCAATTATGAAAAAGGTGGCTTTGCGCCTGGGGATGATTAATGAGGACTCGCCGCTGCCAGAGGTTAACAAGGCCGTGAGCAGAGTGCAAGGCAGCATTGAAACCGAAAGAATAGAGCGAACAAATATAATCCGCATTGTATCTACAGCTGATACTCCCAAAGAGGCAATGGATTTAGCTAATACCGTAGCAGAGGTATATATAGAAGAAAATCTGCTGGAGAAAACAAAGCAAGCACGCCATACGCGGCAATTCATTGAGGAGCAATTGGCTTCTTTGGAAGGCCGATTAAAACAAACTGAGGAGCGCCTAAGGCAATTCGGCGATGAGGTCAAGAGTGTAAGATTAGCTGAGCCGATACAGAAAAAGCTAATTGAGCTTGAATTCCAGCTCAGCGAATTACTGCAAAAATATACTGAAAAGCACCCCCGCATTATCCAGCTTAGAGAGCAGATTCAAGAGATGGAGAAACAAACCGAGGGTTTTTCTGAGCAAGAGCTTGAATATGCCCGCTTAAGTCGCGAGGTTGAAGTTAACAAGAAGCTCTACGCTATGCTCAAGGAGAAACTCGAGGAGGCGCGCATTTCTGAAGCCGAAAAGGTTCCCGATATCACCATAGTTGACCCTGCTGTTCTGCCAACCGCGCCTATTTCTGTCAATAAACAAATCGGAATCTTGGTCGGCGGAATGATGGGGTTGATTTTAGGAATTGCCTTCGCTTTTGTGAAGGAAACCCTGGATACTTCAATCGGCACTATGGAAGACGTAGAGGCAGTGGTTAAGCTTCCGGTTTTAGGCGTAGTTCCTTCTATCGGAGAGAAAGTTGATAAAACGCGGGGGATATTTCTTAGGTTAACAGGCAGGATGCTGCCCACGCCCAGGAAAAGCGAAGAAGAAGAGAGGTCCGCGCGTTTAGTTACCCATTATCTACCAAGCTCGCCCGCAGCCGAGGCGTTTCGCAACATCCGCACCAACCTAAAACTCAACCCCTCCAAAAAAACCATTCTCATTACCAGTTCAGGCCCTCGAGAAGGAAAAACCACAATTATGACCAACTTAGGCATCGCTATAGCGCAAACCGGAGCAAAGACTCTTTTGATATCCTCGGATTTAAGGCGCCCTGCCCTGGCTAAGACCTTTGGCATCGATAGAGAGCCGGGCTTTAGCGAACTCCTTAACGGCACTGTAACGCTGGAGCAGGCGCTAAGAAGCGTCGCCGATATTATGCTGGGGGAGATGAAAATTGATGAGATAATAGCCAGGCCTCCTGGTATAGATAATATCTGGATTCTTACCAGCGGAAAGCTGCCTTTTAACCCGGCTGAGGTTTTAGAATCAAAGGAGCTGGATTCGTTGATAGAGGAATTTAAACGCAGATTCGACGTTATCCTCTTTGATTCGCCCCCTGTGCTCCCGGTAACCGACGCCAGCCTTCTGGCGCCCAAGTTAGATTCTACGGTCATCGTATATGAGATTGGGCGGACCAGCCGCGACGCCCTTATGCGCGCCAAAACTCAGCTGGAATCTATGGGCGGGAAAATCTCCGGAGTAATCCTGAACCACACCCAGCCCCAGACCGAAGCCATCGTGCCCTACCCCTACTATTATAAATACAAATACAGATACTACGGCAAAGAAGAGCC